>JAFAAS010000005.1 GCA_023426435.1 Verrucomicrobiota bacterium | reverse complement strand
GACCAGCCGAGCCAGTGGAGACTGGCGTTGCCGAGGATGGACGGCGTGATCTGGCGGAGGACGACCTCGGCGTTGGCGGGCCAGGCGAGGTTGGCGAGGCCGGCGGTGCGGGAGCCGGTGGAGAAGTCGGAGACGAGGATGAGCTCACGGCGGGCGGTGTCGGCGCCGGTGATTTCGGCCATGTCTTCCCAGCGGGCGAGCGCGGCTTCGGCGGCGCGGTCGAGAGGTGTGGGACCCCAGCCGGGAGTGCGCGAGTCGAGGACGGAGCGGACCAAGGCGGTGCGGTTTTCCGGCGGAGTGGAAAGCCACTGGGAGGCGCTGATAAGTTCGGAGATGCGATCGCCGGCGGTGAGGAGTGAGAGGACGTCGGTGGGGTTGAGCTCGGCGGCGAGGGAGAGGAGGCGGGACTTGGCGGCGTCGAAGGAGCCGGCGCGTTGCATGCTGGCGCTTTCGTCGAGAACGGCGACGACGTGGCGCGGGATGGTGGTGACGGCGACGGGCGGGAGGCTTTCGCGGAAGAACGGGCGGGCGAAGCCGAAGGCGAGAACGGCGACGATGAGGCACCGGAGGAAAAGGAGCCAGGGATGTTGGATGCGGCTGCGGCGGTCGAGGCGGGGCGCGGACGTATCCAGAAAACGGATCGCGGTGAAGACGACGCGTTCGCGTGTGGCGCGCCGGATAAGGTGGGCGATGATGGGACCGGCGATGAGCGCCACGCCGGCGAGGAACCAAGGCGTGAGGAAGGTCATGGCCGGGGATGGCGGGCTGAGCCCAATTGAGCCACTCGCTTACCCTGACGTGTCGGGGCAGGCTGCTCGTTGCTACGAGCTTTGCCGTTGAGGAAGCGGAGGAGGGCGGTGTCGAGAGGCTCGTCGGTGGTGATGAGCTGGCGGGACACGCGGGCGCGATTGAAGGCGGTGTGGAGCTCGGCGGTGTGTTCTTCGAGCCGGCGGCGATAGAGATCGGTGGCGCGGGCGGGGTCGACGTAGCGGGTTTCGCCGGTTTCGATGTCTTCCCAGAGGGCGGGGCGGCCGAAGCCCTCGAGGGAGATTTCGGCGGGATCGAGGATTTGCAGGGCGCGGACGTCGTGGCGGGCGGCGGTAAGCTCGGCGAGGGCGCGCGACCAATTCGCGGGCGGCGTGAGAAAATCGGAAACGATGACGATGAGGCTGCGGCGGCGGGCGAGGCGGGCGATCTCGGCGAGGGCAGCTTCGAGGTGGGTGTCGCGGCCGTTGGACGGGCGGGCGAGGGCGGCGAGGACGCGGCGAAGGTGTCCGGGGCGCGAGCGCGGTGTCACCACATCGTGGATACTTTCGTCGAAAAGCGCGGTGCCGACGAGGTCGCGCTGTTCGTGGAGGAACCAGGCGAGGGTGGCGACAAGGGTGCGGGCGTAGTCGGATTTGGTGACGCCGCGGGCGCCAAAGGACATGGACGCGCTGGAGTCGACGAGGAGCCAGCAGCGGAGGTTGGTTTCGTCCTCGTATTTCTTGAGGAAGTGGCGGTCGGTGCGGGCGAGAACGCGCCAGTCGAGGTGGCGAAGATCGTCGCCCGGGGCGTATTGGCGGTATTCGGTGAACTCGGCGGCCCAGCCGTTGAACGGACTGCGGTGGAGGCCGGCACGGACGCCCTCCATGACGAGACGCGTGCGAAGTTCGAGGTCGCGGATGGCGAGGAGGGCGGCGGGGTCGAGGGAGGGCGCGGGGCGCGGGGTGTAGGAAGTGTGGGCGCGCGAGGGGGAGGCGGGCGGGGGGGAGGCAGTCGGGGGAGTGGGGTGACTGCGGGACATGGTGGGTGGGCGGAGCGGCGTGTTGGGGACCCGACGAGTCGGGGCAGGCTAACGCGCCCTACCTTTCGGTGTTGAGGAGTTTTTCGATGACGTGCTCGACATCGACGCCGTCGGCTTCGGCGCGATAGTTGAGGAGTATCCGGTGTCTCAATACCGGTGCGGCGAGGGCGCGGATGTCGTCGATCGTCGCGTGGGTGCGGCCCTGCCAGAGGGCGCGGGCCTTGGCGCCGATGACGAGGGCTTGAGCGGCGCGGGTGCCGGCGCCCCAGTTGACCCAATTGTTGACGAAGGCGGGCGCGTTTTCGGTGCCGGGGCGGGAAGCGGCGGAGAGACGGACGGCGAAGCGGATGACGTCTTCGGCGATCGGGACGTGGCGGACGAGGTTTTGGAAAGCGAGGATGTCTTCGCCGGTGAAAACGGGCTCGAGCGAGGGCGCGGCGCGCGAGGTGGTTTGCTGGACGACGGCGATCTCGTCGGCTTCGGGGAGGTAATCGATGAGGACGTTGAAGAGAAAGCGATCGAGCTGGGCTTCGGGGAGCGGGTAGGTGCCCTCCATCTCGATCGGGTTTTGCGTGGCGAGGACGAAGAACGGTTCGGAGAGCGAGTGGCGAACGCCGGCGGCGGTGACTTGATGCTCCTGCATGGCTTCGAGGAGCGCGGCCTGGGTTTTGGGCGGGGTGCGGTTGATTTCGTCGGCGAGGACGAGGTTGGAGAAGATGGGGCCGCGAACGAAGGTGAGGCGGCGGCCCTCGGGTGTTTCGGTGAGGATTTCGGTGCCGGTGATGTCGGCAGGCATCAAGTCGGGTGTGAACTGGATGCGTTGGAACTGGAGGTGAAAGACCTGCGCGAGCGATTTGACGAGGAGGGTTTTGGCGAGGCCCGGGGCGCCGGTGAGCAGGCAGTGGCCGCCGGCGAGGAGGGCGAAGAGGAGTTGTTCGACGACCTCGCGCTGGCCGACGATGACCTTGGCGAGTTCGGCGGAGACGCGTTCGCGGCCGGATTGGAGACGCTGGTAGGCGGCCTCGTCGGTGAGGGGTGGGGCGGTTTCGATCATGAGAGATGCAGTTCCTGATGTGGTGCGTGAGGAATTTGTGAGCGGGCCACTCGCTCACGCTCGTAGCTACGACAACTCAGTGGGTCATGGCGTAGAAGAGGATGTTGATGGCCATGGGATAGGCCATTTTCTCGGCGAACCGCTCGAAGTAGGTGGGGTCTTCGCCCTCGCGTTCCCAGCCGTCGCCGAGGTCGGTGTTGTGGCAGATGATGGCCATCATGCGGCCCTTGTCGTCGAAGAGCGCGCGGTAGTGGACCTCCTGGGTGCCGCCGATGCCGTCGCGTTCGAAGGTTTGTCCCGTCGCGAGGAATTGGTGGATGCTCGGCATCTGCGGTTTTTCTTTGAGATCGAACACGCAGTGGAAGATCGGGTGTTCGATCGGGAGCTCGACGGGTTCGCGATCGGGGAAGACGCGTTTGATTTCGTAGTAGAAGTTTTCCCATTCCTCGTCGCCCCAGAAGTCGTCGACCATGAGGAAGCCGCCGTTGAGGAGGTAGTTTCGCAGCGCGACGACCTCGTCTTCGGAGAACTGCAGGCCGCCGGGCTCGATCATGTAAACGAACGGATACTTCGCGAGCTCGGCGGCGGTGATGTCGATGAAGGTGGGCTCCGGGTTGACCTTCAGACTCGTCATCTGCTGGAGGCGGAAGGAGAGGTTGAGATCGGCTTCGGGGGCGTCGGTGGCCCAGCGTCCGCGGCCGCCCCAACCGCCCCAGCCGCGGCCGTAACTCGAGTAGCGAAGACGGGCGAAGGAGAAGACGTCGTGCGGGAATTTGGGATCGATTTCCCAATTGGGGACGTCGCCGCGATCGGTGAGCGAGGCGCGGCGGCCCCCGAAGCCGCCGAAGCCGCGGAATTGGGCGAGGGCGTCGGTGGTGGTGAACGCGAGCGTGAGGAAGAGAAGGAGGCGTGAGACGGCTCGGCGGGGACGCCTCGCCCTACCGGGTGTGTTCATGGCGTGGAGGGGAGGGTGGCGAGAAGGACGTAGGCGGCGCGGAAACGGGGGGCGTCTTCGAGGGCTTGAAGGACGTGGCGGCGGGCGGCGGCGGGATCGGAGGGGGCGAGGTGCTGGGCGACGCGGAAGTGGAGGGAGGCGAAATCGGGTGGGTCGAGGCGGAGGAGGACGCGGCCGGCTTGGGCGGCGGCGGTGGAGTTGCCGGTGTGCTCGTGGGCGTCGAGGAGCGTGCGCCACGGTGTGGGCGAGAGCGGATTGATGGCGAGCCAGGCGTCGGCCCAGCGGATGGCGGCGGGCCAGTCGTTTTCGGCTTTCGCGAGATCGAGGAGACGCGTGACGGAAGCGAGGGCGTCGGCTTCGTGTGTGGCGATGGCGGTGAGGGCGTCGCGTTCGGCGGCGGTGTCGTTGAGGGCGGCGGCGGCGCGGGCGAGGAGCGAGTGGAAGTTGTCGGAGCCGGGGAGGTAGAGATCGGCGTCGGCGAGCGGTTGGAGTTTTTCGCGGACGGTTTTCCAATCGTCGGCGTCGGCGGCTTCGCGGGCGGCGCGGAGGAGATCGTGAACGTTGGGATGGGTGCGGAGGCCGGGGATGTTTTGGGCGATGAGATTCGTGAGGCCGGCGGAGTCGCGGCGAAAATCGAGGCCGCGGCCGAAGGCGAGGGCGGTTTCGCGGGCGAAGGTGGTGAAGTCGCGATCGAGGGATTCGAGCGGGGCGAAGTGTTTGGCGAGGGCGGCGTTGATTTCGAGGCCGTCGGCGAGGCTGGTGAGGAGCGCGCGGAGTTTTTCGAAGCCGAAGCGTTCGACGAGGAATTCGACAACGAGGTAGGATTGGAAGTAGGCGAACTGGGTGTCGCGGCCGTCCTCGGCTTCGAGGAAAGCGGCGCTCATGCGACTGATGGGCTGGGTTTTTCCTTCGAGAATGCGGTCGCGGTAGTTAAGCGACATGAGCTGGCCCCAGGCGGGGTTGTGCTGGCGTTCTTCGAAGACGGAGATGCCCTCGCTGAGCCAGCGCGGCATGCGATTGCGCGTCATGGTGAGCGTGATGACGTGCGTGAACTCGTGCCAGAGGACGGCTTCCCAGTTGGCGTGGGCGGACGCAGGGCTGTTGATGGTGAAGACGGGTCCGAAGCAGACGCCGAGGAAACCGCCGATGTCGGGCATGCCGAAGGTGCGGACGGCAAAGTCTTTTGGGTTGTCGTAGATTTCGACGATGGCGGGCGCGTCGAGTTGGAGGCCGTAGCGGTCGGTGAGATGGGCGTGGGCGCGTTCGAGGAGCGCGAGGGCGCGGTCGCCGTAAATGGGGGCTTCCGTAGCGGACATTCGGATACGGAAGTGCGGGCTGGTGAGGACGGTGAATTTTTCGAGCTGATCGTGAAGCGTGGTGAGGTTGTAGGCCTCGACGTTGTAGGCGTCGGCCTCGTGGGCGGAGGCGGCGAGTTGCCAGCCCTCGTCTTCCTGGCCGAGGCGGAGAAGGTCTTGGGCGAGCTGGACGCGAGCGGGGGTGAAGGACGGATCGAGGGTGAGGGCGAGGCGTTGGGCGGCGGCGCCGTCGGCGAACTGGTATTGTTGCGAGAGCTTGCGGCCGATGAGGTGATCGACGCGGGGATTATGGGTCCACGTGGCGAGGGCGGCGGAGCGATGTTGGGTGGCGGCGACGGGATCGCGCGCGATGTGAGCGAGAACGGCGCGGAGCGCGTGAGCGTCGGGCGCGTGCGGGTTGACGGCGAGGGCGAGATCGATGTGGACGGTGGCGAGATCGCGGCGTTCGGCGTCGATGAAATGTTCGGCGAGGAGAAGGTGCGAGGGGACGTGGCGCGGGTTGATTTCGAGCGCGCGTTGGGCTTGGGCGACGAGTTGTTTGCGGTCGCCGGTTTGGAAAGATGCGGCAAGGCCCCAGAGGAGGTCGGGATCGTCGGGAGCGATTTCGAGGCCGGAGATGAAGGTGCGCGAGGCGAGGGCGAAGTCGCGTTTGTCGAGAGCGAGGCGGCCGGAGACGAGAAAGGCGTCGCGGGAAGGCGGCTGGGCGCGTTGGGCGGGGCGGAGGAAGTTTTCGAGGGCGAGGCGGGGATCGAGGCCGGCGAGGAGACTGGCTTCGCCCATGACGGCTTGGAACTCGGAGGAGCGAACGTAGTCGGTGCCGCGGCTCATGGCGGCGAAGTTCATGGCGCGGACGACCTCGCGGACGCTGATCGTGGCGGCTTCGGTGTTGCCGGTGTGGAGGGCGGCTTCGCGCGAGAGGAGGCGAAGGTGGAGATTGAAGAGGACGGAGGCGCCGAGTTCGTCGAGGCGTTCGGCGGCTTCGGCGTAACGACCGAGGGCGAGGAGGGCGCGGGCTTCGAGCTCGCGCCAGGATTCGGTTTCTTCGCGGTCGTCGGTGACGATCGCTTGGGCGTCTTGGATGACCTGTTCGTAGTTGCCGGCGCGAAGGTCAGCGCGGGCATCCTCGAGGGTGGCAGCGCGCAGCGGAGCGGAAGCGGTGAACGCCAACAGGACGAACAGGAGCGGCACCACCCGGCGCGAGAAGAGATGAGCCGAGGTCGATCCGGCCATGTCGAAAACGGATATCAAGTTCCCGGCGCAGGGCCATGGTGGCGTAAAGATTTTCGCGGAAAAGTTCGTGCACCTTTTCCGCGGTCGGCGCGTCGCACTCTATCCGGCAGGATTGCGGATCGCCAGGAACGCGAAAATGGAGAGCGGAGCGGTTAGAGCCGGTAATGTTTGCGGATATCCGCGAGGACCTTTTGAGGACCGAGGTAGTTGCCGTGTTGGTCGAAGGATTTGGAAAGCACGCGCCCCTGGCGGTCGATGAAGACGAGGTTGGGGATGCCTGATTCGCGATAGGTGGCCAAGGGGTGATCGCGGCGAGCGTCGCTGTAGCGGAGGGCGGCCCAAGGCATGTTTGCGTCGGTCATGTAACGCTTCATGGAACGCTCGTCGCGATCGGCGCTGACGAAGATGATTTCGAATCCGGGATGGCGGGCTTTGATCTCGTGGTAGGCCGCGACGAGCTGCGGAGTGAACTGGCGGCACGGGCCGCACCAGCTGGCGGAGAAGTAAACGGCGATGGCGTTGGTGTCGGATAAATGATCGGAGGCGAGAGCGTCGACGACGCCATCGCGGACGCCGACGAGCTTGCCGTAGAGCGCCGTGGCGAGTGGGGAAGGTTCGGTTTTGGCGGCAGCGGAGTGGTTTTGAGGAGCGGCCGAAGCGGTGGTGGGTTGCGGTTGTGCGGGCGGAACGGCGCCGGTGAGAATGCCGACGCGATTTCGGTCTGCGGCGGTGAGTTGTGCGAGAGGGAAGATGAGGCGCCGCCCGTCGGCTTTGCGGAACGAGACGTAGCCGTTTTTGGCGGAGAGAAACTCCGCTTGCATCACGGAGCCGTCCGGCGCGGTCCAGGATTCGAGGGCACCGTGCAGCGAAGACGAGAGCAACACCAGGAGGAGGAACGGGCGGAGGAAGAAGGACATGGGGTTGAAGTGGACGGGAGCTAGACCGTCGGATTGGGGAAACGTTCGGCGTCGGAGTAGATCGCGGCCTTCGCCGAAGACGAGCTATCGGAGCCAGGCCGGGGTCGCGAGGCAGGCGCGTGGGAGTTGAGGCTGACGCATGAACTTCGACCCAGCTGGACCGATCGCCTCGACGAGGCGGCTTAGCTGCCGGGTTTCTGGACGGGGATTTTCGCGAGCCAATCGGGGACCGCGTCGGCGGGGAATGTGGGAAAACTGAGTTCGAGCAACGAGACTACGGGGATATCGAAGCGCGCGGAACCGGCGCTGCGATCGACGAGCATGGCGACGGCGACGGGCACACCGCCGGCTTTGCGCACGATGTCGAGACATTCGACGACACGGCCGCCGCGGGTGACCACGTCTTCGGCGATGAGCACGCGTTCGCCGGGGGCGATGACGAAGCCGCGACGCATGACGAGGGTGTTGTTTTCCTTTTCGGCGAAGAGATAGCGGGCGCGGGCTTGGCGGGCGAGTTCCTGGCCGATGACGAGGCCACCCATGGCGGGCGCGAGGACGGTGGTGAACGAGTGCCGCTGGAGCTTGGCGAGGAGAAGTTGCGCGAGGCGCTCGACGGCATCGAGTCGCTGGCAAACCTGTGCACATTGGAAGTAATGGCCGCTGTGGAGTCCGGAGCGCAGGATGAAATGGCCCTCTTGCAGCGCGCGCGTGCGAACGAAGATGTCGAGTATCTCTTTCTGAACTGGATCCATGGCGACGACGCTGCCGCGGGTGGCCGAAAAAACAAAATCATTTTGCGTGCGGGCGGGGTGGCCCTTAATTTTCGAAGGCCGTGCTGAATCTCGTGCCATTAGAGGACGAACTCGGCGATGTCCTGGAAAAGGCCATGCGCCATGCGGGGCTCAACGAAGATGCGTTGGGGCGCCGGGCGGATGTGCCGCCGAATCGCATCCGGGACGCGATCAACTATCGGCCGGAGCTTTCGACGGATGAGTTGCGGCGTCTGGCGGCGGTGTTGGGTTTAAACGAAGTGGGATTGTGCGCTCTGGGGTGCGGACGGTATCCGTTGCCGGCGCCGGGAATGCTGCCGTTTGCGCTTTATCCGCTCCGGATGCGTCACGGGATCGGCGTTGCGAATGCTTATTTGGTGACGGAGCGAGGGGCGACGCGCGGGGTGTTATTCGATACCGGGCCGGGGATCGACACGCTGGAGGCGGTTTGGCCGCCGGAGATCGGCGGAGTGGACGCGGTGTTTTTGACGCATGTGGAAGGCGAGCACACCGGGGCGCTTTGCGCGGTGGTCGAACGTTTCGGGATTCGAGAAGCGTATTGTCCACGAGGGGCGAAGGTTCCCTGTGGCGACGTGGTGACCGAGGGGGAGCGGAAATACTATGGAGAGCTGGTGGTGACGGCGTTCAGCACGCCCGGGCATACGCCCGCGCACAATTGCTATCTGGTCGAGGCGAAGAATGGAAAACGTGCCGCGGGTTTGCTGATTTCGGGCGATCTCTTTTTTGCGGGCTCGGTCGGTGGGGCGCAGTTTTGTCGGAAGCAGCTCGCGGCCAATCTACGGCGCATGCTGGAGTCGGTGCCGCCGGAAACGGTGATTGCGCCTGGCCATGGACCGTTGACGACGGCGGAGAACGAATTGCGCTACAATCCGTTCGTTTTGTGAGCCGCAGGTAGCGGTGATGGTCGGGGCGGTGAGATTCGAACTCACGACCTCTACGTCCCGAACGTAGCGCTCTACCAGGCTAAGCTACGCCCCGACATCTTCTCTCGACGCTTTCTGCTTCGAGGAAGGCGGAGAAAAAGCCACGGGTGGGGCGGCCGCAAACAAAATCTCGGAAAGATTCGCGCTCGTTGGGTGAGGGTGGAGGGAGCGTGAAAGGCGGGCAGAAAAAAACCCAAGGCGGTTAAGCCTTGGGTTGAGAATTGCTCGATGACGAAGCGCTTGCTTAGGAGCGGGTCGGAGGGGCCGGAGCGCGGCTCAGTGAGCTTTCAGCGGCGCGACGAGCGATCATGTCGGTCATGCGCTGAATCTCCATCTCGGCATTACGCTTGGCGATGCGGGCCTGCTCAACCTGCTTGGCGAATTCGAAGGCGTCGCGGTTGAGCTTTTCCTTCTCCGTGCGGAGGCGATTGAGTTCAACTTCCAGCGCCGAGATTTCTTTCGAGTAGGCGTCGGCCTTCGCGTTCATCTCGTCGGTGGCGTCCTGAATCTTTTTGTTTTCGGCTTCCCACTTGGCGAGGCGATCGGCTTCCTTCTTCGCTTCGGCTTCGGCGCGTTCGCGGGCGCGGCGTTCGGCGTCTTCGCGGGCTTTCTCCTCGATGGCAGCCTTGCGATCGGCCTCTTCCTTCGCCTTTGCCGCGGCTTCTGCCTTTTCTTGCTGCTCCTTGATCTCGGCTTCCTTCACGTGCGCGAAGTAGAAGAACATGAAGATGGCCAGCATGCCGCCGACCGAGATGAGATAGATCCACTTTTTCATGCTGGGTAAATTATGAGCTCCGGCCTTTGGACGCCGCGGCGGCTTCGGCTTGGGCGCGTGCCTTGTCGGCCGCAGTGATCTTGTCCAAGACTTCGGTGAGGCTCTTCGTGTTGGCTTCGGCCTGCTTCACGTAGTCCTTCAGGAACTGCTGCTCATCCTTGGCGAGCTGGAATTCCTTTTGGATTTCCTTGATGGCTTCCTGCTCGGCTTTGACTTCCTTTTCGAGGCGTTCGACCTGCTGGGCGAGTTTTTGTTGTTCGCGGTTGGCACGGTCGCGGGCTTCGATGGCCAGCTCACGCGCTTCGCGGTCGGCTTTGTCCTTGGCTTCCCGCTCGGCGCGTTCGGCCTTGCGGCGTTCTTGGGCTTCGATGGCGTCCTTGATGGCGATCTCGCGATCCTTTGCTTCCTTGGCGAGCTTCTCCTCCTTGGCCTTGCGGATGGCGGCTTTCTCGGCGGCTTCCTTGGCGGCGTATTCCGCATCGAAGTTCCAATAGAGCGCCCCGAAGGCGATAAGGCCGATGAGGGGAACGAGGAAGTAAATGTAGGTTTTCTTCATGGAGAGGGGCGATTAGAGCGTTTTGGGCTCTTCGGCGGCGTTTTCGGGGTCGGCGGGTTGGGCGGCAGGGGTTTCGGCAGGACCTTCTTTCTCGCGGATGGCTTCTTCGATCGCGGTCTTCAGGCGGGGAAGCTGCTGGTCATTCTTTGCGTCGGGGGAGGCGAGAGCCTTCTCGACGGACGCGGCGGCTTCCTGGAGCTTGCCGAGTTCCCACGCCACATAGGCCATGAAACCGTGGACAGCGCCGGGCTTCTCCAAGCCGCCTTTTTCGATCGCTTGTTCCAGCGATTTATAGGCGTCCTCCGCGCGGTTCAGGGAGTAGGCGATTTGAGCGATCTGGTAATCGAGCTGTCCGGACTTCGGGAACTTCTTCGCACCCTCGCGAAGAGCGTCGATGGCTTGAAGCGGGCGGTCGACTTGTTGGTAAGAGTAGGCGAGGAGTTCCCAGTTCTTCTGATCGTTTTCGATCGAGCCGTCGCGGAGGCCCGCGTGGAGGAGCTCGGTGGCGCGGCCGAATTGGCCGACGTTGAAGTAGATGCCCACGAGCGTGTAGTTGTCCTTGGGCGTCTTCATGAAGCCCAGGGCCTGAGCGCGCTCGATGGCGAGAATGGCGCGGGTGTTGTATTCGCGCGCGCTCCGCTCGTCCTGGTTCTGTTGATTGGCCAGGGTGAGATAAACGCCGGCGAGCTGGCTCCAATAGTCCTTCTTCGCGGGATACTGTTTGACGAGGAGCTCGAGGACGTCGGCGAGCTTGTCGTAGTTGTTGAGCGTCTGATTGATCGCGAGCAGAAGGATATAAAGGGTATCCTTGGGCCGGGGGGTGAGACGGAGGCCGCGTTCGACTTCTGCTTCCGCCTTCTTCAGGAGCTCCTTGTCGATGTTATCCTGGTCGAGGGCGGCTTGGTTATAGAGGAGCGAGGCGTGGAAGATTGCGGCTTCCTGGATGGCGGGATCGTAGTCGGGCTTGGTGTTGTTGGCGAACCAGCGCTGGAGGTAGGACTGGGCCTTCGCGAACGCTTCCTTTTGGACGGCGGCGTTCTTTGTGCCGGTCGCTTCCTGGTAATAGATCTGGGCCAGGTAATAGAGGATGTCCTGGACGGCGGCGGGCTGGAAATAGTTGAACTTGTCGTGAAGACGGAGGGCCTGTTCCCACGGTGGCGGAACCTTAGAGTAGTCGCCCTTCTGGAGGTAGAGCTTGGCCTCGATATCGGAGAGGAAGGCCATGTCGTAGCTCTCGGGCTTCGCATTCGACTTGAGCGTCTGGATGAGGGCGAGGGAGCCGTCCCAGTTCTTTGCGTCGACGAGCGGTTGAAGCTTTTGGAGCTCGGTGGCGACGCGCTCGTCGAGGTGATGAGCGGGCTGATCGGCCGCGGACAGGACGACGGGTGTCGCCAGTGCGGCGGCGAGCGCGCAGAAAAGAGCGCGGCGATAACGACGGCCGCGCGGGGAGAGGGATAAAACGGTCAGCATTATTCGGCGAGATTGAAGGCGATGGGCTGCTGCATGCGCGTGTTAACCGCGCGGCCGCCTTTTCGACCGGGTTTGAACTTCCACTTGCTCACCGCTTGAACAGCGGCGGTTTCAAATTCGCGCTGGGTGGAGCGCACCGCGAAAGCGTTACGGACGTCGCCGTTGGCATCGACGATGAACTCGACGACCACCTCACCGGTGATACCGGCGCGGCGCATTTCGAACGGATACTGGGGCGCGGGTGTCGAGCGAGCTTGGGGACGCTGGTCGAGTTTCGAGATATCGAAGATTTCGACGCCTTGTGCGAAACCGCCTGGACGGCCTTGCGGGATGCTGATGACGCCCATGTTAGGCTTGAGGCCTTCGGGCGGGGGCGGCTGGACCTGCTGGACGAAGGAGTCGAGTTGGACGATCTGCGGGACGTCCTGCTGCATGGGCGGAGCGAATTCAACCGGAGAGGTTTGCTCCTGGTCGGATTCGACGATCTCGGGCTCCTCGGGCTCGAGTTTTGGCATTTCCATCAGCTCGATGGTGGGCTCTTCCTCGACGATCTGTTGAACGGGCTTGGATGATTCGAGTTCACCGAGCCAGGCGACGCCGCCGTGGAACGCGATGGAAAGCAGGATACCGATGATAAGGTCGCGGCGCATGATGTGTGTTCGCGTAGAAGTTTAGCGGCCGGTGCCGCGCACGCGGGTCTCGACGGAAACCTGCTGGATGCCGGCTTTCCGGACCTCATCGAGGGCGAGGACGGTGGGACCGAATTTTGCCTTGTCGTCGCCGGCGATGAGAACGCGTGGATTTGGGACTTGAGTTTTGTATTGCTGCAGGCGCGGGCCGATTTCGGCGAGCGTGATGAGCTCCTTGTTCCAATAGCAGGAGCCTTGGTCTGAGACCTGTAGCGTGACAGTGTCGTCGATATCGGATTTGCTGGCCGGCGTGTTGGACGCGACAGGCAGGTTGACCGGCACGGACTGGATCTTGTTCAGCGACAGGGTGAACAACACGAACGTGGCGAGCAGAAAGAAAACGACGTCGATCAAGGGAATGATCTCGATACGAGCTTTCTTTTTGACTTCGTCAGTGACCTTGGGAACGGAACCTTGCGCCATGTCGGGAGAGAGTTGCTAAAACAGAAAAGGAAGGCGGGCCAACCCGGAGGTCAGCTTGCGCCGGGCGCCTTGAGGCGCGTTTCGATGAGCACTTTCTGGAAACCGGCCTTACGGACTTCGTCGAAGACGTAGATGGCCTGGCTGAAGAAAGCGTTTTCATCGCCGTTGATGAGGATCCGGCCCTCGGGGTTGGCGGCTTTGTAGCTCCGCAACCGCGAGAGAAACTCATCCAAAGTCACCGGATCCTTGTTCCAACCGATCGTGCCTTCCGCCGTCACCGTGATCGTCACCGAATCGGCAGGATCGCGAGCCTCGGCCGAATCGGACTGGGGCAGGGCGACGCCGGCCAGACCCTCGGATTTGTTGAGCGAGAGTGTGAACAAGACGAAGGTCGCGAGCAGAAAGAAGACGACATCGATCAGTGGAATGATTTCGATGCGCGCTTTCTTGGCGCCGCCTGGGCCTGTGCCGCCTGATGATCCGGCCATAAAAGAAAGGAGGGCTAGAGGTGAAACGATTCGTCCGCGCCTTTATTAGGACGCGAACGACTCGGACTTCTTGACGAGGATTTCCAGCGCGTTCGAGGCGTCGGCGACTTCGTGCTTCGCTTCCTCGGTGCGGGCGTTGAGATAATTATAGGGGAGCAGGCCGACGATGGCGATCGCGAGACCGGCTGCGGTCGCGATGAGCGCTTCGGCCACACCACCGGTGATCGCGCCCGCCGCTGCGCTGATGTCACCGCTCATGCTACCGAAGGTTTTCATCATGCCCGTGACGGTGCCGAGAAGACCGAGGAGCGGAGCCGCGGTGATGACAGTGTCCAGGGTGGCCATGCCCTGCTGGAAGCGAGCGAGCTCCTGACCCGACGCACGGATGAACGCGTTGTGCATCGAGAATTCCTTGTTGGAAAGGCTATAGACGAGGATGCGCGCTACGAAATCCTTGCTTTGGCGGCCGACCGCGAGTGCACCATCGATGTCGCGCTTCTCCACCAGCTCGAGCATCTTTTCCACGACCTCGGGCTCGCGATGGCTGTTTTCGCGAATGATGAAGAGCATGCGCTCGACGATGACGGTGACGGCGAGGAACGACACGAGCAGGATAGGCCACATGATGGGACCGCCGTGTTTGAAGAGTTCCATCAGTGTGGCATCACCGAGAAGGAACGCGATGGGGAGGCTTTGGATGGTCATAGGATGAGAAAAGGTTTGGGGTATGGGAGAAGTCTAGGATTCAGACGCCCGGGGCAGTGAAATAGACGAGGTCAGTCGCAGAAAGATTCAATTTCATATCCGCGAACTAGCAAGACAGGCCGGTTCTTGTTTTTTTTGCGGCCACAAACTTCGCGAAGAAGACGGATTTTATCAGCATGTCGCTGCTTCGAAAACACTGGAGGTAGCTTTGGGGGAGCGCGAACTAGGCGTCATCGATTTCTGGCTGTCAACCTACTTTGTCTCGAAAAAAAAATATGCGCGAGAATGTGCAAAATCAGCAGTGATGCTGGCGGTGTGACACTTGCGTTTTCCGCCGACGAGCGGTTCAGGTAACTCCGGATTTCCAAACGTCCTCACGACCTCTTTTGATGGCTGCCCGACTAGGACTCGAACCTAGACAAACGGAGTCAGAATCCGTTGTGCTACCATTACACCATCGGGCAAAAAAACAGGCGAGTCGGCGGGCTGAGGAGAGCGGGCGGTTAGCACAACTGGAGCCGGCGATGGGATTCGAACCCGCAACCGCCTGTTTACAAAACAGGTGCTCTACCGTTGAGCTACGCCGGCGCAAAGGGGACTGGCTGCGCCCGCCGACTTGGACTTGAAAACAACTTCCTGAACCCGCCTCCACGCCCGCATGCGAGAGCAAAAGCTGGTGGCTCCCCGGGGACTCGAACCCCGAACCTACTGATTAAGAGTCAGCTGCTCTACCATTGAGCTAGGAAGCCGATAAGGGGCGGAAAAACTCACATAGCACTCGATGAAGTCAACTGCGATTTCCCCGATTTAGCGGGTGTCGCGCACCTCCTTTCGCTGGTCCGGCGGATGTCCCTGCTGGCGAAGACTGTCCATGCGGAAAAGGAACGTTCGAACGGGCGAGACGAGCATCCCTGCTCAACGCCCGGCCGTGGTTAATCCCTTCAAGATAGCGGCGGAGCGAGCGGTGGTGCTTGAAATTTCGATACGCCCGCGCGCGGCGCGGTGCGGGCCTGCTGCCGCAGGCCATCCCATCCGCGATGCGAGAAGGATGGCCGGGCGAGGACATCGGCGAGCGGCACCATGACGAAGGCGCGTTCGAGCATGCGTGGGTGGGGCAACTGGAGATGCGGGTCGTGGCGCGTCGCTCCTTCGAAAACCAGCAGGTCGAGATCGAGTGTGCGCGGGCCCCAGCGGATCATTCGTTCGCGTCCGAGTTCCTGTTCGATGCGTTGCAACGTTCCCAAGAGATCCTCCGGCGAGAGGGTGGTTTCCACTCCGGCCACGAGGTTGAGAAATCGAGGTTGGTCGATGAAGCCGACGGGTTCGGTTTCGTAGAGAGATGACGATTCGACCGCGATGATTCCATCCGCCGCGCGGAGCGATGCGAGGGCGCGGGAGAGCGTCGTCGCGCGATCGCCGAGATTTGAGCCGCCGGCGACGAGCGCCTGGTGGATTTCGGAGCCGGATTTCACCGAGTGGACGATTCGCTCCGTTCGCGCCGGATTCTCACGGCGACGCCGGCGAACTGGAAATCCACGGGAGGGCGCGGTTTCAGGATTTCGACGGTCACCGCGTGCACCGGAGGAAATGCACGCAGCAGCTCGGCGGCCACCGTTTCGGCGAGCGTTTCGATCAGCTTGCGATGCGATCCTTCGATGATTTCTCGCACGACCTCCTGCACCGCGCAGTAGTCGATGGTGCGATCGAGGTGATCGGTGCGACCGGCTTCGGCGAGCGGCAGCTCCAGCTCCAAGGTCGCCGAGAAGTGCTGGCTCGTTTCGTGTTCGACCGGCAGCACCCCGTGGCGGGCGACAAAGTGGAGTTCGCGAAGGATGAGTTTGTCCATGCTCAGGAGGTTTTGAAATCGAGGCCGGCCTTGATCGCGTCCGCCATGCGGGCGAAGCGAGTCATTTCGCGCACGTCGTGGACCCGGATCATGGCGGCGCCCTGTTGAATCGCCCACACGACGGTGGCGCCGCCCGCTTCCAAGCGGTCATCGACCGTCGTGCCGAGCACGGCGCCGAGGGTGGATTTGCGCGAAGTGCCGACCAGGACGGGAAAACCCAAGTCCACGATGCGGCGGAGATCGCGAAGCACGGCGAGGTTTTGCGGGATGTTTTTGGCGAAACCGAAACCGGGATCGGTTAATATCTGCCGCTCCTCGAGACCTGCGGCGCGAGCGGTGGCGATGCTCATTTTCAAATCTCCCAGCACGTCGCTCATGAAGTCGGCGTAGTCGCGATCTGGGCGGTTGTGCATCAGGATCAGCGGGCAGTTTCGGCGGGCGGCGACGAGTGCCATCGGTGTCGGTTCAGGTCGGGGTTGCGACAGGCGTATGCGACGCTCGGCGGACGAGAGGCCGTGAAGCGCGCCCCAAACGTCGTTGATGATGTCGGCGCCTGCGCCGATCGCGGCATCGGCCACGTCGGCCTTGTAGGTGTCGATCGAAAGCGGAACGTTTGGCCAGCAGCGGCGCAGGGCTTCGAGGGCGGGCAGCACGCGCGCGAGTTCTTGGCGTGCGTCCACCGATTGGGATCCTGGGCGAGTGGATTCTCCGCCGATGTCGAGCACGTCCGCTCCCGCGTCGAGCATGGCGCCGGCGCGGTCGATGATGGCCTGGGTCGATTTTAACTGGCCGCCGTCGGAGAAGGAATCAGGGGTCACGTTGAGAATTCCCATGATCAGGGTGCCTCGTCCGATTTCAGGCAGGGGACGGCCGTGCGGGCTTTGCCAGGAATGCATCGCTGCGATGTGAGTGTGCCGCGCTCTCTGTTTCCAACCTAAAGCAGCATGTTGCGGAATCGTCGTGACGCGAGGACGCGGTCGGTGAGATTGAGCGGCGTGAGATTGGTTACTTACGACGATTGGCAAAAATGGCAGCGACAAGGCTGCACGTGGCTGCCTGCCGTCGCGGTTCGGTCCGATGTCGAGCGACCTGCTTCCTGGGAGGGATTTGCGAGCGAGGCTCCCTTCGCGCTGCTCGAGAGTGCGCAATCGGGACGCTATACCTATATATGTAGCAAAGCGGAGCGGCTGGTGTGGGGGGAGAGGGACGGGGTGCGGGTTTTTTCCGGCGACGGGTTGCGCGAAGCTGATGTGCGGAAGGGGACGCCGCTGGAGTTATTACGCGAGTTGATGGGGGAGCGTCGCGCTCCGTGCCTGGATGGGTGGCCGGCGATGACGGGCGGTTTCATCGGGCTCTTCGGCTACGATCTGGTTCAGACCTGGGAACGCTTGAGCCCAACGGCGCCGCGCGATCTTCGGCTGCCGCTCTTTGCTGCGATCGAACCGCGCGAGCTGTTCATTTACGATCGCACGCAGCGTTCGTTGGGCGTGGTGGTTTGGTCGCAATTTTCTCCGGAGCGTTCGCTCGAGACGCAATTCGGTGCGTCGCGCGACGCGGCTGAAAACGCGATGCAACAATGGCGTTCCTCGCTCGCGCACGATCGGGAGACAAGGGATGGGACATCCGATGCGCGAACGCGGGGGCGGGTGGTTCCGACGTCTTCGTTTTCCGCGGAGGGATTTCAGGCCGCGGCCGTTCGTATCCACGATTACATTGCGGCGGGCGATACGTATCAGGTGAACCTCTCGCGGCGGACGAGCTGGTGCACCACGCTGCCCGCGGAGAAAATCTACGAGGCGGTGAGGCGGGTGAATCCGTCGCCTTACATGGGATTGTTCAAGTTGCGCGAATTTTCGCTGGTGTGCGGGTCGCCGGAACTGCTGGTGAAATTGGAAGCGGGCGTGATCAGCTCGCGCCCGATTGCCGGCACGCGGCCACGAGGGCGGGTGGCGGCGGACGATTCGCATTTTTCGGCGGAGCTTTTGGCGAGCGAGAAGGAGCGGGCGGAGCACTTGATGTTGGTCGATCTGATCCGCAACGACATCGGGCGCGTGGCGGAATTCGGAAGTGTGCATGTGCCCGAGTTCATGGTGCTCGAGCGGTATTCGCACGTGATGCACATCGTGTCGCAGGTCGAGGGCCGGCTCGCGAGCGGATGCACGTGGGTCGATGTGTTCAAGTCGATGTTTCCCGGCGGAACGATCACGGGTTGTCCGAAAGTTCGCACGATGGAGATCATCGAGGAACTCGAACCGGTCGGACGCGGTTTCTATACGGGTTCGCTTGGGTGGATCAGCTACGCGGGCGAGATGGAGCTGAACATCGTGATTCGATCGATGCTGTTGCAGGACGGAATCGCGCATGTGCAGGCCGGCGCGGGCGTGGTGGCGGATTCGAATCCGGAACGCGAACTCGACGAAGCGACCCGCAAAGCGCAGGCTCTGTGGGTTGCGCTTGAGCGAGCCGAGGCGGCGAGTGCGATTCCTTCTCCGGCCTGACCATGTCCGCTTCCGTTTACTTCAACGGCAAACTGCTGCCCGCTGCCGACGCCGGTTTGTCGATCAGCGATCGGGCGGTGCTTTTCGGTATCGGATTTTTCGAGACGTTTCGGACGAGCGGGGGGCGTCCGCATCACTGGTCATTCAATCTCGCGCGACTCCGCCGCGCCTGCGCCACCGCGGGTGTTGCCATTCCCGCGGGTTTTCTTGCGGAAGACGAAGGGCGTTTGCGGGAAGTCGTGCGGCAGATGTTAGCGGCGAAGGGAGAGGTTGACGCGGTGTTTCGCTACACGCTGACGGGCGGAGCGACGGACGGCCGACCGAGTGAGCTGCTCACCTTGCGGGCGCTGCCACCCGAGCCGCCGAGAGAAGGCATCGATCTGCGCGTTCTTTGCACGTTGCGCGACAACGGCGAGTGGTTGCCGCGGCCGAAAAGCTTGAACTATGCGAACGCGTGGTTGGGGGAGAATGAACGGACGAGGCGTTCGCGGACCGAATCGGACGAAGGACTGTTTTTGTCGCGGGAGGGGAGTTTCGTGGTGGAAACGACCCGACAGAGCGTCGCGTGGGTGGCGGAGGGAGAACTGCGTTTTTGCGATCCGTCGCTTGGTCCGGTCGAAGGAACGTGTCTCGCGTGGGTATTGGCGACGGGGCTGCCGGCGCGGCCGGTGCGCGCGGAGTTGGCGGAAATTTTGAAGGCGGAAGCGGTGTTCGTGTTGAACGCGGTGCGGGGGATTACGCCGGTGCGGACGATCTGGGATCGGAACGACCGCGAGCCCCTCGGCACGTTTGCGTCGCACGCGCATCCGCTGGTGGTTTCGCTGCGGCAACAATGGCGCGAGGCGTTGGCCGCGACCGCGGACGTGTAGGTTCGTTGCCCGGAAATTATCGCCATGGACTACGCCGCCGCTCGAGAGGTTTTGCTGGGACTCAAACGCCGTGGCGTGACGCTCGGATTGGATCGCATGAGGCGTTTTGTGGAACGGCTGGGCAACCCGCAGGACGCGGTGCCTTGTATTCATATTTCGGGGACAAACGGGAAGGGTTCCGTTGCGGCGATGATCGAATCGATTCTGCGAACGGCGGGCTGGCGGACGGGCTTATATACCTCGCCGCACCTCGTTCGACTCGGCGAGCGGGTGCAGGTGGACCGTCGCCCGCTGAGCGATGAAGAGATCGCTGCTTACGTGGCGGAGATGGAGCCGCTGGCGATGGACATGGGCGAGGAACCGCCGAGCTACTTCGAGTTCATGACGGCGATGGCGTTCGTTCATTTTGCGCGGCGAGGATGCGATGTTTCCTGTGTGGAAGTCGGGCTCGGCGGGCGGTTGGACGCGACGAACATCGTGATGCCCGAGGTGAGCGTGATCACGTCGATCGGTTTCGATCACTGCGATGTGCTCGGCAACACGTTGGAAGAGATCGCGACCGAGAAGGCTGGGATCATCAAACCAGGCCGGCCGGTCGTGCTCGGGCGTCTGCCTCCGGCGGCGGCGGAGACGATCGTGGAAATCGCGCGATCACGGGAGTCGCCGGTTCATTCGGTGACGGAAACATGGGGGGAGGACGCGGATGATTATCCGACGACGAATCTTTCCGGTGTTTATCAGCGCTGGAACGCGGCGACGGCTGTGCTGGCGGTGCGCGTTTTGGCTGAGCGGTGGAGGATCACTCCGGCGATCATCGAGGAAGGTTTGAACACCGTGCGCTGGCCGGGACGCTGGCAGGAGTTTATCGTCGGGCGGCGTCGCGTGATTGTGGATACGTCGCACAATTCGGAAGGCGCCGAGGTGCTGGATGCGAATCTGAGAAACCTCGTCGCGACGACCGGCCGGGCGCCGGTGATGGTCGGCGGAGCGCTCGGCTTGTCGCGAGCGAAGGCGTTGGTCGACGTGTTTTGCCGGTATGCGCGCGAGATTCACTTTGTCGTGCCGGCGCAGAGTCGCGCGTGTCGCTTCGAGGAATTGCAATCGCTGGTGCCGGAGTCTTTCGGGGGGCGAGTGATGCGCGGATCGATCGAGCGGATTTTTCCCGCGGCGGATGTGTGTGCGGTGGGTGAGCCTGGCGACACGGTGGTGGTAACCGGGTCGGTGTATCTGGCGGGCGAGGCGCTGGCGCATATCGAGCCCGCGCGAGGACCGAGCGAGAGCCGGCTGCAGGATTTTTGAGCAGACGTTTGGGGGCGGGCCGAAGCAGATTTGGGTTATTCGACGGCGATGGCGACGTCGGTTCGCGGGAGGCACATGCACGACGAGGTGATGCGCGTGTCGGAGTCGCGCCAGACTTTATCGAATTGCGCAAAAATCTGTTGCGCTTCGTCGACGCGCCCGCGCATGCGCAGACTGTCGGCGAGACCGAAGAGTGACCAACCGTTGTTCGGGTGACGTTGCAGATCTTCGCGATAAACCGCTTCCGCGTCGGCGAAGCGGCCGGCTTGCATCAGTGAAGCGCCGAGTGCGTGGCGGACGGGCAGGAACCACGCGGGCGGTTCGATGTAGCTCAGGGCGTCTTCGGCGCGTGCGGCGTCGCGGAGTTGGGCGATGCCTTCGTCAATCCTGCCCTCGCGATAAAGGATTTCGCCGGCGAGCATGGGCGTGGCGACGGCGAGGATCGTGTGCACTTTGACCGGGCCGGCGCTTGTCGCTGCGGGGACCAGTGGAACCGCGGCGAGGTATTTTTCTTGTTCGTCGCGGGCGGGGGCGATTTCGCCTTTCGCGGCGTAGGCGATTCCGCGGGCGGCGTGACGCATCGCGCGGGCGAAAGGCAGGTGTTCGGGGTGTTCGGGGACGGCGAGAACGTCGTCCCAGCGGCCGAAACGCAGGAGCACTTCGTAAGGCATCGCGATGTAGGCGTCGGTCGCGACGGCGAAGTCTTTCACGAAGTCGGCCGGAAGGTCGTCGATCATTTGGCGGATCTCTTTCACGGCGAGCTCCTGGCGGCCGGTCATCATCGCGGCGTAGGCGAGCATGTGGCGGTTGTGGGCGTTGTAGAGGTGGAGCGGACCCTGGGGCGGGCCGGCGCGTTCGCGGAATCGGCGCGAGGCCTCGATCGCCTTTTGATTCGCGATGATCGCGTCGTGCCAGCGGCCGTTGCGAATATCGATGTGCGACGGCATGTGGACGTTGTGGGCGAGGCCGGGCTGCAACTCGCGCAGACGGTCGGCGGCGGCGTTGGCGCGCTCGGGGTGTTTCGAGGCTTCGACGGCGTGGATGTAGAGGTGATTGGCGAGCGGGTGTTGGAGGTTGAGTTTGAGCGCGGCTTCGATCGCGGCGATCGCTTCTTCGGTGCCGGGTTGGGGCTGGCCGTCGGGCGTCCATTGGTCCCACGGCCGAAGCGTCATGAGCGACTCGGCGAAGAGCACGGCGATGTCGGCGTCGTCAGGGTGATCGTGCCACACCTTCCGCATGGCGTTGGCGTAAGCGCGATCGAGCGGGGCGCGGTCCTCGGGTTGCGGATACACGTAGCGATGAGCGAGGGCGGCGATGAGTTCCTGTTCGACCGGCGAGGATTTCGCCGCGTGTTGTTGCGCGAGTTGCACGGCTTGAGACGCCTGTTCGGCGGCGGGCGGAGGAACGAACGGGACGTTGATGTGGGGACCGAGGGCGAGCGCGATGCCCCAATGTGCCATCGCGCATTCCGGATCGATTTCCGCGGCCTGGCGGAACGAGCGGACGGCGGCGCCGTGATTGAAGCCGTGGAGCAGGGCGAAACCTTGATCGAAGTAACGTTGGGCTTCGGGAGACTGGGTCGTGATCTTGCGCGAGTAGTTGCCGAGACCGTCGTAAAGCGGCTCCTTGGCCGCGGTGTGGAGGCTGGACAGGGCCAGCAGGCCGGCAGCGATGCCGGCGAGGATTTCTCGTTTCATGATCGGCGGGGGGGTGGGGGGAGCGCGTGGTGAAGCAACTTTGCGCTTGGAGTTACGCGCGAACCATCGAAGCAGAGTCGACCCTTTCAGAATTCGTTGCGCGCTGGAATCCGGAGGACTGCTTTGTGCGCGATCGGGCGGAAGCCGATAGGATGCGAATTCTCCGTCGAAGTTTACCCTTTACACCCTGGGCGCGCTTCTCTGTTTTCGACCGCTCTTCCCATGCAAAAGACGAAGAAGTCCATCGCCAAGCGCTTCAAGCTTACCGCCAAAGGCAAGCTCGTGCGCCGCACTCCCGGCTTCCGTCACTTGCTCGCCACGAAGAGCTCGAAGCAAAAGCGTCGGGCCTCGCGTGACAAGCTGGTGGCAGAAGGTCACGCCGCGCCGCTCAAGCGTGCGCTGCCGTTCGGCCTTTAAGAAGCTGGACTCCACCGAAATTTCGCACGGCGGGTGAAACCTAAAAGCCGACCCGCCGGCGACTAACCTGATCAAAAGGAAAAACTAACATGGCTCGTGCAACCAACTCCCCCGCGTCGCGCAAGCGCCGCAAGAAAGTGCTGAAATACGCCAAGGGCTATTTCGGCAATAAATCGAAGCTGTTCCGCTATGCGAAAGAAGCGGTTCAGCACGCCTGGCAGTATGCCTATGCGCATCGCCGCAAGAAGAAGGGCGACTTCCGTTCGCTCTGGATCGTCCGTCTGAACGCCGCGTGCCGCAATGCCGGCATCAGCTACAGCCGGTTCATCGAAGGCCTGAAGGCCGCCAACATCACGCTCGACCGCAAGGTGCTGAGCGATCTCGCGATTCGCGACGAGGTGGCGTTTAACGCCCTGGTCAAGCAAGCCCAGGACGCGTTGAAGACCAAGGCCTCCGCCGCGAAGGCCTGAGTTCTGACAAACGCGAGCCCGGCAAAGGCTCGCCTCCCTGTCTCTTTCCGGAGGACGGGCCTCAACCGAGGCGCCGTCCTTCTTTTTTAGTCTCTTGCTCGTGCTCGTAAACGTGCTCGTGATCGAAGCACGTGGTTGAGCTGGATCTGGCGATCACGAGCACGATTAAGATCACGAGCACGATTTCCACCTTTTCTCATGCAGGATCAACTTTCCGCCCTCGTCGCCAAAGCGCAGACCGAACTCGCGGCGCTGAAAACGCGTCCGGAGTTCGAAGCCGCCAAAGCCCGCTATGTCGGTCCGAACGGCGAGCTCACCGCGCTCATGAAGCAGATGGGCAGCGTGCCGAAAGAGCAGCGCCCCGCGCTCGGCAAGCTCATCAACGAAACCAAAGGCCGCGTGCAGGCGTTTCTCGATGAGGCGCTTCGCGCGATCGAAGCGAATGAACTCCAGGCGCAACTCGGGCCCGCGGTCGATCCGACGCTGCCGTCGCCCGACATCGGCCCGGGCACGTATCACCCGCTCACGCTCGTGCGCGAAGAGATGTGCCGGATCCTGCGCAAGGTCGGTTTCACGGTCGCGGACGGCCCCGAAGTTGAAACCGAATACTACTGTTTCGACGCGCTCAACACGCCCGCCGATCACCCGGCGCGCGATGCGCAGGACACGTTTTATTTTCCCGCGAATGCGCGTTTCGGGAACGTTTCGAAGAAGTATCCGGAAGAAAAATACCTCCTCCGCACGCACACGTCGTCGGTGCAGATTCGCACGATGTTGAAAGGCGAACCGCCGATCCGGATCGTTTCGCCGGGACGCGTGTATCGTCGCGACACGACCGACGCGACGCACTCGGCGAACTTTCATCAACTCGAGTGCCTCTACGTGGACAAGAATGTGACCGTGCGCGATCTGAAGGCGTTGCTCGATTACATCTTCGCGTCGCTGCTGGGGACGGACACGAAGACGCGTTTCCGTCCGCATTACTTCGGCTACACGGAGCCGAGCTTCGAAGTCGATTTGAGCGCGAAGCACCTGCCGAAAGTGAAGAAGGAATGGATCGAGATCGGCGGCTGCGGGATGGTCGATCCGGTGGTGTTTTCCGACGTCGGTTACGATCCCGAAGTGTGGAGCGGCTATGCCTTCGGCATGGGCCTCGAACGTCTCGCGATGCTCCTCTACGGCATCGATGACATCCGCTACTTCTACCAAAACGACCTCCGCTTCCTGAAGCAGTTCGCGTGAGGATTTGTTTGAACAGAAGATAACCAAGGAAACGAAGAGTCTTCGGTATGCACCCGCTATACGCCAAGGCTGACGCTCTAAGCCACGAAGTGATTGGCGCCGCGATTGAGGTGCATCGCGATAAAGGACCTGGGCTGATCGAGTCTATTTACGAGCGATGCCTCATGCACGAGTTGATGCTGCGGAAGCATACCGCAGTGAATCAGAAGGTGATTAGGATTCGCTATAAGGATTTGGTTTTCGAGGAGCCCCTGCGTTTCGACGTGCTGGTCGAAGACTGTCTTCTCATCGAAGCCAAGTCGGTTGAACGCATTCTTCCCATCCACAAAGCTCAGCTTCTGAGCTACATGAAGCTTCTAGATGTTCCCGTCGGTCTTCTCATCAACTTCCACGAGGTCGTCCTCAAAAACGGAATCAGCCGCCTTATCCTTCCCGGTGCCAATCAACCATAGCCTCTTCGTTCCCTTCGTTCTCTTCTGTTCGATTTTTCTCCCGTGAAAATTTCCCTCAACTGGCTCCGCGACTACGTCGAACTCACTGCTTCCACGGACGAGATCTGCCGTGCGATTACGTTCCTCGGTTTCGAGGTCGAGAACGTCATCTCCACCGGCGCGCCGAAACTGGAAAACGTGATTGTCGGCGAAATCCTCACGCGAGCGAAACACCCGAATGCCGACAAGCTTTCCGTGTGCACGGTCGACGTCGGTTCGGCGGGCGGCGTGAAGACGATCGTGTGCGGCGCGCCGAATTGCGATGCGGGCAATCGTGTGCCGGTCGCGCTTCCGGGCGCGGTGCTGCCGGGTAATTTCGTCATCAAGCAATCGAAGATTCGCGGACAGTCTTCGGACGGCATGATGTGCGCGCCGGACGAGCTCGGACTCGGCAGCGAACATGCGGGACTGTTGATCCTCTCCGGAACGCCTGCACTCGGCACGCCGATCAACGATGTGCTTCCGCCGGGCGACACGGTGTTCGACATCGAGATCACGCCGAATCGTCCCGATTGCCTCTCGCACCTCGGCATCGCGCGCGAGCTCGCCGCGTGGTTCAAGCTGCCGTTGAAGTATCCGCAGGAGACGTTCCGCGGCGATGTATCCAATTTGCCCGCACGCCCCGAACTGCTGCGCAATGTCAGCGTCACCGCGCCGGAACTCTGTCCGCTCTACACGGCGCACGTCATCGCCGGGGTGAAGATTGGGCCGTCGCCGGAGTGGATGCAGCGCCGGCTCGCCGCGGTGGGGCTGCGTCCGATCAACAACGTCGTCGACGTCGGCAATTACGTGATGCTTGAAACCGGGCAGCCGTTGCATGCGTTCGATGCGCGCAAGCTGGGCGGGAACGAGATCGTCGTGCGCCCGGCGGCGGAAGGTGAAAAGATCACCACGCTCGATGGAAAGGAACGCGCGTTGAATGCAAAGATGCTGGTGATAGCCGACGCGCAGAAGCCGGTCGTCGTCGCCGGTATCATGGGCGGCGAGGATTCGGGGGTGAGCGAGGACACGACGGATCTCGTGCTCGAGTGCGCGATCTTCAAGCGGCAATCGGTGCGCGCGACGTCGCGGGCGCTCGGTTTGTCGTCGGATTCGTCCTATCGCTACGAGCGAGGCGTCGATCCGCATGGCACGCTCGAAGCGGCTTGGCGCGCGATCGATTTGATCATCGAGACGGCGGGCGGGCAGGTGGTCGGGCCGGCGTTCAAGGTTGGCGGCGAAGTGCCGTGGCAGCGCGAGATCGTCGTCACGCACGATTACATCACCGAGAAACTCGGCTTCGACATTCCGGCCGAGGACATGCGTGCGGCATTCGATTCGCTGGAGCTCACGGTGACGCGCGAGGAGCCGACGGAGCGTCGCGGGCCGGCTTGGACGGTCAGCGTTCCGAGTTGGCGCGACGATCTCGATCGTCCGATCGATCTGGTCGAGGAAGTGCTGCGACTTTACGGGACGGAGAAGATCCCGGCAGCGGTCGTAAGTTCGCCGGGACTCGTCGGCGATGACGATCCGATCGTGCTCTTCAATCGGCGCGTGACCGATTATCTCGTCGGTCACGATTTTCACGAGTGCGTGAATTACACGCTGCGTCCGGCGAAGGAGGTTGCGCTTTCCGTGGTTGAATCCGCCGCGGCGGAACTCGCGCTGGCGAATCCGTTTGTCGAAGATCAATCGCATCTGCGTCCGACGCTCGTGTCGGGCCTGCTTGAAACGTTGAAACTGAATCAAGCGCGCGGTGTGGCGGTGTCGCGGTTATGCGAAACGGGGCGCGTGTTCATTGAGCGGAATGGTCAGACCTTCGAGTGCGCGGCGGTGGGATTCGTGATGGCGGAGGATGCGGAGCGGCGTTGGAAGCAGCGCGAAGCCGCCGATTTCTACGCAGCGAAACATCATGTGACCTCGCTCGCAGCGATGGCGGGAATCGATCTGACGCGTCAGCCGATTTCGCCGGTGGCGTCGCCGAGTTTTGGCTGGCAGCAGAATCATGCAGCGGGCGCGGGCGAGATGCAGAACGGCTGGACGGCTCGCTTCGGGCTGGTCGATCTCGCGCTGGCGAAATCGCTTGGGATCGAAGGGAAAGTCTATGCGGGTTTCCTGGCGATTTTGCCGGAGAAGATCACGGCGGAGAGCGTGCGTCGGCGTTACAGCGACTTCAGTCTGTTCCCGGCGGCGTTGCGCGATCTTGCGTTGGTGATCGATGCGGCGACGCCTGCGGACGACGTGCGCAAGCAGTTGACGAAAGTGGCGCGTGCGGCGGTGGGCAATGCGTTCGCCGTGGAGCGCGTGGCGGTGTTCGACGTTTATCAAGGCACGGGTCTGCCCGACGGGAAGAAGAGCCTGGCGTTTGCGCTTACGTTCCGTGCCGCGGATCGGACGTTGACCGATGACGAGGTGAACGCGGTGTTCCAGAAGATCCAGGACGAGATCGTGAAGACGAACGGCTGGATGGTGCGGAAGTAGTCGACGTGGGGCGGGTTTGAGGCCCGCCCTACTGGAAGTGCAGTGCGACGGGTGACGGCGTGTGGACGAGCACGGGAGGAACGTCGGTTGCAGTCGCCGACGCGAAGTCCTGCAGTTTGGCGATGAATTGTTCTTTCAGCACCACGCCGGCGCGCAGCAGAGGCACGCGGTGGGTGTCGGCGGGCGGGTAGGGCTGGGCGAGGACGTCGGATAATTGCAGTTGGTCCGTCGTTTTCGTTCGGAGCGGACAAGGATGCTCGACGAAGGCGAATGTGAACTCCGCGTCGCCCACGCGATACGGATGGCGCTCGATGCGGGCCTCGCCCAGAGGCAGCGTGCGCCCGCGATCGCGAATCGCAGTCGTGGGGAGCGGGGTTTGGATTTCGCAACCCATGGCGCGTAACACGGAGGCGAGCGAGTCGCGCAGGGAGTTTTGGAAGGTGGCGCAGTAGTCGAACGGATCGCGGAATTGTGACGATGCGCCGCGCGATTGGGTGAGGAGCGTTTCGGCGGAGATCGGATCGGTTTCGACGAAGAGATCCACCCAAGTCTCCTCCTTCACGAGGAGGATGCCGGCCCAGGCGACGCGGGGCAGACGTTCATCCGGACGGGCGAGGCGACGCGGGGCATGAATTTGTCCCGCGTGTCGCAGCGCGCCGGCGACGATGATGTCGATCTGGTAATCCTCGAGCAGCGTCATGCCGGTGCGCGGCGGTTCGACCAGGGATGATGCGGTTTCGGATTCGACGGCGGACGCGGCGGCGGTGAGATCGGGGGAGGCGGGATGCGAGCGAATTTTTTCCAGTTCTGTGCGCAGCGCGTCGAGTTGGATGAGCAGGTCCAGCTGCCGTTGGATGGAGCGAGTCGCCACGCGGAGACGCGCCTGCATTTCCTGGATGTTGAAAGGTTTGGAAATGAAATCGTCGGCTCCGGCGTCGAGCGCGGCGGCGATATCCGATTTTTCCTTACGCCCGCTCAGCATTATCAGATAAGGCTGCACCGCGAAATCGTGCTGGCGGAGTTTGGCGCAAAGTTCCGGTCCGCTGATGTCGGGCATCATCCAGTCGATGATGGCGACGTGCGGTGCATCGGGCGCGGTCAATGCGCGGAAAGCGCTTTGGCCGTCCTCGACGATCGACATCTCGTAATTCGATTGCTGGAGGAAGGCGCCGAGCACTTTCCGGGCGATGACGTCATCATCGACGACCAGAATTTTCATGCGGCGTTGGGGAGGGGTGCTGGCCTGATCGGCGATAACGCGAGCGGCTTTAGCGTGAAGAGCGGGGGGATTGTTTTTTCGCGTCGATTTTGCCGGTTGCCAACGATTCCGGCGGACGCACGCTCGGCCGTTCGCCTGCCATGACTCAGCCTCCTGCTTTGAACATCGAGCATGTCGCGCAACTCGCGCGCATCGCGCTCACGTCCGAGGAAAAGGACCGTTTTGCGCAACAACTCGGCGACGTGCTGCATCACATCGAGCAACTGTCGAAAGTGGACGTGAGCGGCGTCGAGCCGACGGCGCATGCGTTTGCGGTGACGAATGTGTGGCGCGAAGACGTGGCGAAGCCCGGGTTGCCGGTCGAGGCGGCGTTGAAGAATGCGCCCGCGCAACGCGAGAACATGATCGTGGTGCCGAAGGTGGTCGAATGAGGGTGTGTTGAACAGAGGGCAACGAAGGGAACGAAGACACTGAAGACTCGGAACGTTTTAGGATGCCTCGTTCCCTTCGTTTCCTTCTGTAAAATCGTTTTTCTGAATGTCGTCGGAACTTTTCTATCGGTCCATCGCTGAACTCGCGTCAGCGCTCGAAGCGAAACAACTGTCCTCGGTTGAACTCACGCGAGCCGTGGTGGCGCGGACGAAGGCGGTGGAGCCGCGCGTGCATGCGTTCAATTCGTTCGATGAAGCGGATGCTTTGAAGCAGGCGGAGGCGTCGGATGCGCGGCGGGCGCGCGGGGAAGCGCGCGGGCCGCTCGATGGAATTCCGATTGGGTTGAAGGACGTGATTGCGGTCGAAGGGCAGCCGCTGACGGCGTCGAGCAAGATGCTGGCGAATTTCGTTTCGCCCTACGACGCGACGGTCACGACGAAGTTGAAGAACGCGGGTGCAATTGGTTGGGGGCGGTTGAACCTCGACGAGTTTGCGATGGGATCGTCGACGGAGAATTCGGCGTTTGGGCCGACGGCGAATCCGTGGGATCTTTCGCGGGTGCCGGGTGGTTCGTCGGGCGGAAGTGCGGCGGCGTTGGCGGCGGGCGAGGCGATTGCGACGCTCGGATCGGACACGGGCGGATCGATTCGCCAGCCGGCGGCGTTGTGCGGTGTGGTGGGGTTGAAGCCGACGTATGGGTTGGTTTCGCGTTTTGGTTTGATCGCGTTTGCGTCGTCGCTCGACCAGATCGGGCCGTTTACGCGGACGGTTGAAGATGCGGCAATCGTGCTGGGCGCGATTGCGGGTCACGACGAGCGGGATTCGACCTCGTTCAAGGCGGAGATTCCAGATTATCGAGCGGAGTTGGGGGCGCGGAAAGGTCCGTGGAAGCTTGGAATTCCGAAGGAATATTTTGGCGCAGGGCTCGATCCGGAAGTGGCTGCGGCGGTGGAGCAGGCGATCGCGTTTTATCGCGCGCAAGGCTGCGAGATCAAAGAAGTGTCGCTGCCGCACACGCAGTATTGCCTCGATACGTATTACATCATCGCGACGGCGGAAGCGTCGTCGAATCTGGCGCGTTACGATGGGATTCGTTACGGGCATCGCTCGAGCGAGGCGAAGGACATTGTGGATCTTTACTTCAAGTCGCGCGCGGAAGGATTTGGCGCGGAGGTGAAGCGGCGGATCATTCTGGGCACGTATGTGCTCTCGAGCGGGTATTACGATGCGTATTACGGGCGGGCGCAGAAAGTGCGGACGTTGATCCGGCAGGATTTTCTCAATGCTTACAAAGAAGTGGACGCGTTGCTCACGCCGACGTCGCCCGTGCCGGCGTTCAAGCTCGGCGAGAAGAGCGATCCGCTCGCGATGTATCTGTGCGACATCTACACGATCGGCGTAAATCTGGCGGGGTTGCCGGGCATCAGCGTGCCGTGCGGTTTCACGCAGGCGGGATTGCCGATCGGGCTGCAGCTGATCGGGCAGCCGTTTGAGGAGGCGAACCTGCTCGCGATCGCGAATGTGTATGAGCGAGCGCACGAGTGGGACGCTCGACGGCCAAGTCTCTGAACCTCCCGCGAAACACGCGAATGCACGCGAAACTTAGATGGGTCGTTCGCGCTCTTTCGCGTGTTTCGCGGGCCACTTAATTCCGAAGGAATTTCGAATGAATTACGAAGCAGTTATTGGTCTCGAGGTGCACGTGCAGGTGAAGACGCGGTCGAAGATTTTTACTTCGGTCGGGGCGGGGTATGGGTTTGAGCCGAATACGTTGACGGATCCGGTCGTGCTCGCGTTGCCCGGCACGTTGCCGGTGATGAACAAGGCGGCGCTCGATGCGATCATCAAGGCGGGGTTGTTGCTCGGGTGTGAGATTGCGCCCGTGTGCAAATGGGACCGGAAGCAGTATTTTTATCCGGACTCGCCGAAGAATTATCAGATTTCCCAATACGATCAGCCGATCTGCCTCGGTGGCGAGGTGGAGATCGAGCTGCCGGGTCCGTCGCGGAACGTGATGGGCGAGCACAAGAAGATCCCGCTGACTCGGATTCATCTCGAGGAGGATGTCGGCAAGTTGAATCACGGCGCGACGGATTCGCTCGTGGATTACAACCGCGCGGGCACGCCGCTGATGGAGATCGTATCCGAGCCGGCGTTACACACGGCGGAGGAGGCGTATGCGTATCTGCAGTCGTTGCGGGCGACGATGATCTACGGCGGGATCTCCGATTGCGACATGGAGAAAGGGCAGCTGCGTTGCGACGCGAACATCTCGATCCGTCCGGTGGGGGAGACGAAGCTTGGGACGAAGGTGGAGTTGAAGAATTTGAATTCGATCTCGTTCGTGCGCGACGGGATCGCGCATGAGATCAAGCGGCAGATCGCGGTGCTGGAGCGCGGCGGCACGATCGTGCAGGAGACGCGCGATTACGACGGGATGACGGGCACGTCGCAGTCGTTGCGTTCGAAGGAAATGGCGCACGATTACCGCTATTTTCCGGATCCGGACTTGATGCCGGTGGTGGTTGACGACGAGTGGAAGAACCGGATTCGCGCGGAGTGTCCGGAGCTGCCCTTCGACAAGCAGCGGCGGTTTTTGGAGACGTATCAGCTTCCTTATACGCTGACCTCGGTGCTCGTTTGGGACCGCGCGTTGGCGGATTATTTCGAGGAAGCGGCGAAGCTGAGTGGAAAGCCGCAGGCGGCGGGCAACTGGATTGTGAACGATTTGCTGCGCGAGGTGGGGAATGCGAAGTCGAGCCTGGCGGAATCGAAGGTGCGGCCGGCGCATATTGCGGAGCTGGTGAAGCTGATCGACAGCGGCGCGGTGCTGTCGAATGCGGCGAAGGAGATCTTCGTGGAGATGTTTGCTTCGGGGGAGATGCCCGGGGCGATCGCCGAGAAGCGAGGGTTGAAGGCGGCGCCCACGGATGCGGGTGAGCTGGAGCAGTGGTGTCGCGATGCGGTGGCGGGAAATCCGAAAGCGTTGGCGGAGTTCAAGGCGGGAAAGGAGAGCGCGATCAATGCGTTCAAAGGACCCGTGATGAAAGCGGCGAAAGGGAAGGCGAACCCGAAGCTGGTTGACGAGACCCTGCGCAAGATTTTGGCGGAAAGTTGAGCGCGGGAGGAAAGTAGCGGGAACGCGGGAGCGTTTCGGCGGCGGGAGGGGTGGAGGAGGAAACGCTTGGGCGCGTTTCGCGATGGGGCTGTGCGCGCCCAAATGACGGTTTGTGAATAACAAATCCCGGAATTGCCGGGTCTTGACTTGACGGTTGGGGGTCAAAATGGGACATATTGCAGCACTTTGGGGCAGGAGGATTGCCCCGGCACATGGCGCAACCCGGCAAAAGTCTCTACACGGGCCTTTTCAGGCACACCCTCGACGACAAGTTTCGGCTCACGATTCCGTCGGCGTGGCGCTATGCGCACGGAGAAGACGATGTGTTTTTGGCGACGCCGCATCCGGACGGGTATGTGGCGGTGTTGCCGCCGGATGAGGTCGAGAAGTTGCGCGCGAAGATTGCGCAGGTGGCGTTGAGCGATGGGGCGGGGCAGGATTTTGCGGCGCGATTTTTTGCGCAGACGCAGCAGCTCTGGTTCGACAAGTCGGGCCGCATGGGCCTCGAGGAGGCGCTGCGGAATCATGCGGGCTTGGGGAAGGACGCGGTGCTCGTCGGTTCGCTGACGAAGTTCAACATCTACTCGCCCGAGCGTTGGGCGAAGGTCGAAGCCCGGACGGCGGGCGAAAACTTCGGCGACATCATGCGCCGGATGGGGATTTAAAATGGGACGTTCCGCTAAAACCAAAACGTCTCTCCCGGCACGCAAGCCCGTGTCGTTTGCGGTGGAGCGGGTTTTCCCGACCGGCTCCGGCGTTCAGCGTGGCGCGGAAGCGTCGGCGAGTCCGCGGGTGCGCGACAGCCTCGTGCTGCGGTTGGTCGCGAAGAAGAAAGCTATCGTGCGCAAGGACGCGGATGAGCGCGTGCGTTGAAACCCTGCTGCCGACCATGACACCTGGCCATCAACCCGTGTTGCTGCGCGAGGTGTTGACGCTGCTCGCGCCGCGCGCGGGCGGGCGGTATCTGGATTGCACGTTTGGCGGGGGAGGTCACACGCGCGCGATTTTGGAAGCGGCGGACGGGGTGAGTGTGGTGGCGCTCGATCGCGATCCGGCGGCGCAGGCGCGGGCGGAAGGATTGCGCGAGGAATTTGGCGGGCGGTTTGAATTGATCGATCGCGATTTCGGGCGGCTGGCGGAGATCGCGCACGAAGGCTTTGACGGGGTGTTGTTCGATTTGGGTGTGTCGTCGTTTCAACTCGACGAAGTGGAGCGCGGATTTTCGTTTCGTCACGATGCGCCGGCGGACATGCGGATGGATCCGCGCAGCGGCGTGCCGGCGAGCAAGTGGCTGGAGACGGCAACGGAAGAGATGCTCGTGCGGGCGGTGCGCGATTTTGGCGAAGAGCAGAACTGGCGTCGCGTGGTGCGGGCGTTGATGGCGGCGCGGGCGACGGGGGCGCTCGGGCGGACGGCTTCGTTGGCGGAGGTGATTGCGACGGCGATTCCGGCGCGCGACCGGCATGCGTCGAAGATTCATCCGGCGACGCGGGCGTTTCAGGGCATTCGCATCGCGGTGAACGACGAGATTGGCGCGATCGAGCGGGCGCTGCCGGCGGCGTTTGCGAAACTGGCGGCGGGCGGGGTGATGTGCGCGATCAGCTTCCATTCGTTGGAGGATCGTCCGGTGAAGCAGTTTTTCCGCCGCATGTGCGGCCAGCCGGAGAGTGCGAGCGATGGGTTGCCGCAGGATTTGCGCGTGAAGCGGGCGGAGCCGTTGACGCGCAAGCCGATCGCGCCGGCGGACGACGAGATCGCGGCGAATCCGCGCAGCCGGTCGGCGAAATTGCGGGCGATGCGAAAGCTCTGAGCCCCGAACCATTTTTTTCCCCACGCGAGATGAACTTCTCTTCCAACCACGGATTCGTGAACCAGCTATTGGTCTATACGCTGGTGATGATCGGATTCAGCGGCTCGATCGGTCTCGGGACCGTCTGGATGCGTCACCAGATTTCGGTTACAGCCAACTCCAACAAGCAGCTCGATGCGCGGATCGCGATGGTCGAGCGGCATCTGGCGGAGACGATCACGGCGGCGGAAACGGAGCGCGACACGCGCGTGCTGCTGCGCCGCAACGCCGAGTGGAACCTCGGTTTGGTGGCGCCCAATCACGGGCAGATCGTGCGACTCGGCGAGGATCCGGTCATGCGGCTCGCCGCGAAACGAAACGCGGGACTGTTCGGTGACACGGCGCCGGAAACGGCGGCGGTTTACCTGCCGCTCGCGCGACGCTGAACGAGCGCCATGTCACGCGGCTTCGCCTCCAACTACCGCCTCGTCCTCCTTGCGGTGGGAATCGTCGGCTGCTTCGGCGGCGTCGGCGCGCGTTTGGTGCAGCTGCACGTGATCGATCGGGAGACGTTGGTGGCGGGGATCGAGAAGGCGCGTTGGCGGATCGACATCGAGAAAGCGCGGCGCGGCGACATTCTGGATCGCAACGGAAGCATTTTGGCGACGAGCCGTTCGATGCTGGTGTTGCAGGTGGATCCGCAGGTGTTGCGTCCGGAAGACGAGTCGAAGTGGCCTGAGCTCGCGCAGATCATCGGGATGCCGCTCGACGAGATGAGTCGTATTTTCCGGACGAAAACGCGTCCGGTGAAAAAGACTGCGACGGCTGAGGCGAGCGGTGCGCAACCGCGATTTGCCGGGTTCAATGCGGGTGACACGGGAAGCGCGGACGAAGAAAACGCGGATTTGGACGACGCCGTGGCGGACAATGGCGAACGACTGATCCGCTGGGCGAAGTTACGCGACGAGATCACGGAGACGACCTACGCGAAGATCGAGGCGCTCGGAATCAAAGGCGTGTATGGCACGCGCGTGTATCGCCGGGCGTATCCGCATAAGACGCTCGCGGCGCACATCGTCGGTTTCGTGAACAAGGAAGGAGTGCCGGCGTTCGGGATCGAGAACTACGCGGATTTTTATCTGCGCGGGCGCGATGGGTGGCGCGAAGGCGAGCGCGATGGCAAGGGGCGGGAAGTGGCGCAGTTTCGCACGCGGGAAGTGCCGGCGTCGGACGGGTATTCGGTGACGCTCTCGATCGATGCGACGATCCAGCACATCGTGGAGCAGGAGCTGGCCTACATCGCGGCGACGTATGCGCCGCAGAAGGCGACGATCATCGTCAGCGATCCGCAGACCGGCTTCATTCTCGGGCTCGGCAACTACCCGACTTTCGATCTCAACGCTTACAACAAGATCCCGAAGAGCGAAGCGCACGTGATGCGCAATGTGGCGATCACGGATATCTACGAGCCCGGTTCGGTGTTCAAGATCGTGGCGGCCGCGGCGGCGGAGAACGAGAAGATGATCAAGCCGGGGATGCGTTTCGACTGCAGCATCACGCATGTCGATTATCTTGGACGGTCGCGGCGGTTGCCCGGCGAAGATCATCGCTTCGATCACCCCCTGACGGTGGCGGAGATCGTGGCGAAATCGAGCAACCGCGGGGCGGTGCAACTGGCGTTGTTGGTGGGCCAGGATCGGTTTTACGAATACGCGCGGGCTTTTGGATTCGGGCAGGTGACGGGTTTTCCGAGCGGCGCGGAGGAGAACGGCATGATGGCGGCGCCGGGGACGCGCGGATGGGATGGATTGACGATCACGCGCATGCCGATCGGACATGCGATTGCGGCGACACCGCTGCAGATGCACATGGCGATGAGCGTGATTGCGAGCGGCGGCATGTTGTTGCGGCCGCAGGTGATTCGCGAGATTCGCGATGCGGGAGGAGAGACGGTTTATCGTTATGGACCGGCGGTGAAGAGCCGCGTGATTTCCGAGACGGCGGCGCGCACGATGCGCAAATACCTGCAAGGCGTGCCGGTGGACGGCACGGGCAAGGCGGCGGCGATTCCGAACTACGAAGTCGCGGGCAAGACGGGCTCGACGCAGAAGATCATCGATGGGCGCTACTCGAGTCAGCACCACGTGGCGTCGTTCGTCGGGTTTTTCCCGGCGAGCCGTCCGCAGGTTGCGATCTCGGTGATCATCGACGATGCTGACCCGCTGAAGGGGCGCTACGCCTCAGGTGGGTTGGTGGCGGCGCCATCGTTCAAGCGCATCGGTGAACAACTCATTCAATATCTCGACATCAAGCCCGTGTATGAAGCGGGCGGCAGCAACATCGTCATGGGAGGAGTCCACCGGTGATCGGTTATCTTTCGCAAAATTATCCTTTGATTCACGCCTTCGCGCCCCGTCCGGCGCTGCGTCGCACGCGTGAGGAGAAGCTCGTTCGCAACCGCGTCTTTAAAATGGCCCCGAAACTTTCCGACTACTTCGGCGATGAGGAAATCACTGCCGTCAAAGGAAGCCTCGACCGGCCGATTTCCGGCCTCGTGCTCGACAGCCGGCGCGTCGTGCCGGGCACGTTGTTCTTCGCGCTCCCCGGGTTGCGCGCGGATGGCGCGACCTTCATCGACGAAGCGGTGAATCGCGGCGCGGTGGCGATCGTGACGCAGAAGATGCCGGCGCTGCCGCCGGCGAAAGTGACGTTTATCCAAGTGCCCGATGCGCGCGCGACCCTGGCGCGGGTGGCGCAGCGTTATTACAAGTTTCCGGATCGCGAGATGACCGTGATCGGCGTGACCGGCACGAATGGGAAGACGACGGTCACGCATCTGTTGAAGCATTTGCTCAACGGCGATCAACGCGTCGGCTTGATCGGGACGATCAATTACGACCTCGGCGCGCGCACGGTGCCGGCGTATCGGACGACGCCGGAGTCGTTGGATATTTACGGCATGATGGCGCAGATGCGCGATGCCGGTTGCCGGCAGGCGGTGATGGAAGTGAGCTCGCACGGCATTGATCAGCAACGCGTGCTCGGGCTGCAGTTTGGCGCGGCGGTATTCACAAACCTGACACGCGATCACCTGGATTATCACAAGACCCTGGACGCGTATTTCGGGGTGAAAGCGCGGCTGTTTTCCGGCGCGAGCGGCACGCCGCCGAAAGTGGCGGTGGTGAACCTCGACGATCCGTATGGTGTGCAGTTGGCGGAGCAGATCCGGGCGGATGGCCGGGTGCCGAAGCTGGTGACCTTTGGCGAAAGCGCGGACGCGGACGTGCGGGCGGAGAACGTGAAGTTGAATTTCACGAATGCGACCTTCCGGCTGGTGTGGCCCGGCGGCACGATGGAAATCGAATCGCCGCTGATCGGGCGCTACAACGTGAGCAATCTGCTCGCGGCGATTGCGACCGCGTGGGGACTTGGGCGCGATCCGGTGGTGTTTCTCGCGCGGTTGCGCGCGTTCAAGGGAGTGCCCGGCCGCATGGAGCGGATCGATCAAGGTCAGCCTTACAATGTGCTCGTCGATTATGCGCATACGGACGACGCGTTGCGCAATGCGCTGGGCATGTTGCGCGCGATCACGCCGGGACGCTTGTTCGTGGTGTTTGGTTGTGGCGGAAACCGGGATCGCGCGAAGCGGCCGCTGATGGTGAAAGCGGTGCAGGAGTTTGCGGATTTCGCGTTTGCGACGGCGGATAATCCGCGGGGAGAAACGCTGGCGCAGATTTTCGACGACATGAAGACGGGGGCGACGGCGCCGGAGAAAATCGCGTGGATCGATGACCGGCGGCGCGCGATCAGCCTGGCGCTGGATGCGTTGAAAGCGGGCGATTCGCTGCTCATCGCAGGGAAAGGCCATGAGAGCTATCAGGAGTTCGCGGACACGGTGATTCCGTTCGACGACCGGCAGGTCGTGCGCGAGCTGATCGAGATCAAGATGCTGAGGAACGGATGAGGGCGAACCCGAGGGATGCCGACGTTTTCACCACAGGATCTGGCAGCGTGGACCGGGGGACGATGGACGGCGGAGCCGCGCGCGCGGCTTGAAGGGTTTACGATCGACACGCGTCAGTTGCGCGCGGGGCAGGTGTTTGTCGCGATCAAAACGGAGAAGCGCGACGGGCATGATTTTCTCGGCGCGGCGGAAGAGGCGGGGGCGAGTGCGGCGATTGTGGCGGCGGAGGATCGCGAGCTGGGACTGCCGCAGCTGGTGGTGGCGGATCCGTTGAAGGCATTTCAAGCGATTGCGCGGGAGCATCGGCGGAAATTTTCGGGGCCGGTGATTGGTGTGTCGGGGAGCGCGGGGAAGACGTCGACGAAGAATTTGCTGGCGTTGTTGTTGAGCGAAGCGGGCGAGGGGGAGTGTCATACATTATATGACACTTTCACGGGGGGTGTTTTGGCGACGGAAGGGAATTTGAACAATCATCTCGGAGTGCCGTTGACGCTGACGCGGCTCGATCCGGCGGTGCATCGGTTTGCGGTGGTCGAGGCGGGGATTGGCGGGCCGGGGGAGATGGAGCCGCTGGCGGAGATGATCGAGCCTGACGTGGCGCTGATCACGCTGGTCGCGGCGGCGCACACGGCGGAGTTGGGTGGGTTGGACGGCGTGGCGAAGGAGAAGGCGAAATTGCCGGCGGCGGTGAAAGCGGCGGGTGTGGCGATTTTCCCGCGGCAGTGCGCGGAGTTTGCGGCGTTTCGCGAGCTTGACGTGCGGCAGATGGTGGTGGAACGGGCGGACGTGCTGCGACCCGCGGAGCCGCCGAAGGATCGCGTGTTTTTCACGCTGACGCAGCGCGGAGATTCGACGGCGGTGGCGCTGGCGTATGGATCGCCGCCGCCGCTGGTGTTCACGTTTCGGCGGGTGACGGATGGGATGGCGCAGAATGCGGCGCTGGCGATCTGCGCGGCGCTGTGGCTCGGGGTGTCCAAAGAACGGATACAGGAGCGCCTGCAGCGGTGGGAGCCGGCGAAGCTGCGCGGCGAATTGCGGCGGGAGAACGGGCGGCTGTTGTATTTGGATTGTTACAACGCGAATCCAGCGTCGATGGCGGATGCGTTGGAGACGTTTTACGATGTGGCGCCGGCGACGGAGCGGCGGCTGTTCGTGATCGGGGGGATGGAAGAATTGGGGGCGGAGGCGGAGATGTTTCATCGCGCGCTCGGGCGTTCGCTGCGGCTGCGCGAAGAGGATGGCTTGTGCGCGATCGGGGATCAGGCGGAGGCGGTGGCGCGCGGCGCGATCGAAGGCGGAGCGAAGCGGGAACAGGTGAGTGTCGTGAAAGACGTGACCGAGGTGACGGCGCGATTGGCGGGGTGGAAGGGCGCGGTGTTTGTGAAAGGCAGCCGGCGGTGGGCGCTGGAGCGAATTTTCGAGAACGCGGAGGTGCACGCGTAAGCGGGCGGGTGCGATGCTGAGTTATCTGGCAGATTACGAGGCGTATTTCGGACCGTTGCGGCTGCTGCGGTATATCACGGTGCGCACGTTGCTGGCGGCGGTGACGGCGCTGCTCATCGGATTTGTGATCGCACCGCGGTTGATCGCGAAGTTTCGCGAACTGAAATTCGGGCACGGTTACATCGACGATCGGACGGGCGCGCTCGGCGCGACGTATTTCGACAAGAAGCACACGCCGACGATGGGCGGGCTGATCATCTTTCTGGCGGTGTTTTTGAGCTCGGTCTTGTGGGCGCTGCCGAACGTGTGGGTGTTTGTGAGTTTGTTCGTTTACGCGGCGCTGACGGTGCCGGGATGGCGCGACGATTATCTGAAAGTGGTGAAGAAGAACCGCGACGGGATCTCGTCGTGGGAGAAGATTGCGTGGCAATCGCTGGCGACGGTGGTGGCGTTGGGAATCCTGATCTGGCATCCGGCGAGTGCGCAGAAGATTCGCGAGTTGTGGGTGCCGTTTTTCAAGCAGGCGGTGATCGCGCACATGCCCTGGTGGCTGTTGTTGGTGTTGATCTATCTGTGGATCGTGGGGTTCAGCAATGCGATCAACCTGACGGACGGATTGGATGGGCTGGCGGTGGGCTGCACGATCTCGGTGGCGCTGGTGTTTGGGATCATGGCGTATGCCGCGGGGAACGTGCTGCTGTCGGAGTATCTGCTGATGAGCTACGTGCCGGGCACGGGAGAGTTGACGGTGATCTGCGGCGCGCTGATCGGCGGTTGCATGGCCTTCCTGTGGTATAACTCGCATCCGGCGGAAGTGTTCATGGGCGACACCGGATCGCTCGCGCTGGGCGGGTTGATTGGTGTCATGGCTTTTATGATACATCAGCCCTTTACGCTGGTGATCGTGGGTGGCGTGTTTGTGGCGGAATTATTGTCGGTGGTGATCCAGGTGGGCTGGTTCAAATACACGAAGCGTCGATTCGGGGCGGGGCGGCGGGTGTTTCTGATGGCGCCGCTGCATCATCATTTTCAGAAAAAAGGCTGGCCGGAGACGAAGGTGGTGTTGCGGTTTTGGGTGTTGTCGCTCGGGTGTGCGCTCGCGGGTTTGGCGACGCTGAAGCTGCGGTGAGTCGAGGATGAAGCTGTCACTCACAATTCCGGAAAACATTCGACCGCTGATTGCGTCACCGGTGGCGATTTTTGGCGCCGGGGTGAGCGGTGTCGGCGTGACGGCGTTGCTCGCGGCGCTCGGGGCGGAAAGCGTGATTTACGATGCGAAAGCGACGGAGTTTTCGGCGCGGGCGGCGAAGGCGCATCGGCTCGTGGTGTTCTCGCCGGGATTTCCGCCGGAGCATCCCTGGCTGGCGCTGGCGCGGGAAGCGGGGTGCGAATGTGTGAGCGAATTGGATTTGGCGACGGCGTTCTGGCGCGGGCCGATCATCGCGGTGACGGGGACGAACGGGAAGACGACGCTGACGGAGTTTTTGACGCATGCGTTGCGCGGGGCGGGTCGCGACGCGTATGCGACGGGAAACATCGGGCATTCGTTTGCGGAGCTGGTGGCGGGACTCGAAGGCGGAACGAAGGAGACGATCGCGGTGTGCGAAGTGAGTTCGTTTCAGGCGGAGGCGATGAAGCGGTTTCGCGCGGACGCGACCCTGTGGACGAATTTCGCCGAGGATCATCTCGAGCGGCATCCGGGGCTGGAGAGTTATTTCACGGCGAAGTGGACGCTGGTCTTGCGCACGAAAGGGGTGCAGGAGCAAGGGCAGGGTCCGCGCAGCACGGGGATTTTCGTGGGAAGCTCGGTGCGGCGGTGGGCCGAGAAGCTCGGGCGGCCGTTGCCGGCGGGTTCGGCGGTGGAGACGGAAGGGCAGCCGGCGGATGCGCGGCTTGCGGGAACGGTGTTTGGGGAGTATCCGCAGCGGGAGAATTTTTTGCTGGCGGCGGCGTGGTGGCGGGCGGCGGGGTTGCCGGAGGACGTTTTGTTCGAAGCGGCGCGGAGTTTTCGGGTGGGGCCGCATCGGCTTGCGCGCGTGGCGGAGCACGAAGGCGTGGTGTATTGGAACGATTCGAAAGCGACGAATTTTCATGCGGTGGAAGCGGCGCTGGCGCGATTCGAGACGCCGGTGGTGCTGATTGCGGGAGGGAAGGCGAAGGGCGGGGACCTGGCGGGATTCGTTCATCGCATCGCGTCGCGGGTGAAGCACGTGTTGCTGATGGGCGAGACGGGCGCGGAGCTGGCGTTTCATTGCGCGGCGGCGCGGGTGGCGCATACGAATTGTGCGACGCTGGCCGAGGCGGTGCAGCGGGCGGCGGAGCTGGCGGAACGCGGCGACAACGTGTTGCTGAGTCCGGGCTTCGCGAGTTTCGACATGTTTCGCGGCTATGCCGATCGCGGCGAGCAGTTCGAGCGGCTCGTGCGCGATATCACTTCCGCTCCCAGAATTAAGTAGCATCCGCAGTCCCAACCTCCAAACACTCCACCTATGAAAATCCTCCGCATTTTTGGCGTCGTCGTGGGGATCCACGCCCTGGCTTTTTTGATGATTCTCGTGAATCCCGGCTGCAGTTCGGCGAACAAACCGCCGGCGGCGGCGGACGGGGTGGCCGCGGCCGATCCGGTCGGTGAAGTGCCGACCGCGATCGTGGGCGCGGAGCCGGAGCCGGCGGTGAGTATCGGAGCGGCGGATACTTCGTCGACGCTGCCGGCGGATAGCGGCGCGAACCTGGGCGTGCGATTCTCGCCGACGCGGCCGGGAACGCCCGTGGCGCGCGCGCTGGAGACTCAACCGGTGACGGACGTGACGCCGGCGACCACTTACACGGTGGCGCCGGGCGACAGCCTTTGGGTGATCGCGCGACGGAACAAGTTGACGGTGGCCGAGCTCGCGGCGGCGAACAACATCAGCCGCGACGCGACGGTGAGGATTGGGCAGAAGCTGGTCATCCCGGCCCAAGCGGTGCCGGGCACGAGCATGAGCGTGACCGATCCGGTGGCGACGACGGCGCCGGCGAATCCTCCCGCGGCGAAAAGCCGGGGGCAATCGGTGAAGCACGTGGTGCGGCCGGGCGAGACGCTCGGCGGGATCGCGCGGAAGTATCAGGTGAAGGTCGGCGACATCGCGACGGCGAACAATATTGCGGATCCGCGGAAACTTCGGGCGGGGATGGAGTTGACGATTCCGGGCTGGCAGGCGCCGGCGAGCCGCGCGCAGACGACGCCGACTCAGGCGGCTCCGGCGCAGCCGACGATCGAGACGGCTCCGGCGCCTGCGCCGGGAGAAGTGCCGACGTTGATCATCCCGGCGGATGACAACAATGAGCCGCCGGTGATCCAGGTGGACGAGCGTTGAGGGGGGATCTGTTTCGGAAACATCAGCGACGTATCAAATTTGTGGATAACAGAGATGCTTCCGCCTTCGCCGACGCCATGGCGGACAGGCTGCATGCGCTCAGCATGACGGGGGAGAAGAAATAGATGGGACGGCGGGCGGCAAAAACCGATCCGGCGCGGAGCTGGTTTTCGATCAATCCGGCGACGGTGATCATCGTCTGCGCGCTGGGGCTGACGTTTCTTGGGCTGACGATTTTGTTCAGCGCGAGTGCGTCGTTCAAGCAGGGGCCGTATTTCTATCTGAACAAGCAGCTGGTGGGCGTGGCGGCGGCGGCGTTCGTGTGTTTTGTGGTGAGCCGGATCGATCTGGATTATGTGCGTGAGCACGCGTGGTGGATCGGGGCGATCGTGGTGCTGGCGTTGATGCTGGTGCTGATTCCCAGCATCGGGATTGAGGTGAAAGGGAGCCGGCGGTGGCTGGGACTTGGACCCGTGCGCGTGCAGGTGTCGGAGTTTGCGAAACTCGGATTGGTGTTCTGCCTCGCGCACTATCTCGCGTTGAACCAGACGCGGATCGGCGAGTTCAAGCGGGGATATGTGTATCCTTTGGCGATGATCGGGTGTGTGGCGGGCTTGATCATGCTCGAGCCGGATTTCGGCACGGCGGCGCTGACGATGGCGGTGGGATTGGTGCTCTTGTTTTTAGCGGGAGCGAAGTGGCGCTATGTGGTGCCGACGATCGCGCTGGCGGCGGGCGGGTTCGCGCTCGCGGTGATGAACAATCCGAACCGGCTGCGACGGATGACGGAATTTTTGAGCGAGGAGAAATCGTATCACCTGCGTCAGGGCCTGGCGGCGTTTGCGGCCGGAGGAATCGAAGGGGCGGGATTGGGGCAGGGGCGGCAGCAGTTGAATTATCTGCCGGAGGCGCACACGGATTTTATTTTCTCGGTGGTGGGCGAGGAGTTGGGGCTGCCGTTTACGTTGGGGGTGGTCGTTTTGTTTCTGACGATTTTTGTGGCGGGGCTCGTGCATCTCCGGCGCGCGCCGAATCTTTTTCAGTATCTGCTCGTGACCGGCTGCCTGTTGCTGATCTGTGTGCAGGCGATCGTGAATCTCGGGGTGGTGACGGGCGTGTTGCCGACGAAAGGGATGTCGCTGCCCTTTATCAGCGCGGGGCTGTCGAATTTGCTGCTGATGGGGTTTTTGCTCGGGATCATTTTGAACACGCAGCGGACGTGGGGACGAGCGACGCTGGGGCGGAAGCGGAGGACGATGGAGGAGGTGCTCGCGTGAACGCTCGCATAAGATCCAAGATCCAAGATCCAAGAACCAGAGAATGCCCAATTCCGAACTCTCAATTGGAGATTAAAGGTTCTCTGGAGCTTGGAGTTTGGAGCTTGGAGCTTTCGCCGGAGGCGAAATCGTGAGCCGTTTTCTCATTTCTTGTGGAGGCACAGGAGGGCATCTGGCGCCGGGGATTGCGGTGGCGGAGGAGCTGGTCGCGCGCGGGCATGGAGTGCGGATGCTGATCAGCGAGAAGCGCGTGGATGCGCGGCTGGTGGAGAAGTATCCGGATTTTGAATTCACGCGCGTGCCGGGGACGGGATTTTCGGCGCGGCCGGTCGCGTTGGCGAAGTTTGGAATTTCGCAGGCGCGGGGCGTGAGCGTGTGCCGCGGGATTGTGCGGGAGTTTCGGCCGGATTGCGTGGTCGGCTTTGGCGGATTTACGTCGGCGGGCGTGGTGGTGGCGGCGCGGATGAGCGGCGTGCCGGTGGCGTTGCACGAGTCGAACCGGGTGCCGGGGCGGGCGGTGCGCGTGCTGGGGCGTTGGGCGCAGCGGGTGTTTTTGCCGCCGGGCGTGACGATGCGCGGAGTGGCGGCGGACGTGGTGCGCGCGGCGGGAATGCCGGTGCGGAACGAGATCGTGCGGGTGTCGCAGGCCGAGGCGAGGAAGGCGCTCGGAATCGAGGCGGGGCGAAAGCTCGTGGTGGTGCTCGGCGGGAGTCAGGGCGCGACGGTGTTGAACGATTGGGCGCGGGGCGGGTTGAAGGATTTCGCGGCGGAAGGCGTGCAGATTTGTTGCGTGACCGGTTTGGACAAAGGACGCGACGGGGTGGTGGAATTGGAGACGAAAACGGGCGAGCCGGTGCGCGCGTATTTTTTGATGTTTTGCGATCGCGTCGGAGAGCTGTTGTCGGCGGCGGATCTGGCGGTCACGCGGGCGGGCGCGGGAACGATTGCGGAGTTGGTCCGATGTGAAACGCCGGCGGTGCTCGTGCCGTTTCCGGCGGCGGCGGACGATCATCAGCGGGCGAATGCGGCGGCGGTCGCGCGCGCGGGTGGAGGCGTGGTGTTGGAGCAGGCGGAGATTGGGAAGTTGAAGGAGCTGGCGCTGGGACTGGTGACGGACGACGGCCGGTTGGCGGAGATGCGGGAGAAGTTGCGGACGATGGGAGAGCAGGATCCGCGGGCGGCGATCGTGGACGAATTGGAAGCGATGGCGGGAGGACGGCGATGAAGAGCGCGGCGTTGCCGGAGATTTTTGGACGGACGGTGCGGCGCGTGCATTGTGTGGGCGTGGCGGGAATGGGTTTGGGGCCGCTGGCGATTTTTTTGGCGGAGTTGGGATTCGAGGTGAGCGGCGAGGACGATGGGATGACGCCGGAGATGGAAACCCTGCTGAGGGCGGCGGGTGTGCGGGTGGGTGCGATGGCGGACGATTGCGAAGCGGTGGTGTATTCGTCGGCGATCGCGGCGGCGCATCCGGTTTATCGTGCGGCGAAGGAGCGCGGGCTGTTGTTGGTGCGACGCGGCGAGATGCTGGCGGAGGCGGTGCGGGGGAGGAAGCTCGTGGCGGTGTGCGGGTCGCACGGAAAAACGACGACCACGGCGATGCTCGTGTGGGCGCTCCGCCGGGCGAATTTGAAAAATGGATACGTGCTCGGCGGGTTGTTCGCGGACGGGAGTGCGCCGGCGAGCGCGGGGGAGAACGAGTGGGTGGTGGCGGAGATCGACGAGAGCGATGGGACGATCGAGCGGTTTTCGCCGGAGATCACACTGGCGGTGAATTTGGATTGGGATCATCCGGACCGTTATCGGACGGCGGAGGAGATCGAGCGGACGTTTGTGGAGCTTTTCGGGCGGACGCGCGGGACGGTGTTGGTGAACGAGGAGTGGGGCGGCGAGACGCTGGCGCGTTTCGCCACCTTTGGGCGGAACGGGGATTTCGCGGGGGAGGTTGGAAGGGAGGAGGAAGGAAAGATGGTGTTGAAGTTGGGAGGGCGGTTTTCGATGGAGCGCGCGGTGGTGCGGGCGAAAGGAGATTTCAATGCGGGGAATGCGACGGCGGCGCTGGCGGCGGCGCAGTTGATGGGCGCGAAGTGGGAGGAAGGCGCGCTGGCGGATTTTGGCGGCGTGCGGCGGAGACAGGCGGTGTTGTGGGAAGGCGATGGGGTTCGGGTGATGGAGGATTATGCGCATCATCCGGCGGAGATTGCGGCGTTGTTGGGGAGTTTGCGGCGGGAAGAGGGACGATTGGTGGTGGTGTTTCAGCCGCATCGGTTTTCGCGGACGAAGCAGTTTTTGAAGGAGTTTGCGGAGGCCCTCGACGTGGCGGAGCGCGTGGTGCTGCTCGACGTTTATGGCGCGGGGGAAGGTCGGATCGAAGGCGGGACGACGGCGGATTTGGCGGCGGCGATGGCGGGCGGGCGGGTGTGGCATGCGCGGAGCGATGCGGAGTTGAACGCGGCGTTGGAGGCGGACGTGCGCGCGGGCGATTTGGTGGCGTTTGTGGGCGCGGGGGATATCGATCGAAAAGCGCGGGGGTGGATCGAGATGCGGAAAGGAAAACGATGAACGCGGCGATGTGGGACGAATTTGTGGCGGAGGTGAGGCCGAAGCTTTCGGCGGAGACGAAGCTTGGGCGTGAAGAACCGCTGGCGAAAAAAACGACGATGCGGGTGGGAGGAGCGGCGCGGGTGTATGCGGAGCCGGCGAGTATCGAAGATTTGGCTACGCTGCTGAAGGCGGCGAAGGCGGCGGGCGTGGCGGTGCAGGCGCTCGGGCGGGGGTCGAATTTGATCGTGCCGGATGAAGGCGTGGACGGGCTGGTGATTTCGCTGGGGCATGCGAACTGGGCGGTGTTCGAACCGCGGGAGAAAGGGCGTGTGTGGGTCGGCGCGGGATTGCGGTTGAAAAATCTGTGCGGATTGGCGGCGAAGGCGGGGCTGACGGGATTCGAGTTTTTGGAAGGGATTCCGGGGAACGTCGGCGGGGCGTTGCGGATGAATGCGGGGGCGATGGGCGGTTGGATGTTCGACGTGGTGGAGGAAGTGCAGGCGATGACGCTTGACGGTGAGTTGCGGAGGTGGGCGCGGGAGGAGATGCAGGTGAGTTACCGGCATTGTGCGGAGCTGCACGCGGCGATTGCGTTGGGCGCGCTGCTGCGTCCGATGGCGCAAACGGATGCGGACGCGGTGAGTCGCCAGATCGATGTTTATCGGAGGAAGCGGCAGGAGTCGCAGCCGCGCGAGCCGAGCGCGGGGTGTATTTTCAAGAATCCGGAAGGGAATTCGGCGGGGCGGCTGATCGATGAATGTGGGTTGAAAGGACTGCGCGTGGGCGATGCCGAGGTGTCGCCGGTGCATGCGAATTTCATTGTGAATCGCGGAAAGGCGACGGGGGCGGATGTCGTGGAATTGGTGAGACGCGTGCGGGCGAAAGTGAAGGAGGCGCGCGGCGTGGAGTTGGAGCCGGAGGCGTTGTTGTATGGGCGGGAGTGGAGGGATGTGCTGTGAATTTTCGATTGGGGATTTTCGATTTTCGATTTGTGGGACCGGGGACGGTGCGCGGGTGGACGGCGGTTGGATCGGGAAATCGGAAATCGGAAATCGAGAATCGAAAATTCATTCCATGAACTCACCGGTGATCGCAGTATTCGCAGGAGGCACTTCGGCGGAGCGGGAGGTTTCGTTGGGGTCGGGGCTGGCTTGCGCGGTGGCGTTGGCGCGGAGCTTTCCGACGCGGTTGTTTGTGGTGGATTCGGATGCGGTGCCGGAAGGAATCGAGGCGGGCCGGCACGTGGTGTTTTCGACCTTGCACGGAACGTTTGGGGAGGACGGCGGGATGCAGCGGTTGTTGGAGGAACGAGGGGTATTCTATGCGGGGTGTGGGGTGGAGAGCAGTGCGTTGACGATGGACAAGACGGCGACGAAGGCGGCGGTGGAAAAGGCGGGGATTCGGGTGATTCCGGGGATGATGTTTTCGGCGGAAGGAAAACCGACGGGGGACGAGGTGATCGGGCGGCTGGGGGAGAACGTGGTGCTGAAGCCGAACGATCAAGGGAGCAGTGTGGGATTGAGGATCGTGGGATCGCGGGCGGAGTTGGAGGCGGGGCTGGCGGCGATCGTGAGCGGAAACTGGTTGGTGGAACGGCGGGTGTTTGGGCGGGAACTTGCGGTGGGAGTTTTGAACGGACGGGCATTGGGCGTCGTGGAGATCCGGCCGAAGTCGGGCGTGTATGATTACGAGAGCAAATACACGAAAGGTCGGACGGAGTATCTGGCGCCGGCGCCGTTGGGGGAGAAATTGACGGAGGAAATTCGGGCGGCGGCGGAGCGGGCGTTTGAGGCGTGCGGGTGTCGGGATTATGCGCGCGTGGATTTCATGATCGGAGCAAATGAGGAGTTTTATTTGCTGGAAATAAACACGCTCCCCGGCATGAAGGAAACGAGCTTGCTGCCGATGAGTGCGCGCTGCGTGGGGCTGGAATTTTCGGAGCTGGTTGGAGAAATGGTGAAGCCCGCGCTGCAGCGTTTTCAGGCGGGAGTTGCTTCTGCGAAAATCAAGTGAGTCGAGCCGAGTTCAACACGCCGCCATCGCGCAGCTGGAGAGACATTCCCCAGCAGGTGAAGCCGCGTGCGATGTCGAACGGCGGGCGGAAGCGGCTGGTGTGGAGTGTGACGAAAACGATTTTCGCGGCGGGGCTGTTGTGCGGGTTGGTGTGGGGCGGTTATGAGATTGGCGCGGTGTTGCGCGGGAATCCGCAGATTTTGTCGGCGACGGCGGAGGCGGTGCCGGTGAAGGAGATCGTGCTGACGACGGATGGCGTGCTGGACCACGCGTGGGTGGTGCAGACGCTGGGTTTGCCGCGGAAGGTGTCGCTGATGCAGCTCGATCTCGATGTTTTGCA
>JAFAAS010000110.1 GCA_023426435.1 Verrucomicrobiota bacterium | reverse complement strand
CACCAGCGCCACGCCCGCCGCCCCGCCCGACGCCACGTGCGCCGTATAAACGCCCGCTCCCAAATCTTCCAACAGCGCCGCGTCCTTCGATCCTTGCGCCACCGCCGTCGCGCCCAATTGCCCCCTCGCCGCCAAAATCTCCGCGCTGTTCACCCAATCGTTGTTCTCCGCCACCTGCGTCCACGTCCCACCGCCCAATCGATACACTTTCAACTGCGGATCCGCGATCGCCGTCGGCACGCTGCTCGCAATTCCCGGCCCCACGCCCTGCACCAACACCCGCTTCGCTCCCTCCACCACAAATCCCATGATCAACGTCTGATCCCCCGCCCCTGCTCGACACCGCGCCGACAACGCCACCAACCGCGACTTCGCCGCCCCCACCACAATCTCCGCTTCGGCCGACGTCACGCTGCCTCCGGCGTTCGTGACAATCACGCGATACGTGCCGCCATCGGTCGCCCCGACATTCATCAACGTCAGCGTGCTCGCCTCCGCACCAGGCAGATTCACGCCGTTCTTCTGCCACTGATAACGCGTCCAACCCGACGAATTCGCCGACACACTTAAGCTCACCGTCCCACCCGGTTTTGCCGACACCGACTTCGGCTGGGTCACCACCTGCGGACGCTCCACGGCCGGATCGGTGGGCGCCACGTCGATCGTCGCCGGACTCGACGAGATCACATTGAGATTCGCATCGAGCACCACGAACACCGGCGCATATCCGCGCATCGTCACCAACAACAGGCGATCGCCACCGAGTGCGAACAATCTCAAGAGCCGGCCGCCGATCGTTTTCGACACCCCAAGTCCATAATCGCCGCCCTCCCGCCGTTCCACGCGAATCCCCGTCGAATCGTTCGCGGCCGTATAAAGACGCGCGCCCAACCACGCAGCATCGTCAATCGCCCCAGGCAACGCGTGTTTCTTCGTGAGCGTATCCGCGTCGTAGAGTTCTCCGGAGCCCAACACCACCATCGCTCCATTCGGCGAAACCCGGATCGGATGCCGCGTCTCGATCTCGCCATGATACGGAGAATCCACGCTCGCCTCCAACGTGCCATCCGCCTTCACCGCGGTGAAAAGAAGATCGTTCGGCGAGGTGTCGTCGCGGAAGTAATACAATCGCTGCTTGGCCTCGCTCCACGTGAACGCCCGCGAATGATGCCCCCACGCGCGTCGCCCGATCATCTCACCGTCCGGCGCAAAGGTATAAAACGAAACCCACGGGGAAATGCGATCGTTCACGAATAGATAGCGCCCGGCGGCGGCCAGCCCGATGACCTCCGACGCCATCGTGGCAAACGCCCGCTCCACAGGCGCGCCGGTCGGGTTGATTTTCACAATCCTTCGATCGCCAAACGCAGCATAAAGCCGGTCCTCGAAGGGGGAATAAGCGGCATACGTCGCCGCACCCGTCAGCGGCAGCGACTCGAGATACTTCTGCTGCGCCACTGACCACTTGAAGATGTTGCCATGCATCCGGCTCGACAAATACACGACCTCGTCGCGGCCCAGCATCACTTCGTTCGGCGAATACGCGAGGCCCGCCGCATCGACTCGAGGCCACGCAGCTCGCGGCGCCATCCGATCGAGCGCAACACGCGTCGCGCGAGTCCCCGTGCCGCTCCCTTCCGGCGGCGAAAAGACCACCGCCGTCTGGCCGGTGACAAAAACCCGCTGCCCCGGCGCGTCCAACGCAATGCGCCCCGTTTCAAGAAAGGTTCCGTCATAGGCCACGAGGCTCGCGCCGCGCAGCACGAGCGTCCCGCCTCCGTCGACAAACGCGATGTCGTCGAACGCGCCGCCCACCGCCCCCGCAAACGTCAAATCGTCCGCGAAATAAACAGTGCCGCTGTCATCGAACACGAGCGTTTCATCCGGCGACACGAAGGTGCGCTCGGCGTCCGGATAATCGCCATGATACGGCCCGCCTTGCTGCGCCCCCAACGCACCGTCGGCGTTCAATTCCAATACGTGGATGTCCGGCGGGCTCAGCCCGCTGTCCCGTCCAAAGATTTTCCTCCGGCCCGACGCGAGCGACAGCGACCCGACCTTGGTCATTTCATAAATATAGGAATTCGTCTCCATCACCGCAGCGTCGCTCAACCGCACGCGAGTGAACTTGCTGTAAACATACGTCTCGGGATGAAAAACATAGAGCATCCCATCTCGCACCAAGAGGCCTTTCACGTCCTCGTTCGTCGTCAGAATCGTCGCCTGCGTGGCACCAGCGGCCGTCAGCTTCTCCACCGTCCTGCCAAACGCCACGAACAACCCGGCGTCGCCTTGCCAGAAGGCCGTGGGCTGCCTCGCCAGCGCGATCGGACTCAACCACGCGCCTCGGACCAGATCGTAGCGCTCGATCCGCGGGGAGTTCCGAAACAGGAAATAAGCGACATCCTCGTGCCGGAGGGTTTCCACCCAGCCTCCGGTCTGCGACGAGTTCTCTGCTCGCCTCGGCACGTAACTGTAGGGCCAGCTCGCCGTCGACCCGCTGCCGTTGGTGACCACCACGAGATAATCCGCCGCGTCGCCCCGCTCCTCCACCGGGATCTCATAACGCGGACCGCCCGCGCCCGGGATCACCCGCCCATTCTTGATCCAGCGATAGGTGTAAGGTCCCGACGACCAGTCGGGACTGACGCTCAATGCAAACGCCCACCACTCGAAATGGATCTTTTCCTCCGCCGGCGGCGGCCCCGCCTCTACTTCCACCACCACCGCGCCGCTCCGCACCGTTCCGGCGGCATTCGTCACCACCACCACATAGCTTCCCGCCGCTTCCATGGTCACATCCGCGATGGTCAGCAACGCAGCCGTTTGTCCCGGAAGAATCACTCCATTCTTTTCCCACTGGAAGGTGTAAGGCTCGGTGCCGCCGCTCAGTCGCGGTGACACATTCAGCCAGCTCCGCACGCGCACCACTTCCCGATCGTTCGCGAAACTCACCGTCGGCAATGTCGCCGGGGTCACCGTCAGTTTCGCCGCCCGGCTCGTCGCCGATCCCGCGGCATTGGTCACCACCACACTGTAATCGCCGGCGTCAGCGTTCGTGATCGGGATTAGATCGAGAACGGTTCCAGTCTCGCCCGGCAGGCTCTGCCCATTCTTGCGCCACTGCATCGTGAACGGCGGAGTCCCCGAGGTCACATTCACGCCGAACCGAATGCTCTGCCCCACCGCCCGGATGGCATCGGCCGGGCTCGCCGGGTCGATCACCGGTGGATCGGGAGGATTCACCACCAACTTGGCGCCGCGACTCGTCTCCGACCGCACCGGATTGGTCACCACCACGCTGTAAATGCCGGCATCGTTCAGCATGGCCGCAGGAACATGATGGATCGCGCGAATCGCGCCCGGAATATCCACGCCGTCCTTGCGCCATTGATACGTGATCGGCGGCGTCGCATCATGCGTCACGTCGACCCAAAACATCGCATACGAGCCGGCAGTCACTTCCGCATCCAGCGGCAGATTTGCTGAGATGTTCGGCGCCACCGGTGGATTTGCCACGCCATGACCGTAGAGAGACGCCACGCCGTTCCGATCGTCGAGCGTCGGCCCGTCCTCGCTGCCAACCCTGCTGTTCATGATCGCCGGCACGATTTCCCCGGCCTCATCCGGATGACTCAGCCCCAGCAGATGACCGAGCTCATGCACCAGCACCCGCCGCAAGTCCACCGCCTCGTAGCGCAATCCGCCGCGATACGAATCCCACTTCTCCGCGCGGTTGACGACAATGTCCGTCTCCGTTCTCCGCCCCCCATTATTATTAATCAGCGCAACCGCCAACACCCCCGCGCCGAACTCGTAACCATATATATTGTTGGAAAAGAAAACTTCATTCGCCCCATTGCCTCGCGCACCTTCGCCCGTCGCACCCGTCGTGCTGCTCAGCTGCACGCGATTCATGAAGGAGTTCCACGTCACCACCGCCGCAGCTCCCGTGGAGTTCGGATTGGACCCGTCCGAATAAGTCGGCGTCGCGCCGAGCTTCAACTGCACCGTGACCGTTCCATTCGGCCAATACGGACCCCCATCAACCTGATAAGCGACCGCGGGCACGTTGATCGCCACCGCCATCAAGGCCGTTCCGACTCCGCGAATGATATTTCTGATTACAGGCAGCCGCCGCCTATAAAGAGCCGAGGTTGCGAACCGCCGCCATCGGCCAATCCGGACACCTGCAACCGAAATCCGAGCGAGGGCAGCTAAAGGCATATAAGAGGGGTGCCGCCCGAGTCGCCCTGGGAGAGACGACGGAAGCTGGACAGCGCCCGTATCCAACAATCAAGCGCGCCGCACTCAAGCCCTCTTGCGCCCCATCCGTGTCAACGCAGCGGCTCGAATACGCCTCTCCCGCCCGCCTAATCAACGGGCCTGAGCCTGTTCCTTCTACATCGACCTGACTTGCTCGATGAACGGCTTGGGACCGCCCTCTTGATAACCGAGCTCGCCAACCCGCTCCCCTTTGGAGTTGAGCACCACGACCGTCGGGTATCCACGAACGCCATACTCCTTTGCCAGCCGTTGATTCTGGGCCGCTTCAGCCGCGGGCAGCCGGGTGCGCCGCGGAAAATCCACCTTCACCAGCACGAGATTCTCCGCCGCGAAATCCGTGAACTCCGGCATGCGCAGAACTTCCCTCTCCAACCGCATGCACCAGCCACACCAATCGGAACCCGTGAAGAAGAGAAACACCTTCCGATCCTCCGCCTTCGCCTTGCCCAACGCATCCGCATAACTGGTCAGCCACGGCGCCTTCACCCGCTCCTCCATCGGCAACGCCGCCAACGCGCGCGCCCGGACCAACAGGTCCGTCTCCATCGGCGACACCGCCATCATCTGCGCATGCTCACTGCTCCAAACATGCAGATTCTGATTCACGATCTCCGCCGCCGAAAGCTCGGCGCCCGAGGGAAGCTCGCCATTCGGAAACCTCAACGGCACGTAAACCGCCACCATCGGCGGCAGAAGCGTGCGATCCTTCCGGATCGCCGCCAAATCGACCGCCCGCTGCTCGGGCGTCAGGGTCGCCCAATACTCCTGCGCCGCCGCCAACACATTCGTCGAATCGACCCCGAGCTCCGCCGCCGATCCATCCGGCAGGATCGCCTCGATCTTCCGCGGCATCACCTTCGTCACCCGCACCTTCGTTCCCGCCGCGAACTTCGTCCCGTCGCTAAAGGAAACCTCCTCCTGCAAACTCGCCGCCGGCGGCCAGCGATCCGGACGGTTCACGAGATCGTTCCATTTCCAAGCCGGCTCCGCCGCCACCGAAGATTTAGCCGAAGTCCCACGTTCCTTCGTCGCCGATTGCGCGCCGAACACGCAGATTGGGGCAAGCGAGAGAAACGCAACAAACGCAGCAACAAGTGAACGAGGATGGGTTTTCATAATGACTAGCCGCGCGATAACGCATCTCAGCCCCCGGCGGTAGTCCTATTATCTCTCAATAAGGAACCCGCCCCAAACGCCCACACCCCGCCTCATTCTCTTTTCACACTGCATGCCAGCCGCTTATGCAGCCGACGCCCCGAAATTAACCGCGAGCAATCAGATACCCGTATAAACAATACCGGGAAACACCTATATATTCCATTCCGTCGCACGACCAGGAACTCTGCTGTTCAACCCAACCATTGCGACCCGTGACTCACTTCGTCTCCTGCTATCCCTCACCTTACGGCACATCAAATATCTCCACCAGCGCCACCCCCGTCGTCCCCGCCGCGCCGGTCACGTGCACGGTGTAAGCCCCCGGATCCAACGTCACCAACATCGCCGCATCCTTGCTCCCGCCGCTCGCGAGTTGCTCCGCCCCCACCGCCGAAAACGCCTCTTTCAACTCCGCGCTCCCGCCCCAATCATCATTGCTCCCCACCACATTCGAGCCGCGATACACGGTGATTCTCGGATCCGCCAAAACGCCATTCACCCCGCGCCCCGCCAATTCCGGCCCGAGCCCGCGAATCAACACCGTCTTCGGCCCATTCCCTTCCAACACAAAGCCCGCGATCAACGTCGCATCGCCCGCCCCCGCTACCGTCCGCGTCGACAACGCCATCAATCGACTGCTCCCGCCCCCGTCCGCATCATACGCCTCCACCAGCGCTACTCCCGCCGCGCCACCCGACGCGACATGCGCTGTATAAACTCCTCCCGCTATAGTCTTCAACAACGCCGCATCCTTCGACCCCACCGCCAACGCCGACGCCCCCAACCGCGCCCGCGCCTCCGTAATCGCCGACGAATTCACCCAATCATTATTCTCATCCACCTTCGCAAACGTTCCTCCCTGATACCGAAACAACTCCAATCGCGGATCCGTCAACGCCGTCGGCACACTCCCCGCAATCCCGGGCCCCACCCCCTGCACCAGCACCTCCTTGTTCCCTTCCACCACAAACCCCATGATCAACGTCTGATCCCCACTCCCCGCCGCCGCCCGCGCCGCCAACGCCACCAACCGCGTCGTCGATTGCGCCGCCGGCGTGAACTCCATCCCGAGCGTAATATTTCCCCAATACGCCGGCGACTCCTCGTCACCCCAGCCGTCCACGGCGATCCGATACGTCACATTTTTTCGCGCATTGAAACTCACCCGGCTCGTCCGCTTCCGCTGTGGCGTCTCATTCTGCTCCGGTGTCTCCTCGTCGTCATTCGATACCACCTCCGTCAACCCCGACAACGTCCCGCCGGTATATACCGCCAGCACCGTGTCGTAGTCACTCCCCAGCGTCGTCAACCTTACCGCCCCCGACGACGGCGCGGTCCATTTCCACCACACCGACTGCCCCGTCGGCACATCCGCGTGAGCCGGCTCGTTTGCCTCCCGCGTCGCCGCGATGTTCGCTCCCGCCAATTCGATGACTCCTCCCTCGAGCACGATCGTCGTCGCATGAACAAACGCATCGTTCGCCGGCACGAACCCGGGCGCGCCATAAAGTCGTCGGCCTCCGGCGATATCATCGCTTCGCAAGCTATCGATGTCGCTCACCCGGGCATTCATGATCGCGGTTACAAACTGCCCCGCTTCGTCCGGATGATCGAGGCCGAGCGCATGCCCCAGCTCATGCACCGCCACTCGCCGCACATCTTCGCGTCCGCCCCGTCCATTACGCGAGCCGCGATACGAATCCCACGACTCCGCTGCATTGAAGATCACATCCGCCTCTATAAATTCGTTGCCTGCGAAATACATGATCGTGATCGCCAGCATCCCGTCCGGAAACTCGTCACCATCGGCGGTGTCATCGACCACCACTTCGTTGATTTTATTGCCGTTCGCATAGCTTCCGGGAGCGCTGGTCTGCCAGGCAAACTGCACCGCCCCCAACTGAGCATTCCACGCCTGCATGCCGGCGATCACGCTACTGCTGAAGGTCCCGCCGTCCGTCAGCGTCGGCGCCGTCGGCAGCTTCACGATCATATGGATCGGACTCGTCCGCCACTTGTTCACATACACGCCGCTGCCATCGACGCTGAGACTATAGGCCCACGTGCTCGCCGCCGCGGCGAACGCCACCACCAGGGAAATAAGGGTGCGCACGATAAATTTATCTCACGGGCTGACCGCCGCTCTCGTTCGTCCGCTCCGCACGAATCCGCCGGATAAACTCCTCCGGCCCCAACGCCGAACTTAGAGCCATCCGCCTCCGCACCAACTCCCCCGCCCCACCCTTCGCCAGCGGCAAACTCACCTGCGCCGTATCCTGCAAAGGCGCGCCATCCTCCCGCTTCACAAACTTCCTCCCGCTCGCCGCATCGCGCTCCACCACATAGCGCCCATGCCCCATCGCATACAGCGGCGCAACCGCGCGACCATTCTTGCTCACAAACAAAATGTCCTCATCGCCCACCTCGAACTGTGGCATCCCCACGACGCGCAACTCCTCGTCGCCCACCTTCCCGCCCAACAACTCCAGCGTCACCTTCTCCGGCGGCGTCCCCGCCACCACCTCGATCACTTCCAACTCCACCAGCGTCACGATCTTCACGCCATTTCCCCGCGCCCGCTTCTCCGCGGTGACTCTTTTCACCACCGCATGCACGATGTAGTCCGCCCCATTCACCAGCGCCGAAAACTCCGGCGGCACCACCGTCGTGGCGCGCACCATTGTCGCCGGCACGACGCCCGCGAAAACTAAGAACAACGCAACACACCACCTGCTGAAGCGGACCGGAAGCATCCCTCCAGAAATGCGGTCCCGCCGCCCCGCTTCAACACAATCGTCGACAAAATTGTGCAAATCGCTGGGGCCCTTCACGGCACATCAAAGATCTCCACCAACGCCACCCCCGTCGTCCCAGCCGCACCCGACACGTGCACGGTGTAAACGCCCGGATCCAGCGTCACAAGCATCGCCGCATCCTTGCTGGTATCGCCTGACAATGCACCTGCGCCCACCGCCGTGAACGTCGCCTTTAACTCGTGTAAACCACCCCAGTCGTCGTTCTCGCCAATCAAGGACGAAGTCCCGTGAGCCATTCGAAACAATTGCAGCTTCGGATCCGACAACACCCCGCTCACCCCATCGCGCGCCCCCAACGTCGGCCCCAGCGCTCGCACCACCACTGTCTTCGGACCGGATCCATCCAGCACCATCCCGACGATCAACGTGTCGTCACCCGATCCCGCCACCGTGCGCGTTGACAACGCCGCAAACCGGCTGCCGCCCTCTCCCTTGTCGCCATCATACGCCTCGACCAGTGCCACACCCGATGCCCCTCCCGACGTCACATGCGCCGTATAAACGCCACCCTCAATGTTGTTCAATAATGCCGCGTCCTTTGAGTTCGCCGCCAGCGCCGAGGCCCCCAAGCGCGCGAACGTTTGCATCATCGCATTCGTGTTCGCCCAATCATTATTCTCATCAACGTTCGTGAACCCGCCGCCCTGAAAGCGATACAGTTCCAACCGCGGATCCGTCAGCGCGGTCGGCACACCGCTCGCGATGCCCGGCCCCACCCCGCGCACCAGCACCTGTTTATTCCCTTCTACCACAAATCCCATGATTAACGTTTGATCGCCCTGCCCAGCCCGGGACCGGGTCGATATTGCCATCAACCGCGACGTCGATCTCGGGACGCCGCGGCGTATTTTGTCCCCGCTTGCATCCGCAACATAGATAATTCCCGAGGGCGAAACCGCGATGCCTGTAGGTCTACGAAACCAGGCCGCCGGGCCGTAGCCGTCGAGGCTCCCTGAAAAAGACGAGTTCCCGCCTACGGTGGTCACAACCCCAGAGGGGGACATCTTCCGCACCATATAATTCTCGCTATCGACTATCCATAAATTGCCATCGATCCCGAGCCGCAGGCCAATTTCTCTATGGAATAAAGCCTCCTCCCCCTGCCCATCGCGGAACCCCGGCATTCCAAGGCGCCCCGCTATCGTGCTCACTGTTCCATTCGCATCGATCTTCCGTATCGTGTGATTGTCTCCGACATAAAAGTTTCCCGCCCCGTCCGTCGCGATACCCGACAAAGACGTGAACGTCGCCTCTAGCCTTGGACCGTCAGTGATGAAACTCACATTGCCACGCACCCCCAGTTTTCCGGCGAATGTTGAAACTTCTCCCTCAGGCGTAATCTGTCTGACTGCGTGATTGAGGTCGGTTATAAATATATACCCACGCGTATCGGCCACGATCGACGCTATCGTATCGAATCTTGCAGTGGGCCCAAACCCGTTCGCCGCGCCCCGGATGCCGGCCAAACCAGCAAGCGTCGTGACATTACCGTCGGGTGCTATTCTTCTTATCACATGATTGCCTCGGTCGGCCACGTAGAGGTTGCCGCGAGGATCAAACGTAAGCGCAGAGGGGGAACTAAACTCGGCTTGATTGGACGGCCCGTCGCGCGAGCCTGATCGACCGGGGATTCCAGCAAACGTGGTGACCACACCGGACGGAGTAATCTTTCGAATCACGTGATTTCCACGGTCCGCGACAAACACGTTCCCCGCCGCATCGAGTTCCACGTCAGATGGTGAATCGAAGCGTGCCGTCGATCCGATTCCATCCCTGAACCCGCGCTGCGAATATTCCACGGCTCCGGCGAGCGTGGTCACGAAGGCTGAAGGCGTTACCTCCCGGATTGTATGGTGGTCCCGGTCAGCCACCAGAAGGTTACCCGCCAGGTTTATTGCCATCCCGGTTGGCCGCTTGAAGTTTGCGACGGCGCCCTGACCGTCTTTTCCCTCCGGCGGCGGCCACCCACCGCCGGCAAACGGCTCCGCCTCCCCTGCCGGTGTCAACCGCCGGATCGTCGCACTTCCTGCGTCAGATACATACACCGTCCCCTGCGCATCAACCGCGATTCCTCGCAGGATTCGACGCTGCCCAGACGTCAGCGTGGTCACCACACCCGCGGGTGTAATTTTGCGAACATCCGACATGTCCGACCAGCCCACCCCCTCGTCCACCACGTAGAGATTTCCAGCGCGATCAAACGTCAGCGCTGATGCGTGATAAAAGCGGGCGTCATTGCCCGCTCCGTCAACCATCCCTTCCGTGCCAAGTCGCCCTGCCCACGTTGTAACCAACCCCTCCGGAGAGATTCTTCGCACGGCGAAATTCCAGTAATCACCGACGTAAACGTTCCCTGACGCGTCGACCGCCACGCCTGCTGGGTAGCTGAACCGCGCGGCCGATCCTAAGCCATCCAAGGCGCCGGGTTCACCTGATTTCCCCGCGATCGTCACCACCTGGCCAGTTGGGGACACTTTCCGGACCACATGGCCCGCCCCGTCCGCCACGAAGATATTCCCAACCAGGTCCACCGCGACCGCGGTCGGTTGATGGAAGCGCGCCTGTTCTCGGAATCCATCTACCGCGCCACTAACGCCGGCTTTGCCAGCAAGGGTGGAGACCTCTCCCGCAGGAGTGATCTTTCGGATGGTATAATTATAAAGGTCGGCGACGTAGATGTTACCAAGCTGATCGACCGCGACCGCATTCGGATGATGGAATCGCGCGTCCGGCCCTTGGCCATCTGCCGTGCCTCGTCCACCCGACCAACCAGCGAGCGTGTCGAAATAAATGGGAGCTTCCTGCGCCTTGACGCTGCCTCCGATCAGAGTTCCCGCCAAGCTTAGGACAATCTTCGGGAGTCGCGTGAACCTTGCGCACCGTCTTCGCCGGAGCCGATCCGACAAAAATAATCCGAGGAGCCAGCTCACGCCGGCTAAAACATGACCGAAGGGCTGCACAAGAAGCATCGACAAGCTGGAATTTAAGAGATGGACCCAGGCGAAACCGGAACGACTAGCCTGTCCGGCGACAGTTACAGGGAGCTCTCCGACAAATTCAACGCAGGATCCTTGGGACCTCTAAATCATTTTCGAGGCAAGGGCGCCGCTCGAGCCAACCTTCTACGCCCCCTTTACCCTCACAACACCGCATTATCAATCACCCGCACCTCATCCACCCACGCCGCGATCGCCAGCATCGACTTGCCCGGCACCACCTCGCGCATCGGCTCCATCGTCTCCCGATCCATCACACAAATATATATAATCCGCAACCGCCGCCGATCGCCGAGTATATGCGTCGCCTCCGCCACGATCCGATCCGGACTGCGCACGCCCGCCGCCGCCATTTCCTGCGCCCGCTTCAACGCCGTATAGATCCCCAGCGCCTCCTGCCGCTGACTCGACGTGAACTCCACATTCCGGATCCCCGCCGCCAGCCCATCCGCCTCACGCACCGTCGGCACCACCACGATC
>JAFAAS010000087.1 GCA_023426435.1 Verrucomicrobiota bacterium | reverse complement strand
CGGTGAGTTGCTCGCGTTCCTTCTCCGTCAACGTGACTTTGTATCGGTTGGCCATGCCCCAGTAAACGTTCAGGCACCGGCGAACCACAATGCGAAATAATGCGTGTTACGAGATACTAGAGCGTTTTCAGAAAAACTATAGCCTTTCAGGGTGAACCACAGAGGCACGGAGAGATCCCGTGGCCTTCCTCTGTGTGCTCGGTGCCTTCGTGGTTCAAATCCGGTTTCACGACTCGGCCAACGGCTATGACATTATTTAATACGCTATAGCTGGGTGGAACCCGACGTCCTCGTCGGGTTGTTGCGCGCCCGCCCGCCCTCGCCCCCCCCCCGAAAAAAACCGCATCGCCCCTTCCCGCGCGTTCTCCAAACTCGCGCGCATGCCGTTCCCCGCGTCCGCCCGGCTTCCTTGGATCGATCACCTTCGCACGTTCGTCATCTTCCTCGTCGTCTGTCAGCACGCGTGCGTCACCTACAGCCACGTCGGCGATTGGTATGCGATGAGCGAAACCGAACCGACGCTCGCCCAGAAAATCCCGTTCATCCTCTGGCAGGCTCACCTGCAGTCCTTCTTCATGGGACTGCTGTTTTTCGTCTCCGCATATTTCGCGCACGCATCGCTCTCCCGCCGCGGTCCGGCCTCCTTCATCCGCGAGCGCCTCATCCGGCTCGGTCTTCCGACGCTGCTCTACATGCTGGTGATTCACCCCTTCATCCTGCTCGTCCTGAATCCGTGGGATCACAACTTCGGCCCCACGCCGAAATACTATTTCAACTATCTTTCCAGCGGCCGCTTCATCGGCGAAAGCGGCCCTTTGTGGTTCGCCTTCGCCCTCCTGATTTTCTGCCTCGTGCTCGTCGCCTGGCGCTCCGCCCGCCCCGCTCCTCCGCCATCGACATCCACCCCGGCTCCTTCCGCTCGCGCTCTCTGGTTTTTCGGCGCCGTCCTCGTCCTCGCCACGTTCGCCACGCGCCTCGTTCAACCGATCGGCACCAACGTGCTGAACATGCAGCTGTGCTTCTTTCCTCAATACATCGCCTTCTTCCTCGCCGGCCTCCACGCCTCGCGACACCGCTGGCTCGACGTTCTCGCCTCCTCCTCGCGCGCCCGCACCGCCGGCTGGCTCGCCTTGATCGGCGGCCCGAGTTCCCTGCTCGCGCTGCTTTTTCTCGGTGCCCCCGCCGACGGTAATCTCGGCGTCTTTTTCGGCGGTTGGACGCCCCAAGCCTTCGCCCTCGCCGCCTGGGAACAACTCACCGGCGTCGGTCTTTCCCTCGGACTGCTCGCACTCTTCTCCTCGAAGCTGAACTTCGAAACACCCTTCCTCCGCTGGCTCGCCGATCGCTCCTTCGGCGTTTACGTCCTTCACGCGCCCGTGATCATCGCCCTTTTCATCCTTTTCCGAGCGCTCCCGCAAAATCCCTACGTCCTCGCCGCGCTCCTCACCGTCACCGGTCTTCTCGTCAGCTACCTCGTCGCCGACCTCGCCCGCCGCACCCCCGGCCTCCGCTCCATCCTGTAGGTTGCGCGCTCGCCGCGCAACGATCAGCGCCCCACCGCCACCGCCCACGCATTCACCCCGCGCACGTTCACCTTCCGCCGATAAACCGTTTCGTTGCACGTCGCGTAGAGCACATCGAACTTCGCGCCGCCAAACACCAGGTTCGTGATCTTCCCATTCGGCGTCGGAATCACCGCGATTACCCGCCCCGCCTCGTCGCACACCTGCACGCCCAATCGCGTCGCGACATACAGCCGCCCCGCCGTGTCGAATTTCAACCCGTCCGCCAAACTTTCCGCCTCACCCGGCGAACGCATCCTCGCGAACGTCCTCAACTCTCCCAGCGTGCCATCCTCTCTCACGTCCGCGCGATACACCCACTCCCCGCGATAATCCGCCACCACCGCCGCCCGCTGATCCGGCGTCAACGCGATCCCGTTCGCATACTTCAACTCCGCCGCATCGAACTCCACCGTCTCGCCCCCCGGCCGGATCAACCACACCCGGCTCCGCTCGCCGTCTCCACGCGCCGGATACGTCGCATAAACATTTCCATTCCGCGCCACCACCAAATCGTTCCCCGCAATCCCGTCCGCGATCGTCGTCTTCTTCCCTTCCCCATCATACGCCACAATCCGCCGCGTCGCCGTCTCCACCGCATACAGCCGCCCATCCGGCCCAAAGATCTGCCCGTTCGTCCGCTTCGTATCGGCCACAAACACCCGCGGCACCCCGCTTTCATCGATCCGATAATTTTTACTCTGCGGAATATCGCTGAAAAACACCTCGCCGCGCGCATTCACCGCCGGGCCTTCACTTAACCCATAACCTTCGCCCACCAACTCCCAGTCTTCTCCGGGCACGAGAATTTCCCGCAACACCGACTCCTCTTCCTCCGACGCGGCCAACACCCCGACGCTCGCCATCGCGAGCGCCATCCCCACGCCCATCCACCACCGTGCGATCGCCCTCACGCGTCCTTCGCCCGCTTCATCAACGCCGCTTTCGTCACTCCCAACAACTTCGCCGCTTTCGTCGCGTCGCCCGCTTCCGCCGCCAGCGCGCGTTTGATCAACTCCTGCTCAATCCGCGTGAGCATCGACTCTTCCCCACCGCGCAAATTCTCGAACAGAAAATCGATCGCCCGCTCCACCGTCAGCATCTCGTCCGGCTTTACCCCCACCGCCACGTCACCGTCCGCCGCTGCTGCTTCCGATTCCACCGACGCTGCCGGTGCCACCGCCGGAGCCGCAACCGCCGCCGCTTCCGCTTCAACGCCCACCGCGGCCCGAATCTCCGCCGGCAAATCCTTCACCAAAATCGCATCGCCCTGCGCGATCACCGCACTGCGATACACCACATTCTCCAACTCGCGCACATTGCCCGGCCAGCTGTGACGCGTCAGCGCGCCCATCGCCTCAGGCGACACTTTCGTCACGCGCGCCTTCTTCTGCTTCACCAGATTCTGCAGGCAGAAATCCACGATCTGCGGAATATCCTCCGCCCGCTGCCGCAGCGCCGGCATCCGAATTCTCACTACGTTCAACCGATAATACAGATCCTCGCGAAACGTCTTCGCCTTCACCATCTCCTCGAGGTCCTTGTTCGTCGCGCCGATCACGCGCACGTCGACCTTGATCGTCTCCGTGCCGCCGACGCGCTGGATGTCCCCCGTCTGCAACACGCGCAAAATCTTCGTCTGCGTCGCCAGCGCCATGTCGCCGATTTCGTCCAAAAAGATCGTGCCGCCGTCGCACAACTCGAATTTCCCCAACCGCTGCCCCGTCGCCCCCGTGAACGATCCTTTCTCATGACCGAACAACTCGCTCTCGATCAAATTATCCGGAATCGCCGCGCAATTGACCGCGATGAAGGGCTTGTTCGACCGATGACTGTGCTTCCAAATCGAGCGCGCCACGAGTTCCTTCCCCGTCCCGCTCTCGCCCGTGATCATCACGGTCACGTCGCTGGCCGTCACCTGTCCAATCGTTTTGAATACATCCTGCATCACCGGCGAACTGCCGACGATGCCCTCGCGATAATCGTCCGCGTTGATCGTCGGCTTGTAGTCGCTCACCGCCCGCAAATCCGCCCGCGTCTTCAACGCCGCCTCCGCCAGCGCCAGCACCTTCTGCGGATCGAAGGGCTTCATCATGTAATCGAAGGCCCCATACTTCATCGCCTCGATCGCCGTCTGCGCCGTCCCAAACGCCGTCATCAAGATCACCAACTGCTTCGGATTCGCCGAGCGAATCAGCTGCAGCGCCTCGATTCCGCCCATTCCCCCCATCCGCACGTCGAGCAGCACCAGATCCGGCGCCGGCCCTTTCTTCACCATCGCCACGCCTTCTTCACCGCTCGGCGCCTCGATGATTTGATAGCCGCGCGACGACAGCACGCGCGACAGCGAGTAGCGGATCTCCGCATCGTCATCGATCACCAGAATCGTGGCAGGCTTCACATCAGACATGCCGCCGACGATGAACGAACCGACCATTCAAAGTAAATACCTCACCCACGGCCTGCCGCGCCTCGGAATCGCCCGCCGCGCTCGGTGCTCCATTTCCCCGCTGGCGCTTTCCCCAACATCGCATTGATTCCGACCGATGCTCAGCTGGTCCCTCAACTTGTTCCGCGTTCGCGGCATCCTCCTTTCCGTCCACGCCAGCTTCTTTCTCCTGCTCGCCTGGATTGCCCACGAGGGCTGGCAACTCGACGGCTGGACCGGACTCATCTGGAGCACCGGCACACTGCTCGCCTTCTTCGCCTGCGTGGTCCTGCACGAGTTCGGACACTCGTTTACCGCGATGCACTACGGCATTGGCGTGCGCCGCATTCTTCTCATGCCGATCGGCGGCATGGCCGAGTTCGAAGCCATCCCACGCGAGCCGATGCGCGAATTTCTGATCACGCTCGCCGGCCCGGCCGTGAACTTCGCGATCGCCGCCGTGCTTTGGCTCACCGTCGGCTTTCCCGACGAAGCGGGCTACACCCTCACGCCGCTCGGACTCGCGCAACTTCTCCTCAACGCCAATCTCGCCATGGGCGTCTTCAATCTCCTGCCCGCCTTCCCCATGGACGGCGGCCGGATCCTCCGCGCGATCCTCGCCAGCCGCATGCCTTACCTTCGCGCCACCGCCATCGCCGCCACCGTCGGCAAACTCGTCTGCGTCGCCGGCATCATCTATGGCGTCTGGACGTCCTGGTGGATGCTCGCGCTTCTCTTCGGATTCATCTTCTTCGCCGGCGAAGCCGAATACCGCGCCGTCCGCCGCCGCGAGATCGAGGACGCTCAATGGCGCGAGATGCTCGCCCGCTACTACGCGAGCCGCTCCACCGACGAATCCGCCACGCTTCGATAACGAGTCTGTCAGGATCGATGTCGCGCAACACGCTTGCTCTCCCCGCACGCTTGTGGTCGCGTCGCCCCTCGGAAATCGGCTCCCCGGGAGCCGATCTCCCTCACCTTCCCGCGCTTTTCCGCTTCAGCGCATGTCCACCTTCCGCGACCGTTTCTGCGAGCAACATCGCTGCTCCCCCGACGCCTTCGTCCAAAAGGTCTTTTGGGCGTCGTTGTATCCGCACGCGATTCCGCTCGCCGCTGTCCTGTTGCGGGTGAACCGCGACTTTTTTTCCGCCGATCGCGCCCTCATTCTCGCGGCGGCCGACGCCACCACGATGAAGCAAATTCGCGAGGAGGTCCGCGACTACTTCTGGGATTCCATGAATCGCGGCTGGCTCCGTCGCCGCGCCCTTATCCGCGTTTCCGGCCAGCGTCTCAAAAACGTCGCTCGTCGCTACCTTCCCGAGGGCACGTCCATTCCGTTTCCCCCGCGCGCCCCGTAAGCCGTCCACCGACGGGCAGCTCATGCCCCACCGCGTCCGCCCACCCGCGCGTCGTCAACTATTGTGGCGTCCCGCAAGTAACTTTAGGAATTCGAATGCCAAATGGTGGCTGTCATTCTGAGCGCAGCGAAGAATCCACGTGTGCGTCCGCGGCCGATCGTCGCCCTGGATTATCGAGGTTTCCTGCGGGACAGGACACTATAACATGTTAAATAATGTCATAGCCGTTGGCCGAATCGGAAAACCCGATTTGAACCACGACGGCACCGAGCGCACAGAGGAAGGCCACAGGATCTTCTCTCCGTGCCTCTGTGGTTCACCTGAAGGGCTATCGTTTTTCTGAAATCGCTCTAATGTCACCGATGCGAACGCCAGCTGACCGCACCCGCGCTCCCGTTGCCCGTTGAAGGCTTCGAGGTGAAGGGATGCACTCGGATGCACCCCTGCCTCGATGCACCTCACGACTGCTCTCGCCAGTGTCGCCGTCGCCGACGTCGAAATCCCGCTCTGGCTCGTCACGCCTTTCGCGCTGCTGCTCCTGCTCATCGCCGTGATGCCGCTCACGCCGCCCCGCGTGAAACATTTCTGGGAGCATTACTACCCGCACGTCTCCATCGCGCTCGGCCTCTCGGTCGTCGTTTTCTACCTCGTCCGCCATCCCCAAGGCAGTGTCACCGTCGGACACACGTTCCACGAATACTTCTCGTTCATCTCCCTCATCGGATCGCTCTTCGTCGTCGCCGGCGGGATTCACCTCAAGATCCGCGACGAAGCCACCCCGCTCGCCAACGTCACCTTCCTCGCGATCGGCGCCGTCGTCGCCAACCTCATCGGCACGACCGGCGCCTCCATGGTCCTCATTCGCCCCTGGATTCGGATGAACAAGATCCGCATCAGCCCCTACCACATCGTCTTTTTCATCTTCATCGTTTCGAACCTCGGCGGCGCCCTCACCCCAATCGGCGATCCGCCGCTCTTCCTCGGCTTCCTGCGCGGCATCCCCTTCTTCTGGCTGCTCGAACACGTGACGGCGCAATGGCTCGTCACCGTCGGCGCCGTGCTCGCCGTCTTCTACGGCTTCGACCTCCGCAGCTATCGCCACGCCCCGCCCCAAATCCAACGCACCATCGATCGCCCCGCGGAGGGCTTCCGCTTCGACGGCAAGATCAACCTCCTCTTCCTCGCCACCATCATCGGCGCCGTCTTCCTCCCCGAAACGTTCTTCCTCCGCGAGTTCGTCATGCTCGCCGCCGCCGCCGCATCCTATTTCCTCACGCCGCGCGCCGTTCACCAACAAAACCAGTTCACGTTCGGCCCCATCAAGGAGGTCGCGTTCCTCTTCGCCGGCATCTTCGCCACCATGATGCCCGCCCTCGGCTACATCGACCAACACGGCTCCGAGTTCGGCGTGAAGAAACCGTTCCACTACTACGTGACCACCGGCTCGCTCTCCGCCGTCCTCGACAACGCTCCGACTTACGCGACGTTCCTCCGCCTCGCCGAAACCACCGCGCAAGCCGACCATCCCGCCGATTTTCCGCCTGCCCCGCAGCACGAATCCGAAATCGTTGCCGTCCTCCTTCAACATCCCGCCGATGCCCGTCTCGTCATCGCCGTCAGTCTCGGCTCCGTCTTCTTCGGCGCGATGACCTACATCGGCAACGGCCCTAACTTCATGGTGAAATCCATCGCCGACAGCACCGGCGTCCACACCCCGACCTTCTTCGGCTACGTCTTCAAATTCAGCCTGCCGTTCCTGCTACCGATCCTCCTGCTCTCCGGCTGGCTTTTCTTGTAGCACATTCGTCCGGCGAGCGACGATTTCACCCGAGCCCGCTCGCGCAACCCTCACGCCCGCGGATGCGCCTTCGCGTAGATCTCCTTCAACCGCGCCACGCTCACATGCGTGTAAACCTGCGTCGTCGCCAGATTCGCATGCCCCAATAATTCCTGCACCAATCGCAGATCCGCGCCCGCATTCAACAAATGCGTCGCAAACGAATGCCTCAGCTTGTGCGGCGTCAGATCCATCGGCAGCTCCGCCGCCGCGAGATAACGCTTCAACATCTTCTGCACCTGCCCGTCGTCCATCCGCTCGTGCCGCACCGTCACCAGCACCGGATCCTCCGGCGCGCGCCGGATCGCGAACTCCGTCCGAAATTTCTTCACCAGCTCCGTCGCCACTCGCCCCAGCGGACACAACCGCTCCTTCTTTCCTTTTCCGAAAACCCGCGCCACACCCGCCTGCAAATCCACCGCCCCATAATTCAATCCAATCAATTCGCTCACGCGCAGCCCCGCGCCATACAGCAACTCCATCGCCAGCCGGTCGCGACACGCCGTAAACGCATCGACCTCACCCGCCTTCCACAGCCGCTCCGGCCCCTCCAGCAGCCGCACCATCTGCTCTTCCGTTAAAAATTTCGGCAGCCGCTTCTCCAACTTCGGCAACGGCACGCCCAAAAACGGATCCCGTCGCACCCGCCCGCGCCGCAGCCAAAACTTAAAAAACGACCGCAGCCCCGACACATGATTATGCAAGGTCCGCCGCCCAAACCGCCGCTGCGCTTCGATCACAAAATCCCGCATCGTCCGCGCATCGAGCGCATCGAACCCGCCCTCCCACAACTCCGCCTGTTTCAACCACCGATAAAAATCCTCAAACGCCTGCCGGTAGTTGCGCACCGTGTAAGCCGAATACCGCCGCTCCAGCGCCAAAAACTCCTCAAACGGCCGCCACCATTCCTCCTTCACCGCCTCCGGCAGCCCTCCCTGAACTTCGTGTCCGTTCGTGTCCATCCGTCGTTGGCTCGCTGCGATCGAGTTCGGAGTTCGGAGTTCGGAGTTCGGAGTTCGGAGTTTGGAGTTTGGAGTTTGGGGCTCAGCCCTTCGCGCCTCTTCGCGCCTTTCGCGGTTCCTCTCCGTGCCTCTGCGGTGGTTCAACTCCGTGGTTCGAATCCGCGTCCATTGGTGGTTCCCACCGGGACCTTCTCCTCCACCTCCCGCATCACCTTCGTCGCGTGCAACCGCAACGCCCCTTCCGGATCCAGCCCTTTCGCCCGCGCCGCCGCCGTCAGCTCGAATAACATCTTCCCCAGCGTCGCCTCATCCAACTGCTTTCCCAACGCCTCCACCTGCCCCCGATCCACCACGCCGTCCGCCGGCAGCGATTTCTTCTCGATCTGCTTCCACACCGCTTCCGCAAACATCAACGCCGGCAGCCGCGGCGGCAGCTCCTTGAACACGCCCGGCCCTTTCGCCGCCGGTCCATTCTTTTTCTCCGTCGCCTTGATCTTCTCCCACTCGGCGATCACCTGCTCCGACGTATCCAGTTTCCCACTTCCAAACACATGCGGATGCCGCCGCACCAGCTTGTCGTTGATCTCCCGCGCCACGTCCTCGAACGAAAACTCGCCGCGTTCCGACGCGATCTGCGCATGAAACACCACCTGGATCAACACGTCGCCCAGCTCTTCCCGCATATGCGGATAATCCCCGCGATCGATCGTGTCGATCAGCTCGCTCACTTCATCGATCAAGCAGCGCACCAGCGTCGCATGCGTCTGCTCCTGATCCCACGGACATCCCCCCGGCCCGCGCAGCCGCGCCATCGTCGTCAACAAATCCTCGATCGCACTCATTGCGCCGAATAGCCGCAAGAACCCGCCCAAAGCGCAAAGTCGAAAACTCCTCCATCGCCGATTGTTTCTTGCCCCTTTTGCGCCTCTTTGCGGCTATCTCCCTTCCATGTCCGCCGACAAACTCACCGAGATCATGGATCACAAGCGCCGCGAAATCGCGCCGCTCGTCCGTCCCGTTCTCGAACCCGAGCTCGCCCACCTCAACGCCTCCCTGCCGCGCCCGCCTTCCTTCCTCGAAGCGCTGCGCCGCCCCGATCGCACGCTCGCCGTCATCGCCGAAATCAAACGCCGCTCTCCCTCCGCCGGCGACATCAAGGCCGGCGCGTCCTCGCTCGAACAAGCCCAGCGCTACCAAACCGCCGGCGCCGACGCCCTTTCCGTTCTCACCGACGAAAAATACTTCGGCGGCACCCTCGACGATCTCCGCGGCGTCACCGCCCATTTCCGCACCACGCCGCCCGCCCGCCCGTGTCTCCGCAAGGATTTCATGGTGCACCCGATCCAGGTGCTCCAAGCCCGCGAAGCCGGCGCCAGCGCCATTCTCATCATCGTTCGCGCCCTCACCGACAACGAAATCCGCGTCCTCCACTCCGCCGCCGACGCCGCCGGTCTCGACGCGCTTTTCGAAATTCACAACGAGGCCGAGCTCGAACGCGCCGTCGCCCACGGCGCCTCCATCATCGGCGTCAACAATCGCGATCTCGCCGTCTTCAAAACCGACCTCGCCCTCAGCGAACGCCTCATCCCGCAATTTCCCCGCGATGTCATCGCCGTCAGCGAAAGCGGCATCTTCACTCCCGCCGACGCCGCCCGCGCCAAAGCCTGCGGCGCCCACGCCATTCTCGTCGGCGAAGCCTTGATGAAAGCCCCCGACCCCGCCGCCCTCATCGCCGATTTCAGGACCGCGAATCCACGCGAATAGACGCAACGAGCGTCTCCCGCTTCGCGTTCATTAGCGTCCTTCGCGGTTCCTTCATCAGGCTCGAACCCATGCCGCTGCCCCCCACCGCCACCCGCGCTCTCCTCGCGCAGCTCGGCCACCAGCCGAAACGCTTCCTCGGCCAAAACTTCCTCGTCGACGGCAACATCGTCCGCAAATCCCTCGAGCTCGCCCAAATCGCCGCCCACGACCGCGTCGTCGAAATCGGCCCCGGCCTCGGCACGCTCACATCCGCCCTCCTCGAAGCCGGCGCCGAGGTCTGGGCCGTCGAAAAAGACCGCAACCTCCACGAGCACCTCACCACCCATCTCGCGCCGCGTTTTCCTTCCACGTTTCATCTCACCGAGGGCGACGCTCTCGATCACCCGCTCGCCAACCTTCCCCTTCCCGCCAACCCGTCCGACGGCGCCCCCAAAGCCACCTTCAAAATCGTCGCCAACCTCCCCTACGCCATCGCCACCCCCTGGCTCGACGCCGTTCTCTCCGGCCCGCTCCCCGAACGCATGGTTCTCATGCTTCAACAGGAAGCCGCGCAACGTTACGTCGCCCAGCCCGGCACCAAATCCTTCGGCGCCATTTCCATTTTCCTCCAATCCGCCTACGCCGTCGCCCCCGGCCACAAGGTCGAGCCGTCCTGCTTCTTTCCGCGCCCCGATATCGATTCCTACCTGCTCCACCTCGTCCGCCGCGACGCGCCGTTCATCTTCCCCGCGGAAACAAAATCCCTCATCCGCGCCGTCTTCCAACAGCGTCGCAAACAAATCGCCGGCCTCCTCCGTCGCCAGCTTCCCGACGACGGTGCCGCCTGGCTCGCCCATCTCGCCACCCACGGCTTTCCACCCCAAACCCGCCCCGAAGCGATCCCTGTCACCCTCTGGCAAGCTCTCTCCGCATCGTAGGTGGCGCGTTTGCCGCGCCACATTCCCGGCCACAATCGCCTTCGCTCCTCCAACCTCCTCCCCGCGCTTGAAAGCCGCCGTCCAGCCTCTACTCATTCCCTCAACGATGAACCGCCTCCTGCTCGCGTTCCTCTCCCTGCTCCTCGCGCAAACCCTCGTCGCCCAACCGGACGACGACGGCATCGCCGGCCGCGTCGACGGACAAACCTACCTCTCGGCTTCCGGCGCCTTCCGCGTCCGCATTCCCGTCCTGCCCGAGCTCGGCGGACGCATCCAGGATACCGATACCGCCGTCACCTTCCAGGACGACTTCAACGTCCTCGCCACCATCGCCGCGATCCCGATGGACGCCACGCAACGCTGGGAACACTCGACGCGCGGCGCCAAGGACTACCTCGCCTGGTTCTTCGCCAATTTCATCATGCCCGACTTTCAAGCGACATTCCCCGGCGCCCGCGTCGAAAATGTCCGCTTCGCCGCCAGCATCGCCGACGGCACGCTCTTCGCCTACATCATCCTTCCGGAGGGCTCCATGTTTAACCACAAGCTCGCCTTCCTCGGACCCGGCACGCCGCTCCCCGACGCCAAGCGCGGCAACATGCTTTTCGTCCGCAACAACTGGGTCTTCGTCCTCAGCGTCGAACTCGCCGAGCGCGTGCTCGAACGCAGCACCTACAACAAGACCCCCGAAGAAGAAGACGCCATCCTCCGCGCACGCCTCGTCGCCCTCTTCGAAAAGATGTCGTTCCCGCCTCCCGCGGAGCCCGCTCCCTAGGTGGAGCCCGCCGTCCCGGCGGGCTGATAGCGCCTCCGTAAGGCCGGTCCTTGCCCCGCCCTCGCACCTCACGAAATCCAGGCTCTATCCGATCGGGCATTCGCGCCCGTTCGTGTCCATTCGTGATTCTACATCGGCTGAGAACTCCCCCCGCCGCCCCAAAGGGCCTCCCTCACGCCAGCTTCCGCTGCACTTCAAACACGTCTCGCAGCGCCAAACTGAGCTTGTCCTGCAATCCCTGCAGTTCGCGATAACGCGCCACGTTCGCCTTGTTCGGCGTGCAACGCGTCGACTCGTCCAGCTCCACAGTTCCGTTCGTGAAGTCCGTCAGCTTCGCCTTCTTGTTGCCGTCGCGCAGCGCCACGCACCACGCCGCCTGCAACGCCCCACCGAGCGCCGCGCCTTCGTCCTCGACCATGCCGACCACCGGCACGCCGAAAACATCCGCCATGATCTGACGCCACACCGGCGACTTCGCACCGCCGCCCGTCACGCGAATTTCCTTCGCTTTCACGCCGAGCTGCGCAAGCCGGCGCAATCCGTAATTCATCCCCATCGTCACACCTTCCATCGCCGCGCGCGCCAGGTGCCCGGCATTGAAGGTCTTCTGGTTCAACCCCAGCACCGCGCCCGATCCCGCCGGCACATTCGGCGTCCGCTCACCCGCGAGATACGGCAACAACACCAAACCGCCCGCTCCCGCCGGCGCCGCCGCAATCGCTTCCGCCAGACGCGCATGATCGTAGCCAAACATCGCGCGCACCTGCTCCGTCACCGTGGTCACATTCATCGTGCACAACAGCGGCAGCCATCCACCCGTCGACGAACAAAACGCCGCGATCTCCCCCAGCGGATCGATCACCGGCTTCGTCGCATACGCATAAATCGTCCCGCTCGTCCCAAAACTCGCCGTCACCACGCCGGGCGAAACATTCCCGGTCCCGATCGCGCCCATCATGTTGTCGCCGCCTCCGGCGCTCACCACGACGTCCGTCGACAATCCATACTTCGCCGCAATCTCCGGCCGCAACGTCCCCGCCGCTTCATGCGACTGCGAAATCGGCGGCAGCCACTCGATCAACTTCTTGTCGATCGCGTTGATCACATCCTTCGACCACTTGCGCGTCCGCACATCCATCAACGCCGTGCCCGACGCATCGCCGAACTCCATGAAGAAATTCCCCGTCAGGTGGAAATTCAGATAATCGTGCGGCAGCAGCACATGACGCAGCCGCTTGTAATTCGCCGGCTCATTCCGCTTCAGCCACAAAATCTTCGGCGCCGTGAAACCCGGCAAAATCAAGTTCCCGGTCTTCCGAATCGCCGCCTTCGGCCCGCCCAACTTCTTCGTGATGAGATCGCACTCCTTCGTCGTGCTCGTATCGCACCACAACTTCGCCGGCCGGATCACCTCGCCCTTTTCGTCCAACGCCACGAATCCGTGCTGCTGCCCCGACACACCGATCCCGCGCACGCGCTTCGCATCCACTTTCGCCACCACTTCCGAAATCACGAAATCCAGCGCCGCCGTCCATTCCTGCGGATGCTGCTCCATGTGCCCGACCGGCAATCCTTCGATCAACTGATGCGGCGCTCGCGCCTCCGCGATCACCTTGCGGGTCTCGAGGTCGAGGACGACCGCCTTCACGCTCTGGGTTCCGGAATCGATGCCGATGAAGAGGCTCATGGGAGATACTTTTTTGGGGACTCCCCACGTCGCAAATCTCCCCTCGCAGCGCAAGCGACCTCTGGCCGTTCTTGCGCTAACGTTTGCCCCTCATCGCCGCACGCCCGCGCAGACCACTCCTCTCGCCGCGCTCCGCTTTCCCCACGCGCGGAAAAACAATTTGCCCTTCGCCGCGCCCGGCCTAATCCGTTCACGGCAACTCATGACCAAGGTTGCCACGTTCCACCAACCCGACGGCGAAGCCGATTTCTACCTTCCCGCCGACGAATTCTTCCGCGCCAGCCGGCCCGTCGCCCTCACGTTCGACGACGTCTCCCTCGCCACGCTCTACTCGGAAATTCTTCCCAAAGACGCCGACACGTCCACCGCCCTCAGCGACTCCGTCCGCCTGCAGATCCCCGTGATCTCCTCGGACATGGACACCGTCACCGAATCCCGCATGGCCATCGCCATGGCCCTCAACGGCGGACTCGGCCTCATCCATTACAACATGCCGCCGAAGGAGCAGGTGAAGGAGGTCGCGCGCGTCAAACGCCACATCCACGGTCTCATCCAGGATCCGATCACCGTCACCCCCGAGCAACACATCGCCGACCTCCTCGCGATGATCGAAGCCAAACGCTTCGCGTTCTCCACGTTCCCGGTCCTCGATCCCGACGGCCGCCTCGTCGGCCTCCTCTCCGGCAACGTCGTCAAGGAGCGCTACAAATCCAAGAAAGTCGCCGAGGTCATGACGCCTCGCGACCAACTCATCACCGAGCTCGAATCCGCCGTCGCCAAGGATCCGATCGCCGCCGCCGACACCTTTTTCTCCACCCACGTCGGCATCAACAAGATGCTCGTCGTCGACAAAAACGACCGCCTGCGCGGTCTCGTCACCAGCTCCGACGTCGAGAAAATCACCAGCGAAGCCAAATCCCGCCGCAAACCCGCCCGCGATTCCCACTTCCGCCTCGTGGTCGGCGCCGCCCTTTCGCCCGTCCGCAAACCCGACGGCTCCCTCGACCGCGAAAAAATCCTCACGCACGTCGGCCACCTCGTCGACGAACACGTCGACGTCATCGCCGTATCCACCGCGCATGGACACACCCAGGGCGTCGGCGAAGTCGTCAAACTCGTCCGCAGCGCCTTCCCGAACCTCACGCTCGTTGCCGGCAACGTCACCAGCGCGTCCGGCGTCGACTTCCTCGCCGATTGCGGCGCCAACGCCATCAAGATCGGCCAGGGCCCGGGCTCCATTTGCACCACCCGCGTCGTCGCCGGCGTCGGCATCCCGCAACTCACCGCCCTCTACGTCGCCTCCACCGCCGCAAAGAAACGCAACATCCGCCTCATCGCCGATGGCGGCATCACCAAGTCCGGCGACATCGTCAAAGCCCTCACTCTCGCCGACGCCGTCATCTGCGGCGGCCTGCTCGCCGGCTGCCGCGAAGCTCCCGGCGAAATCATCGAGATCAGCGGCAAGGTTTATAAACAATACCGCGGCATGGGCTCCCTCTCTGCGATGAAAGCCGGCAGCGCCGCCCGCTACGGCCACGACAAAAACGACAAAACCCGCAAGGTCGCCGCCGAAGGCATCGAAGCCCTCAAGGAAGTCTCCGGCTCCGTCGACGACGTCCTCGCCAATCTCATCGGCGGCGTCCAAAGCGGCATGGGCTACCTCGGCGCCGCGAATCTTTCCCAGCTCCGCGAAAAAGCTCGCTACGTCCGCGTCAGCCCCGCCGGCCAAAAAGAAGCCGTCCCCCACGACGTCATCGAGGTCTCCACCCGCACCACCAGCTCCTAACCCCCCATGGAGGCGCGGTGCCCCCACCGCGCAATCCACGCCCAAGAAAAACGAGCCACCGCCCCGCCCGCGATGGCCCGTCCGTAGTCCCGAGTCCGTGGTCCCGCAGTCCGTGGTCCGTAGTCCGTAGTCCGTGGTCCGTAGTCCGTGGTCCCGTAGTCCGTGGTCCCGTAGTCCCGCAGTCCACAGTCCGCGTTCGCCGCTACTTCGCCGCCAACCCACCCACCGCCTTCCCAGAGCTCACCTGCGCCGTGTAGATCTTCAGCGCGCGCCCGTTCACCAGCTTCAAATCGCTCACGCGATTACCGGTGAAGGTCACCATCAGCGTGCGACAATTATCGCGCGCCACCTGCGGCGTTTCCGGCGCGTGGAGTTTGAAATAAATCCACACGTTCGAACTGAGCCGCCGATCCGGCGCACCCATTAGCCGCCGCACTTCGATCCGGCTGTCGCCGCGCGTGATTTCGTCGGACAACGCAGCGACTCGACCCACCGGATACGCAATGCCGCGCTCGGCGGCGAACGAAACGGAATACAACGCGGATGCACTCAGCACCGCGGCAACGATGATCTTGGAGACAAATGACGTTTTCATGACTTCGATGTTTTGGGATTTCGATTTTCCGAGCATCGCTTCCAACGACGCCTCGCACGCGCTCGCTCGCGCTAAACACCCGCTCCGCGTCGGACAAAAACCCGCCCGGCATTTTCAAACAGGCACCCCGCGCAACCCGCCGCGGACACCTGGCAACTCTCAACGGCCCACGGAGATCGCGCCGGCCCGGGCTCCCGCCGAACGGGCGAATCGCACCGCCACCCTCACGCCGCGCCCACGCGGCACAACGGGCACGCTCGCAATCACCCGCACCGGCAAACGCGGCTGCACCGGCACGACTCTCGGAGTTTTCGCCGGACCCGGCGGGGTGCGATAATCGCGCACGAACAGCGCCGTCAAAAACGACGCCACGACAATCGCAAAGAGGGAGCCGGCATCGATCGATTGGCCGCTCCAGCGAACAGCCGCCAGCAGCACGCTGGCGACGACAGAGACTGTGATCAGTGATTTCATGGTGGGATGTGGATGGAGGTTTCGCCACCCGCTCCCGCTGCCGGAGGACGCGATCAGGTGACGCATCCCCAAACGCCGCCCCGCCTCCACTTCTTTCACCGCTTCATCTTTTTTCCTGAAAAAAACCGAACATCGGAAATCTCCCGATTTACGCGCCTCCCCCGGCCAGGCCCTTGCGTATTCGAAACGCTGACACACCATCGGCGCCGCCATGAGCGGGGACTGCGATCCGACGGATTCGTTGCCCACTCGACCGAGCCTCCTCGGCCGCCTCGCCAACATCGCCGACGATCGCAGCTGGCGGGATTTCTACCTCACCTACGAAGTCCACATTCGAAAAATCGCGCGCCGTCATGGTCTCTCCGATCACGATGCCGAAGAGGTCGCCCAAGACGTCCTTCGCCGCGTCGCCCAGACGATTCACGAATACCGCCGCACCGATCGCCGCGGCGCATTTCGCAGCTGGCTTTTTCAACTCACCCGCTGGCGCGCGTCCGACCGATTGCGCCGACGCCAACGCGACGCCGAAGCGTCGCCACTTTCCCTGAACGCACCGCCGCCCCGCGCCACGCGCCCCGGTGCGCCCAACGAACTCGACCGCATCTCCGCGTCGCCCGCACTCGATCGTTCGTTCGAACTCGAAGCACAACGCTACGTCCTCCACACGCTGCTCTCCCGCCTCGAACGCTCCGTCTCTAAACGCAATCTGCAGATGTTCCAGATGGTGATGCTCGACGAGATCCCCGTGCCGCGCGTCGCCGAACTGTTTCGCACGCGCCCTTCATCGGTCTATCTCGTGAAACACCGCGTGCTCGAAAAGCTTCGCGCCGAAGTCGCCGGCCTGAAACCGCTCCTGCGCTGACGCACCTCCCTCGATGCCGCGAGCGCCTTCGATCCCCGATTTCACGGTGATCCGACGAATCGGCGGCGGCGGCTACGGCGAGGTCTGGCTCGGCCGCAGCATCACCGGCGTCCTCCGCGCCATCAAAATCATCCGCCGCGATCGCTTCGAAGACGATCGCCCGTTCTACCGCGAGCTCGATGGCATCACCCGCTTCCAACGCGCCGTCCGCGACCAACCGCGCCAACTCGCATTGCTCCATGTCGGACGCGACGACGTCGCCGGCCAGTTCTACTACGTGATGGAGCTCGCCGACGATGCCGACACCGGCCTCGACATCGATCCAGAACGTTACGTGCCGCTCACGTTGAAGGAACTGCTGACGCGTCGACGCCAACTGCCCGCGACCGACTGCCTCCGCCTCGCCGCCGAACTCGCCTCCGCACTCGGCGAGCTTCACCGCGCCGGTCTGCTGCACCGCGACATAAAACCGTCCAACATCATCCTCGTCGACGGCCACGCGAAGCTCGCCGACATCGGCCTCATCGCTTCGACCGACCAAACCGTCTCGTCCGTCGGCACGCCCGAATACGCCGCACCCGAAGGCACCGGCTCCGCGCGCGCCGATCTCTACAGTCTGGGCAAAGTCATCTACGAGCTCGCCACCGGCTTGGATCCTTCACGCTTTCCCGATTTGCCGCCCGACACCGCCAATCGCCCCGACGCGTCCGAGCTGATGGAGCTGAACGAAATTCTTCTCCGCGCCTGTCACCACGATCCCGCCCATCGCTATCCGGACGCCGAACATTTTCTCGCCGATCTCCGACTCGTTCAAGCCGGCCGCTCCGTCCAGGAACTAAATCGCACGCGCCGCCAGCTGCGCGCGCTTTCCTGGTTCGCCGCCTGCGCCGGCGCCATCGCTCTGGTGATCATCGGAATCCTCGGCGTTCGAAACTACTTCGCCTTGCGCACGCTCGCCGCGCAGGAAACCGCCTTCCGCCAAAGCGCCGAAGCCAACGAACGCCTCGCCAGCTACACATCCGATCTCCACTTCGCCCAACTCGCTCTCTCCAGCGCCAACATCGGCGCCGCCCGCACCGCGCTCCGACGACAACTTCCCACGCCCGGCCGCGAAGACCTGCGCGGCCTTGAATGGTTCGTTCTCTGGAACGAAACCGCCGGCGACGAAACCCGCGCGTTCGGCTCCGTCGGCGGTCCCGCCATCACCGCGCTCGCATTGAGCCCCGATGGCAACACCGCCGTTTGCATCGAGCGCGGTCCTCCCAATCGGCTCGTCTTCATCGATCTCACCCAAGGATCTCGCGAAGTCATTGCCGACGATTGCTACGGGCTCATCGCTTACGACTCCGTCACCCGCCAGGTCGTCGTCACCGATGCAGACCTCGCCCTCTCCGCCATCGACCTCGCCACCCGCGAACGTCGCCCTCAAGCCGCCCGCGGCATCCCGCTCGACCAATCCACCGCGCATCACACGGTGCTCCTCACTTCTGCCGCCCCGCACAACACCACGATCACCGCGTGGGATTTCCGCGCCTCAACCGCCCTCTTCCAACTCGAAGCCGCCTCCCTGCAACCGGGCGCGCTCTTCGCCACCGCCGCGCTCTCGTCCGACGCTCGCCGCCTCGCTTGCGCGATCTACTGGGAAGACGAGCACGGCGAACATTGCGACGTGCTCGTTTGCGACCTCGCCACCAACGACCCGCTCGCTCGCATCCCCGATCTTTCGTGGGTGGGCGGACTGCGATTTTCCCCCGACGGCAATCACCTCGTCGTCCTGCGCCTCACGGACATCGGTCTCGTCGATCTCGAAACGTCTCCCGCATTCGTCTCGCTCTGCGCCGCCACCGGAAACGACGTCGCTGCATTTTCTCCCGACTCTCGAACCATCGCCATCGGCAGCGAACACGGTCGTTTGCAGCTCTGGTCTGTTTCACAAAAAACCAAACTCGCCGACTTCAAAGGCCACGAAGCCAGCGTGTGGTGCGTCGACTGGTCCACCGACAGTCGCCTGCTCGCATCCGGCAGCATGGATGGAACCATTCGCTTCTGGGAACGCGATCGACCTCGCCGCCTCGGCGTGCGAACCGATCTGTGGGACGACCTCCTCGGCTCCATCGTTTTCTCGACCGATTCCTCGTCCATCGTCGCGACCGACCGCAACGGCCAGGGCATTCTCTTCGACACCGCCACGTTTTCCGAAAACCGGACTCTGCCCGAGGTGTTTCATCCTGTCGCGTCCCGTCCAAACGGACGCCTGCTCGCACTCACGCCGGATTGGCGACTCATCGAAACCCATCTCCACGACGGCTCTTCGAAACCCACGCCTTTGTCCCTCGCGGGAAAACCCGCCATCACCGCTTTCGCCCTTTCATCCGACAACCGCTTCGCCGCCTTCGCGCACGAGGGCGGCGAACTGGTCGTATGGAACTTGGAAACACTATCTCCTCACCCCGCCTCGCTGCCGACCATCCCCGGCGCGAAATCGCTGGCGATCTCGCGGCGTGGTCGCTGGCTCGCGTTGGGCGATTGGACCGGTGCGCTCCGCGTGATCGATCTGGAAACCAACGAGAGCACGCTCCTGCCCAACGATCCGCCTCACGAGACCAGCCTGCTGTTTTCGGCGAACGACACGTTGCTCGTCGCCGGAACCGAGGACGGACGGCTCAGCATCTGGGATCATCGCGCCAAATCGCTCGTCGCTCGCATGCAGGCTCACGGCGCCGCCATTCGCCATCTGGTTTTCACGCCCGATGGATCGCGGCTGCTCACCGGCGGCGCCGAAGGATTGATCATCGTCTGGAGCACCGCCCATTGGCGTTGGCTCGCTGCGTGGGCGATCGACGCGCCACACCCGCACGCCCAAGAGGGCGTTTACCTCCTCGCGAGCTCCCCCAACGGCGAATGGCTCGCCGCGCTGACCGACAAAGGCTCGCTTCAACTTTGGGATTCCCGTGCCGGTCGCGCGTCCTCCGATGGGCGCAACTGACTGGGCGCCTCTTGCGCCTTATGTCGGAGTGCCCGCCGTGATGTTCACCATCATGCTCCGGAGCGGCGGCCTCGGCCCTTTCGGCTTGGGCATCGCTTTCACCCAGAATCGATTTCGATAATCCTCCGGTGAAGGATCCGCTTTGTTCTCATCCAACGGTTCCGCGTCCGACAATTCCAGCTGCGTGAATCCACCGCTCGAAACCGTATAAGCGCGATCATCGCCCATTCGGTGACTCGTTCCTTCTGACGCCTCGATCCGAACCGACACCCCTTGGAAAATGGCCGTCCCGGTGAGCACGCGCAGCGTGTGAAACGTCGCGTCAAACTCATCCGTATAGGCCAGCCGATAGTCCCCCGGCTCCAACGAGAGGATCAACCGCTTGTCGCCCCGTTCGTCGACAAATTGATGCAACACGCACTTCACGTTGGAGCTCACGGAACTGTCTACGTTGGGGGGATAGATCGTAATCACATCGTTCCTCCCGCCGGCACTCTCACCTTCTTGGATTTCCGGATTCATCGCATACGCCCTCTGAATTGCCCGCCGGGCGCCGCCGGAATCTCCTCCGCGGACGCTCGCCACCGGTTCACGTCGGCGGAGCGATAATGCCACCCGTCCGCCCGCTTGCCCCCGTGCGATCCGGATGTCATGGCGCCACGAATACAGCCGTAATTGCCATTCCACTACAAACGAAGACTTCTCTCAACCTTCCGTCAGGGTTTCGCGTAACCGCGCCACTCCCCTCCCCGCCCCCCGGCTCCGCCCCCGCGCCTTGCGCTCATAGTGTCATATAATGTATGACAC
>JAFAAS010000155.1 GCA_023426435.1 Verrucomicrobiota bacterium | reverse complement strand
GGCGGTGAGGTTCTTCGTTTGCTCGAGCATGGACTCGGTTTCGCGGCGGAGGCGTTCGAGCTCTGCGTGGAGGCGAAGGAGTTCGGCTTCGGCGGCGGCGCGGCGTTCGGCTTCGGCGGCTTCGCGGGCGCGGAGGTCGGCGATGGCTTTGGCGGCGGCCTCGGCTTCCTGCTGGGCTTGGAGGGCGGCGAGACGTTGGGCTTCTTTTTCGGCGGTGCTGCGTTGTTGAACGGTGAGGTCTCGCTCCGAGATGAGGGCGCGACGCGCGGCGAGCTCACGGTCGCTGCGGTTGCGGTAAGCGCGATACGTGAGAACCGACACGACGATCACGACGAAACCGAGGATGATGATCGCCGTTCTTTTCATTACGACCGGTTCGGAAGGACAGCGTGAGGGCGGGGAGGTTCGCGCGAAGTCGGGTCGGGGGCGGATGCGGAGCTAGGGGAATTCGGCGATGGCCGGATGCGCGGCGTTGGCGGCGGCGAGAGGGAGGGCGGCGGCGACGGCTTCGCGGAGAGGCACGCGATCGATGAAGAGGGAGCGGAGAACGCTGGCGAAGAAGACGTCGCCGGAGCCGGTGGCGGAAACTTCTTTCACGGCGGGCGGAGCGATGTTGGCGGGAGCGTCGGTTTTCGTGGCGAACCAGACGGGTTCGGGGCCGTCGGTGACGATCCATGCTTCGACCGGGGAGCGGTTCGTGATTTCGGCGAGGGATTTGGAGAGCGGTTGAAGGGCGTCGTGAAGCGTGCGGAATTCGGCGGCGTTGATTTTGACGAGGGCGGCGGGGCGGGTGGCGAACCACTTCAACGGCGGGCCGTAGGTGTCGACCGCGAGCGTGCCGCGTTCGTTCCAGCGAGTGACGGCGTCGCGAAGCGGGTCGAAGTCGGCGGTGTCCCAACCGGGGATGCTGCCGCAGAGGGCGAGGAGATGTCCGTCGGGCTGGGCGTTGAGGAAGTCGGCGCAGGCCGCGATGGCGGCGCGGGAAGGAGCGACATCGGGCCCGAGGAAAGTGGTTTCGGGCTGACCGGCGGCGCGCACGACGGTGCCGGTGCGGGTGGGGCGGCCGGTGTCGAAGGAGCGGAAGTTGACGAAGCGGGCGTGGAGCCAGGCCTCGCATTCGGCGCCGGGCGCGCCGCCGGTGAAGCAGAGGGCGGTGTTGGCGAGGCCGAGACGTGTGAGCATCTTGGATACATTGATGCCCTTGCCGCCGACTTGGAACGATTCGGTGGAGGCGCGCTGGGTTTTGCCCGGGGACCAGTGGGAAAACTCGAAGGTGCGTTCGGCGAGAAGGTTGCTGGTCAGCGTGTAAACGTGGGGCGCGGAAGACATGAACGTCAGGGTTTCCTGGTGGGGCGGTAGAAGACGTAGTTGATGAGGAAGTCGAGGCCGAGGACGCCGCTCAGCGTGCGGATGTTGCGCATGGCGCCGAAGACCATCGTGAGAGGAGAGGCGCGCGGTTCTTCGACGCGGAGCAAGAGGACGCAGCCGGCGACGGCGAGCAAGGGTTGGAGAACGAAACAGGCGTGGTAAACGGCGATGGGATCTTCGAAACGTTGGAAGCCCCAGCGAAGAATGAGGCCGCCCAGGATCGGGGCGATGGCGGCGGCGAGCGAGGTGACGGCGAGGTTGAGGCCGATGGCGAGACTCTTGGCTTCGAGTGGAATGAGGCGGAGGAGAATCGTGAATTGGCCCAGGACGAAGCCGGAGCTGGCGATGGCGCCCATGGACGTCATGCCGCCGAGCGCCCAGATGAGATAGACGATGGTGTTGTTCTCCGGAGTGAGAAAACACCAGAGGAGGTTCACGGTTTGCCAGACGAGAAGGGAGCAGACCATGACCGGGCGGTTGCCGAAACGGTCGAGAAGGCGGCCCCAGCCGGGGAGCGCGAGCGCGCCGCCGAGGGCGGAGACGGTCGAGAGAATACCGACGTCCCAGGCGGAGAGATTGAGCTGCTCGAACATGAAGACGTGGTAGAACGGGCCGAAGCAATTGGCGGCGAAAGACCAGACGGCGCCGAAGGCGATGAACCACAGGAACGAGCGCGAGCGTTTCACGACGCCGATTTGGTCGGCGAGGGAAAGTTTAGACGGGACGATGGGACGATGCGGACGCGTGGGGCTGATCCATTGCGAGTAGATCGAGAAGGCGCGGAGAATGACCGCGCCCACGATGATGGATTGAAAGGCGCCCACGGCGTAGTCCCAGCGCGCGAGGATCCAACCGGCGCCGAGGAGGAAGGAGAGCAGCGAGATTTGGAGGACGCGATTGCGGCGGCCGAAGTATTTGCCGCGGAGACGGGCGGGGACCCATTCCTGGATCCAGGCGTTCCACGTGACGCCGGCGAGTGCGCCGAACAGGCTGGCGACGAAAAACCAAATCGTGAACGCGCGGGCGGCGAGGGCGGGGTGGTCGCGCGGGAGGAATTCGAGCATGCCGGCGAGCACGAGCCAGCAGACGGCGTTGAGGGAAGCGTTGAGGACCGTGAGGGTTTTGGGCGGGCGGAGGCGGGTGAGGAAAGGAACGAGAAAAACCTGCATGAAGTTCGCGAGGAACGGCATTGCGGTGAGCAGGCCGATGGCGGGCTTCGGGAGTTCCCAGCCTTTCGTGACGAGCGCGGTGATGAAGACATTCACCGGAAGCGACATCGTGACGATCGGCATGGCGACGAGCCCGTCGCGCACGCAGAGATCGAGGCTGCGCTGGAGGTCGGCTTTGCGCTGGCGGATGGATAGGGCGCCGGCGGAGAGAGGAGGTGGGTTTTCGTTCACGGAGCGTTCCGGCGCGTTGGGACAACGCGCCCTGCCTCTGGCCGTGGAGCGGATCGAAGGAGCCGGGCAGGGGAGAGCATCCGGGGTTTGAATACGGGGTGGGACTTGGGCGTCAAGCGGTGCGGGGACGTCGAAGGAGTTGCGCGGATGAGTCGTTCAGCGATGCTGAACGATTTCGCGAGCATGCGTGCGGCTGATTTCTCAAACGATCAAGGAACGGACGTCGGTTACGGCGACGGGCGGCGGGCGGCGGTGATTGGGCCGGAGCGATTTCAGTCGGTGAAAACGGTGACGATTGCGCGGTGGTTGATTGGAAAATATCTGGTGAGGAGATTCGCGGATGGGCGCGAAGAAGCGCGGATGATCACGGAGACGGAGGCTTACGTGGGAGAGCATGATCTGGCGTGTCATGCAAAAGCGGGCTGCACGCCGCGGACGGAAGTGCTCTATCGTGCGGGCGGGATTTGGTATGTGTATTTGTGTTACGGGATTCACGAGATGCTGAATCTCGTGACGGGCCCTGCGGGGGCGCCGGCGGCGATTTTGATTCGCGGAGTCGAAGGCATCAGCGGGCCGGGGCGCGTGACGAAGCGCCTTGAGATCGACCGGAAGCTGAATCGTGCGGCGGCGGATCCGGCGAGCGGGCTGTGGCTGGAGGATCGCGGCGTGCGCGTGCGGCGCAGTAAGGTGAAGGCGACGCCGCGGATCGGGGTGGATTATGCGGGGGAGATTTGGGCGAAGAAGCCCTGGAGGTTTGTGTGGGAGAAATAGGTGTCGATCCTGCGGTGCTACCGCGAAGAGCGCGAAGAACCGCGAAGGTCAGCCTGCAGGTGAGAACCACGAATTGATTTTCGGAGCGGATTTTGCGAACCACGGAGGCACAAAGGCACAGAGAAACCGGTGGCTTTCTCTGGGCTCTGTGGGCGAGCGAAACGCTTACTCCGACGAGGCGGGGCGGGTTGCGTTTTGCCAGGGGCGAGCGGGTAGCGGCGGCTCGGCCGGAGGCCTCGCCCTACCGGGCGGACTCGGGGGGCTCGTAGTCGATGAGGGTGGAGACGCCGGCGCCGAATTTGAATTCGACTTCGAACTTTACGGGGAGGCGGCGCGGGTCTTCGACGGCGATCCAGACGTGAACTTTCGAGCCGCGGCGGAACATGCCGAGAGGGGGAGTTTTTTCCATGCGCGGTTCGAGCTTCAGGGTTTTGAAACGACCGAGCGGGGTTTCGACGGTTTCGTAGCCGAGCGCGTAGATGGTGAGTTGGTAGATGTCGTCTTCGAAGACGACGTCGGCGTCCTGTTTCTCGCCGGGCTGGAGATCCCACGTGCGCGTGTGAATGAGCGTGGTGATGAGATCCTTCGGGTAGCCCGGCGGCGGGATGGGGACGGTGGTGCTTTTGTGGGTTTCGACGAAGTCGCTGTAGCGGGCCGTCATGGTGTCGTAGTCGAAGACGAGGGCCATGTTGGTGCGCTTCTTGCCGCTGGCGCTGGCCTCGGTGTGAACGTCGAGGCGGCCGGTGTTGCGGTTGAAGATGGATTCGGCGCGGGCGCTGAAAGGGAAGAGACGCTTGAGGACGCCGGTGGTGTTGGTGCTCGTAGTGACGACGGTTTGCGGAACGCCGTCGTTGGTTTCGGCGGCGGTGGTGATTTTGATTTCGCCGGCTTTTTGAAAAATTCCCCAGCTCACGCGATAAGTGAGCGCTTCGCCCTCGCGCAATCCAAGCTGCTCGGCCGCGGCGGCGGGGAGCACGCAGAGCGCGGTGAGAAGGAGGAGGCGGAGGGTTTTCATGGGCGAAAGGGTTCTTTTTGGTGAAGCCCACGTGACACTGTAAAGATTCGTTTCGTGCCAATTCCGTAGATGGTTTCGTCGGGAAATTCCGGATGCCAGGGCGTGCCGGCGGCCCAAGGCGAAAAGGCGGGGAGGATGAAGCGGCGCGGCGATGCGACGAGGGCGGGGAGTTTCAGGCGGGTGCCGGCGCCGTCGGAGAAGGCGAGGGCGGGATGGAAGTGTCCGATGATTTCCATGTGATCGGGAGGAACGGTGTGCGCGGCGGGACGATCGCCGTGGTGAAAATAGAACGGCGGACGAATGACGAAGGTGCGGTTTTCGGCGTGCGACCAACGGGCGTCGTGATTGCCGCCGATGATGGTGATGGGAAGTTGCGTGGAGCGGAGGAAATCGTCGGCGGCGCGGCGGCCGTTGAGCGTGTGCAGGGAGTCGCCGAGCCAGATCATTTCGGCGGGTTGGTAGTCGGCGATGAGGGACGTGAGACGTTGGGCGATGTCGGCGTCGCCCCATGCGGGAAGCAGGTTGCCGCGGGCGCGGTGGCTTTCGACGTAGCCCCAGTGGAGATCGGCGACGACGAGCAGGCGCGGAACGGAAAGCCAGAGGGCGAGGCGGGAGTCGATCCAGTGGTGGGGGAGGAATTCGAGGCGCGTGTATCGGGTGGCTGCCATGAAGCGTGCGAGGCAGGGCGGACGGGCGAGGGACGATGGTGGGCGAACGCGTGGATTCTTCGCTTCGCTCAGAATGACAGATGGGATATTGGTGTATGGCGGTGGGTAGAGTGGTCACAAGGGCGACGGCACGAGTGGCCGCTCGCCATACATGGCGTGGTAGAGGCGTTCGATGGTCGTTTCGGGATCTTCGAGGGTCATGGTTTCTTTGATTTTGCTCACGTAGATGCCGAAGGAAAATGGGCTGACGCGATCGATCTCGCGGATGTCCCAGGGCCGCGTGTGGACCTCGTCGAGGAAGGCGAGGGCGCGGGGAAGATCGAGGAAGCGGAGCGTGGCTTCGGCGTAGGCCTCGACGAGGAGTGGGTGGTCGGGTTCGTGTTGGCGGAGAACTTCGAAGAGGATTTCGGAACTCCATTGGAGCATGCGCACGCCGCGCTCGGTGCCGCGGATGCGGCGAGGGACCATGAGGCCGGTTTGGGCGACGCCGCGGAACTGCCATTTGACGAGAGAGGCGTCGGCGAGCGCGGTGCGAAGATCGGCTTCGGCGTCGTCGCGGCGGAAGAGCGCGCGAAGATCGTCGGGCGACATGAATTGAAACGAACGCAGGCTGAGGAGGAAGCCGTAGTCGTCGATGGTGACGAGCGCGTTGCCGCCCTTGGTGTGTTGGACGCGCTGGGCGACGATGCGCGAAAGGGCGTCGTTGGCGGAGCGGCCGATGAGGGAGTGGAAGAAGTAGTGGAGGTAGTCGTTTTCTCGATACAGCTCGACGAGGAAGAAGTCGGAGGTGGGGATGACGGAGATTTGGGATTGGAGGAGGAAGTGTTCCGCGAGGGCGCAGGCGTTGGCGGCGGAGAGGTTGTAGGTGGTGGTGAGGAGG
>JAFAAS010000003.1 GCA_023426435.1 Verrucomicrobiota bacterium | reverse complement strand
TTCAAGGGCGGGGGGGGGGGGCGGGCCGCTACCCGGCGCGGAGGTTGAGGGATTTGACGTGTTCGCAGCCGGGGAGTTGGCGGATGCGGGCGACGATTTCGGCACGGTGGTGGAAGAGCTCGTTGCGGACGACGGCGTGGCTGGCGAGGACGGTGAGGCGGTTGCGCTCGATGGTGGCGGCGTGGGAGAAGGTGGCGTTGGCGTTGCCGACGATTTGCGGCCAGTGATCGCGGATCGTTTGTTCGGGAGAGGAGCGGCCGATCTGGTGTTTTTGGAGAAGTTGATCGAGGACGGCGGCGAGGTCCTGGGTCGGACGTTTGACGGAGCGGCGGGGTTCTCCGGAGTCGATGCCGCCGCGCAGATCGCCGATGAGCTCTTCGGCGAGTTTGCTGAGTTTGGGCGGTGGTGGCGGCTCTTCGGGCATCGGAGGGATCTGATCAACCACGAATGGACACGAAGGGACACGAAGCCAAACCGCGGAGGAGGTTAACCACGGATGGACACGGATGGACGCGGATTTCGAGCCTGCGAAAACCTGGTTCGGATCCGTGTTTATCTGTGTTCATCCGTGGTGGAAAACGGTTCGGAGATAAACCACGAATGGACGCCAATGGACACGAAGTTGGATGGGGCAGGGCCGATTATTCGTGTGAATTGGTGTCCCTTCGTGGTTCACGATTTTGAGTTCACGCGGTGACGGTTTGCTGGCTGTCGTAGAGGTTTTTGTAGAGCGGGCTGCGGGCGTAAACTTCGGTGTGGGTGCCGGTGGCGATGAGTTCGCCGCGGTCGAAGACGAGGATCATGGAGGCGTCGCGGATCGTGCTGAAACGGTGGGCGATGATGAGGACGGTTTTGCCGACCATGAGCTTTTTGAGCGCTTCCTGGATGAGCTGTTCGCTTTGGGAATCGAGGGCGGAGGTGGCTTCGTCGAGGATGAGGATGGGGGCGTTGCGGAGGAAGGCGCGGGCGAGGGCGATGCGCTGTTTTTGTCCGCCGGAGAGCAGTGCGCCGCGTTCGCCGACGATGGTGTCGTAGCCTTGCGGAAGGGTGCGGATGAAGTCGTCGGCGTGGGCGTCGACGGCGGCGGAGATGACCTCGTCGCGGGAGGCGTTCTCGCGTCCGAGGAGGAGATTGTTGTAAACGGTGTCGTTGAAGAGGACGGGATCCTGGGAGACGATCGCGATGTTGCGGCGGAGATCGGCGAGGCGGAAGGAGCGGACATCGTGTCCGTCGATCGTGACGCGGCCGGAGCCGACCTCGTAGAAGCGCGGGACGAGATTGGCGAAGGTGGTTTTGCCGGCGCCGCTGGGGCCGACGAGGGCGCAGACGGTGCCGGCGGGGATGACGATGGAGGCGTCGCGGAGGACGGGTTCGCCGCCCGCGTAGGCGAAGGTGACGTTTTCGAAGGCGACGTCGCCGCGTATCCGTGAAACGGAGACGGGTTGGGCGGGATCGGCGATGGCGACGGGCGCGTGCAGGATGGGTTCGAGGCGGTCGAGGGCGGCGACGCCGCGTTTGAGGTCGGAGTTGAGGTAACCGAGCTTCTTGATCGGCTCGTAGCACATGTAGAGCGCGGTGAGGACGCTCATGAGTGCGGCGAGGGTGACGCCGCTTTCGTAGGCGAAGACGAGGGTGAGGGCGATGCCGAGGGCGGAGATGACCTCGATGGTGGGGTTGAGGGCCTGGGCGTATTTGACGATCTTGAGTTGGGCGGTGAGGAGCGCGTGCGTGGTGGCGCGGAAGCGGTCGGTGATGCGTTGCTCGAGGCTGAAGGCGCGGACCTCGCGGGCGGCGGCGAGGTTTTCGGTGACTTGGGACGAAAGGGATCCGATCTGGGCCTGGGCTTGCTGGGCGCGGCGGAGGATTTTGCGGCCGACGTAGCGGACGGGAAAAACGCAGAGAGGAATGATCGCGAGGCAGACGATCGCGAGACCGACGCCTTGCGAGTGGAGGGCGGTCCACGCGACGTAGATCAGTGCGCCGACGAGCGTGAGCGGGTGTTTGATGCCCTCGTTGGCGAGCGCGGTGATGACGGTTTGAACCTGTTGCGCGTCGCTGATGACACGAGACGTGAGGTCGCCGGCGGGATGTTTTTGGAGATCGGCGAGCGGAAGAACCTGGAGCTTGCGGAAGTAGTCGAGACGCAGCGCTTCGAGCGTGCGGGTGCCGATGAACTGAAAAAGATAGGAGCTGGCGTAGCCGGAGAGGCCGCGCACGACGAACAAGGCGGGCACGAGCAGGGCGAGGGCGATGACCTCGCGGAGCGGGAGATTACGTTCGTCGGCTTCGAAGATGGGTCCGAACACCTCGCGAATGATGAGCGGCATGCCGAAGCCGCTGGCGGCGGAAAAGATGCAGAGGCAAATCAGCGCTGCGACGAGGTGCATGCGCAGGGGACGCAGGTAGCGGAAGTAGGGGCGGAAGCGGCGCATGCTGGGGGAGGATGAAAACGGAGCGGGCGGTGCGTTCCACTTCAATCTTTGCGGAGCGGGATCGAGGGACGCTGACTCTGCGCGGCGGCGGGCGGCGTATTCAGGTGATCATGCATTCTCTTTCCGTGGTGATGTGCACCTACAACGGCGGGCGGTTTCTCGATGAGCAGTTGAACTCGTTGCGGGTGCAGGCGGGCGTGGAGGAAATCCTCGCGGTGGACGACGGATCGACGGACGACACGGTGGCGATCCTGCATCAGCATTCGCTGGCGGATCGGCGGGTGAGGATTGTTTGCAACCGGACCCGACTGGGGGTGACGCGAAATTTCGACAAGGCGGTGCGGCTGGCGAAAGGGCGGTGGATTGCGTTGTCGGATCAGGATGACGTGTGGGTGCCGCACAAGATCGCGCGGATGCGAAAGGCGTGGGATGGCCGGTCGGTCGTGATGCATCATGCGTCGTGGAAATTCCGGGGAGCGGTGCCGCGGTCGGTGCCGGCGCGCGCGGGACAGAGGCGGAAGTTTGCGGGGCATGACGTGCGGCGGCTGTGTTATCGGAATTCCGTGGTCGGGCATGCGACGGTGTTGCGGGCGGATGTGGCGCGGGCTTTGACGCCGTTTCCGGCGAACGTGCCGTATGACTGGTGGATCGGCGCGGGCGGGGCGTTGCATGGCGGCGTGCAGTATCTGGACGAGTATCTCGTGCACTACCGTATCCATGAAACGAATGCGTATCATCCGGCGGGATCGCGCATGAAGCGCCTGCGCGAGGAGCACCAACTCCGGTTGCGTTTGCTGGAGGCGTTGTTGCAGGCGCGGAGTCTGGGGCGGTCGCAGCGGCGGTTTGTGGAAGGATATCGGGGGTTGCTGCGGCAGGCGGAGGCGACGAGCGGGTTTCCGTGGCGGCTGGCGCGGTTTTATCTTCGCCATGCGAATCTGTTGTTCGGGAACGTGGCTGGCGAAATCGACGGGTGGACCGCGTGGCGCAAGAGCGTGGCGGCGTCGATGGCGGCGTGGTGGACGAGCGGAGCGACGACGCCGGCGGATACGCGCGAGTTTACCGCGGTGGAGCAGCCGGTGGAGGTGGCGTAGGCGATGTCACAAACGGGGCGAGCGCGTGGGTCGGGATGTTTTTCCGCGCGCTGAGTTTCAGGTGAGACCAGCGGAAAAGATTTTGGAACGGGCGCGAGAGGCGATGTTGAAGCGATAGAATCCACCAGCGGTGGGGCGGGATTTCGCGGCGGAGCCTGGTGCAGGTGCGATGGGCTTCGGGGTGGTGGCGGCAGGCTTTTTTCGCGTAGTGGATTTGGCGGAAGAGCACCTGGTGGTGGGCGAAGCTTCCGGGTCGGAGGTGGGCGGTGACGGCGGGTTGGTTGAGATAGCGTTGGAGGAGCGCGATCATTTCGAGCTCGGGCGTGTGGTGGCGGTGGTTGAGGGCGGTTTGTTGCGCGGCGTGGCGGCGGAAGGCGACGAGCGGAGATTTGGTGTAAACGAGGTCGCCGCGGAGCAGGAGGTGAAACCACATCTCGAGATCGACGATCTGGCGTAGGGAAGGATCGAAACCGCGGGTGGCGTCGCGACGGCGGAACAGGACGGCGGACGGTTCGCCGATGAGATTGCGACGCGTGCGCAGGCAGCGGGCGATGAGCGGTGGACCGTGGTGAGGGCCGGGCGTGAGATCGTCCCAGCAGCCGGTGATCTGGTTCTGGGAATCGATGAGCAGTCGCGGCGAGGCGGCGAGGGTGGCGTGCGGGTGGGCGTCGAGGAGGGCGGCTTGTTGTGCGAGGGCTTCGGGAGAGGCGAGAAGATCGTCGGCGAAGAGGAATTTGATGTAGTCGCCGCGGGCGTGTTGGAGGCACCAATTCCAGTTGGGGGCCATGCCGATGTTGGCGGGATGGATGTGGGTGCGGAGGCGCGGATCGACGGCGGCGTAGTGGGCGAGGATTTCGGCGGTGTGGTCGGTGGAGGCGTCGTCGGCGATGAGGAGTTCGAAGTCGCGGAACGTTTGCGCGAGGATCGATTCGATGGCGGATGGGAGGAAGCGCGCGTAGTTATACGTCGGTAGCAGGACGCTGATTTTGGGGGCGCGAGCGGTGGCGGGACGACGAGAGGAGAAGCGAGGAGGAAACGGCACGGTTGAAGCGGTGTGCCTGTTTCATACGCCGCGGAGGCGTGGCGGGAGTCAGTCTTTGGAGGAGCGGACGTCGAGGGCGTCGCGAAGACCGTCGCCGAGGAAGTTGAGCGAGAAAAGTGTGAGGGAGAAAATCGCGCCGGGGAAGATGAGCAGCCAGGGGAACTCTTCCATTTTTTCCGCGCCGTCCTTGATGAGGGAGCCCCAGGAGCTCATGGGCGGCTGGACGCCGAGACCGAGGAAACTGAGGAAGGCTTCGAGCAACATCACGGCGGGGATCGTGAGCGTCGTGTAAACGATGATCGGGCCGAGGATGTTGGGGAGCATGTGGCGGAAGATGATCCGGCTGCGGCTGAGGCCGAGGGAGCGGGCGGCCTCGATGTATTCCATTTTTTTGATGGAGAGAATTTGGCCGCGGACGATGCGGGCCATGGTGAGCCATTCGACGGCGCCGATTGCGAGGAAGAGGAGGAGGATGTTGCGACCGAAGAACACCATCAGCAGGATGACGAAAATCGTGAAAGGAAGCGCGTAGAGGATGTCGACGATGCGCATCATGACGGTGTCGAGTTTGCCGCCGATGTAGCCGGCGATCGCGCCGTAGGTGACGCCGATGGTGAGGGCGACGAAGGTGGCGACGAGCCCGACCATGAGAGAGATGCGGCCGCCGTAGAGAATGCGTGAGAGAAGATCGCGGCCGAGGGTGTCGGTGCCGAGCCAGTGTTGGGCGCTGGGGGCGGTGGCGCCGAGGTGGAGATTTTGGGCGTGGTAAGGTTGGGCGAAAAGCGGGCCGAGGAGGCAGGCGAGGGCGAGGAAGGCGAGGAGGAGGCCGCCGCAGACGGCGAGGCGATTTTGGCGGAGACGATGCCAGGCGTCGGACCAGAGGGAATGGCCGCGCTCGAGATCGTCGGGCGAGAGAGTGGCGGAAGGGAGGTTGCGTGGGGAGAGGGAGAGCACCGAAAAATCAGAAGGAAGGGAAGGGCCGCAAAGAGGCGCAGAAGGCGCAAAGAGGGAGCCGGGTTTCTTGCGACTTTTTGCGCATTTTTGCGGCCCTTCTCATTCGAATTTTAGTTTGGGGTTGAGCCAGACCTGGACGATGTCGACGACGAGGTTGAGGAGGACGACGAGGGCGGCGTAGAGGACGACGGTGCCGAGGACGAGGGTGTAGTCGCGGTTGAAGGCGCTGAGGACGAAGATGCGGCCGAGTCCGGGGATTTGGAAAATGGTTTCGATGACGAAGGAGCCGGTGAGGATGCCGGCGATGGCGGGGCCGAGGAAGGAGACGACGGGGGCGAGACCGCCGCGGAGGGCGTGTTTGAAGATCACGCGAGTTTCGCTGGCGCCCTTGGCGCGGGCGGTGCGGATGAAATCTTGGTTGAGGATGTCGAGCATGCCGCCGCGGGTGAGGCGGGCGATGTAGGCGGCGTAGAAAAAGCCGAGGACGAGGGAAGGGAGGACGCGGTCGATAGGCTCATACCAGCCGGAGGCGTTGACCCAGCGGAGCTGTATCCCAAAAAGCAGGACAAGGAGCGGGCCGAGGACGAACGTGGGAACGCAAATGCCGATCATCGCGGTGGAGGATGCGAGGTAGTCGAGCCAGGTGTTGCGTTTGACGGCGGCGAGAATGCCGAGCGGGAGGCCGAGGCTGAGGGCGACGAGGAGGGACCAGGCGCCGAGCTCGAGGGAAGTCGGAAGCGAGTCGGCGATGATTTCGTTGACGGTGCGATTGACGTATTTGTAGGACGGGCCGAGGTCGCCGCGGAGGAGGTTGCCGAGGTAGTCGAGGTATTGTTGGTGAAGCGGTTTATCGAGGCCGTAGTGCGCTTCGAGGTTGCGGAGGGTTTCGGGGCTGACGGCTTTTTCGGCGGTGAACGGGCCGCCGGGGACGAAGCGGATCATGAAGAACGTCGCGGTCACGATGACAAAGAGGACGGGGATCGTCTCGAGCAGGCGGCGGAGGATGAAGCGCAGCATTGCGGGGAAAGTAACGAAGGACGGTGGTGGGATGACAAATGTGGAATGGAAGGGGCGGTGAGGAGTTAACCACAGAGGCACGGAGGCACAGAGAAGAAGGGCGGAGATATCGCTGTGTCTTGGTGCCTTGGTGGTTCATCGAGCGGATTGACGGCGACCTGCGGGTGGAGATTAGCGGTTGCAGAGGAATGGCTTTTGGCGCGGAGTGCGCGGCGAATGTGGGACGCGTTTACAGGAAGCATTGGGTTGTTGGTGGCGGGATTGATCGCGCTGGTGGGCGGGGGG
>JAFAAS010000151.1 GCA_023426435.1 Verrucomicrobiota bacterium | reverse complement strand
TAACGTCGAAGATCAGCCACACGTGTGCTTGGCGCGGGCCGTGCGTAAGCACGGAACGTGACAAGCATACGTGTTGGCTGTAGCGCCTGGTTAGCCCTTTTTCTCAAAAATGGGGTTTTTTCGTCCGAATACATAACCACGGGGGAAGAGCTTCGGGTAACTATCTCGAATCTCACGCTGCACATTCCTTCGGATCTTCTTCGGCGCCTGCGTGGCGGGATAAAAGAGGAAGTCGCGCACACGCTGCTGCACCGCAGCCTCTTGGCGTGATAACACACCCACAAACGTGTCCACACCCCACCATTCTCCGAGATTCAAAAGAGCGCTGTAGAGCATTTGACCATAAGCTCGCGCATTGTCGTCCAAGCGATCGAACTTCAGACTAAAGCGAAACACCGCCGCTAACGCATCTTCGTCCTTGTCATAGGCGCGCTCCATATCACGCACCACGTCCATCCCGAGCCCGTTCGAGAATCGCGCAAGCGCTTCGATGTGCCGATCTTCAATCGGCCCAAACGGCATGCCGCTGTCAAAGTCTTCCTCGCTTGCGACCGCTGACCTCAGCAGCACGAGAAATGCGAAAATGAGAACGCCGTATTTCATGGCTAACGTCGAAGATCAGCCACACGTGTGCTTGGCGCGGGCCATGCGTAAGCATGGAACGTGACAAGCATACGTGTTGGCTGTAGCGCCTGGTTCGGCCTTTTCACTCCAGTCCTTTCGCAACCTCGGCAAGCTGGAGTATCGGAGCCAGTAGAGCGACCGTGATGATCGACGCCACGAGTGCGCCAGACGCGAAGAATAGCAATGCGCCTCTTCTGCTCTTGGTGGCGACGACTGCGACAGACGCGCCGACCAACAATCCGCTAAACAAGACGCGATAAGCTACGCCGTATTCTTTCACAGTATCGCCGAGCCATAATATCGCTCGCGTCACAGCCGGCAGCTCAGCTCCGAAGTCAGCAAACATCGCGGCGAATACTGGCAGGATCGAAACAGTCGCCGCGTCGACGATGATCCAGAGTGCGATCGAAACGATGAAGAGGAGAATGCGACGCTTGCTCACGATCTTTTGCCGAACGTCAAAGATCAGCCACGCCTGTGCTTGGCGCGACACGTGCGTCAGCACGGGGCGTGACAAGCATAGGCGTTGGCTGTAGCGCCTGGTTCGGCCTTCTCTCAGAGAGCAGTCGAATGCCGTGGAAGATAGCCAGTCCGGCTACAAGTGATGGCACAATGAAGAACACGGCTTCCATACTACCAGTCACTCGTGCGTAAAGATCCGGAGCCTTCAGTTCTTCGCTTAGAGCGACCTGCAATGGCAAGTAGCCGACGACCGCGACAACACCGGCGACAAGTGACAACAGACCTCTTCTTCTCTCCGGCGCGCAAATAAGCAGCCACGCAAAACAGCTTACAAAGGCCACGAAGTTCCCTGAAACGCCGATAAGCCACGCCCAATAAGCGGGCAGCCCGCCGACATAGCCGAAGAACACCGCCGCGCCGCCGAGCGCGATAAAAGCAACGAATGGAATATGCCGCATACTTTTGCCGAACGTCAAAGATCAGCCACACGTGTGCTTGGCGCGGGCCGTGCGTAAGCACGGAACGTGACAAGCATACGTGTTGGCTGTAGCGCCTGGTTCGGCCTTTTCATGGACCAATCGCTCACCACGGCATGTGCGTAAACCACGCCACGAAGAATTGGAACAGTCTTCGTCCAAACGCCGATAGCAGACCGACAATCACTCCGATCACGAGTGCGGCGATCCCGGCGCTTGTCGCTGCTTCCGCTGCGCTCTGTCCATATATAAAGATGCTGAAAAATGTAATACCGCCGGACATTAAACTCCCGACCAGAAATCTGCCTATAGGTCCGAGGGTCGACTCGCTCTCTTTTTTGGCCGCTTTCATTTTTGCCGAACGTCAAAGATCAGCCACACGTGTGCTTGGCGCGGGGCGTGCGTCAGCACGAACCGTGACAAGCATACGTGTTGGCTGTAGCGCCTGGTTAGCCCTTTTTGATCGTGCGAATGAGGCGTTCATATTCGCGATGGTCGCCAATCCAGAACCAAACAAAGTCTTCGCCGTCTTCGACCGCCAGTGCGCGGATCGCAAGGTTCACTCTTGCTGACCAAATCTTACCGACCTTCTTGAACTGCAGCGACGGATGCCGCGGGTCCCGCTTCAATACCTCGAACTGCTTGTCGGCCAACGCCTGGATGTCCGGACCAAGCTTATTGTAGGCGTCCCAGAAACGGCCAGATGCCCGATGCGTCACAGCTGCTTCGCCCGGCCGGCTCGCGCATCGCTGATCGCTTCGTCTGCCAGCGAGTCCAAAATGCCATTCGCAGCATCCCGCGAAATCTCGCGATCGAACAACCACGCACGAAGCTCCTCAACCTGCTCATCGCTGAGTTTTTCAATCGCGCGTTCGATCTCCTGGACGGTGCTCATGATTGGACCCTACGAAAACCACTGATCCGCGCAAGCTGGCTTTCCTTGGCTAACGTCAAAGATCAGCCACACGTGTGCTTGGCGCGGGGCGTGCGTAAGCACGAACCGTGACAAGCATACGTGTTGGCTGTAGCGCCTGGTTCGGCCTTTCGCTCATCGGCGTTCCTTCGATTCTTTCTTGGCGAGAGAAGCGGTGATCATCTGCGACGCAAATTCGACAACGTCCCCCGCTCGAATACCACGCTGCGCGGCATTGATGCTAAGATCTCCGCAGCCGGCCGCCCGAGTCGCTGAACTGAAAAATCTGCCGATAAACCCCAAACGCGACTGAAGTGCCGATCGATCTCTCACGACGACGCATACATACTCGCGAACACCTTCCTGCTTCAGAAACACCTCCCGAATATCTTTCCACTCTAACTTGCCGATGCGCCAGACGGGCTCACAGATGCCATCCGCATCAATGTGAAATCGCTCTGATCCAGGTCCGGCGATGTAGTGGACGCTCATCTTGTTTTGCCGAACGTCAAAGATCAGCCACACGTGTGCTTGGCGCGGGCTGTGCGTAAGCACAGAACGTGACAAGCATACGTGTTGGCTGTAGCGCCTGGTTGGGCTCTTCGAGCCGACCGAACGAATAGCCCGCTTCTCGAAGGCGAGGGATCAAACGATCTAGCACTTGAGCGGTCGTCGGACCACGCACATCGCCGTCGTGCAGTATCACGATCCCACCCGGCACAGCCAGCCAGCGTGCGAATGTCGCGAGTAATCCGGCGTCGGAAATCCAATGGTCCATCGGGAAAACGGTCCCTAAAACCGCGAGATGTCCTCGGCTTCGCGCATATGCAATCTGCTCCTCGGTGCCGAAGTCTGAGGCGGGACGAAAGAGGCGCGGCCTCTCTACTTTCTCCAGCAACGTCGCGCAGGCATCGAAATCGTCCCGAAACTCTGCGAAGGAAAGCTCCGAACACGCCTTGGTGGTCTTCAGATGATTGCCGAGCGAACATCCGGCGGAAATAATCTCCTCAAGCTGCGCCGGCGACTTCACTCGATCTGCGATTATGAAAAATGTCGCCGACACTTGATGCTTCCGAAGCACCTGAAGAATCTCGGATGTCGCCGTGCTCGGAGCATCGTCGATGGTGATAAATATCCGCTTCTCCTCGGCGGGCATTAGGAACGTGATATCCGGACGATGCCACGTGAAAACCGAAGGAATAACGCGAGGCGCGGCGACAAACGCAATCAAAGCGAGCACCGCACAGAGCAGAGTGGTTTTGATGAGCTTCCGCATTGTCGCCCAACGTCCAAGATCAGCCACACGTGTGCTTGGCGCGGGCCGTGCGCAAGCACGGAACGTGACAAGCATACGTGTTGGCTGTAGCGCCTGGTTCGGCCTTTTCATAGGAGCTCTCTACGATTCGCTTCATCAAACCAACTGGCGCCCGTCCGTTTAAATACGCCCACCGCCGGCATGCGGGAACCGATTGGGACGCTGCGAACCGGGAAAGACGTGACATCGAACCTTTCCCTATCGATTCCGGTGTAAAACCGGACCAAATCGCCGTATTTTGCTAGGTCGGTAACCAACACAAAAACAATCGTGATTCCTTCGCGCGCCGCTGTCTCCTCGACGAAGGGAACGGCAAGGTCGAAAGCTACGCGATGCGAGCCAACGTAAACGCCGTCCTCATCAACAACCGTGTAGACTGCGCGAACGACGGAACCCGGCGGCGGAAACCGGAATGGGCGGGCGGAGGAGGTATCAACCGCGGGCGACACATGCTTTTCGCAGCCGAAGAGAGGGAGCAGAAGTGCCAGGAATAGTGATGCGCGGATGCTCATCTGCCGAACGTCCAAGATCAGCCACGCGTATGCTTGGCGCGGAGCGTGCGAAAGCACGATCCGTGACAAGCATATGCGTTGGCTGTAGCGCCTGGTTGGGCACCGAACGATAAACGAAGTCCGAAAAACAAGCGCATCGGCGCGTGCGTAAGCGTTCGTTCAAACATCACGGAATAATCGGAAGTTCACGTCCGCGATCAACGGGTGAATGCGACACCAAAAGTTCACACGATCGCTTTCCGAACAGCGGGACACCGAAGGCTGAGCGATAGTCGAATTTCGGAACAGCGCGTCCCGTAAAACGACCGCCATAACAATTCCGCATCTTCATAAAACTTCGCGGAGTGGTATCGAGAGATGCGCGCATGCCAGAGAAATATACGAAGTCGCCCAACGTCAAAGATCAGCCACACGTGTGCTTGGCGCGGGCCGTGCGCAAGCACGGAACGTGACAAGCATACGTGTTGGCTGTAGCGCCTGGTTAGCCCCTTCCTCGACGCTCACCCTCTCAACCGCGATCCCGAGCGCCTTCTGATGCGTGAATCCGAACGTGTCCTCGACGATCAACCCTTGTGCTCGCACCGGTGGCAACACCTCGCCACGACGCGCTCTCGCAAACAACTCCTTCAGAATTCGAATAGAGTCAGGATCCTTCATCTTTCGGTAATCGAAGTAGAGTGATCGCCGAAAGTCGGGCTCGGTGTCTGAGGGAGGCGGATCGGAAAGGAGCAAAGTCTCTTCGGGATGCACCCAAAGAAAGCCGACCAAACTGGCGCGCTTGCCCACGAACTCGTCCTTGCGCGCGCGCACATCATAAATCGAGACGTCTGCATCTGCCGCAAAGCTTGCGGAAGCGACTACGCATATGAGCAGGAGCAGGCGCATTTTGGCTAACGTCAAAGATCAGCCACACGTGTGCTTGGCGCGGGCCGTGCGTAAGCACGGAACGTGACAAGCATACGTGTTGGCTGTAGCGCCTGGTTCGGCCTTCATTTCTTCTGCTGCCGGTAAGCGTGATAAGCGCTCAGGAATGATCCAACACCCAATATGAGTGAGCCATGATATGGCACGGTGCCACCCTTAGCGGCGTGAATGGCTGTGCCTAGCATTAGAATACCGAACGCTATCCCAAACCACATACTAAACCGGTAAAAGTCATTCATCGTGAACGAGTGGGGGAGATTTTCTGTTACGAGTAAATGATGGTGCTCGTGGTCGCACTGGCGTGGCGCCTGTCGTCACCAACGATCATAACAGTCGCTACCATTGTGAACGTTGCCGAACGTCCAAGATCAGCCACGCGTATGCTTGGCGCGGAGCGTGCGAAAGCACGATCCGTGACAAGCATATGCGTTGGCTGTAGCGCCTGGTTGGGCAATTGGTCGAACGCCATTCATACGGGTCGGTAATGATCCGGCGCTGCTATAATCCATAATCCCGCATGACGCTGCACACGTAAGCTTCGAGGCGGATGGACGACAACAGATAGATCGCCGTGATGGAGCGCTACGACTGCTTCGTCGTCCGATACAAACGCGATCGAGACGACTCGCTCATCTCCCACATCGGAACGATCCAGAAGGGCCAGAACTTCATAAAAGCTCTGCAAGCGCGGTTCCGCGACCGAACTCAAATCGAACGCGTCGTGCAAAAGCCGCCGCAGATTCGTTCGCCGCTCTTCCGAAAAACGTGGGCCAACTTCCAGTGTGAGATCCGCCGGAGCAACGGACGAAGGGCCGTTCACGCACCCGCTAAGTGCCAGCCACAAACCAGCGGCCAGAAGTGCAGAAACTTTCATGATTTCGCCCAACGTCAAAGATCAGCCACACGTGTGCTTGGCGCGGGCCATGCGTAAGCATGGAACGTGACAAGCACACGTGTTGGCTGTAGCGCCTGGTTAGGCATCGTTCGTCTTCGGAGGCATGGCTGCGCGTTCGACACGCTCTGCAAAGTCGGCGGCCGCCCGCATCGTCTCTGCCATCTGGCTGTCTGAGATGTAAGGCTCGCCGTAAACACCAATCATTCTGGAATAGTAGGCGATAAAGTATCCTATGGGTCGAACGACGAAGTTCTGCCCCGGTGGGGAAGCTGCTGCGATCTTCGTTTGGAATTCGTAATGTGCGAACGCCAGCTTGGTGATGATCTCTCGCTCTTGAAGCTTCCTTTGGTGCCGAATCGTGAAAACGAGAATCGCACACTGAACGGCACCTGTGACGAGCGCGCCAATGACAGCTCCAAGTAGTGCGGTAAACGCTGGATTGTTAAGAAGGCACATGGCGATTTTGTCTGCCTAACGTCAAAGATCAGCCACACGTGTGCTTGGCGCGGGCTGTGCGTAAGCACAGAACGTGACAAGCATACGTGTTGGCTGTAGCGCCTGGTTGGGCAGTATTATTCATAGCGCAAGTCTTTAACTTGATAGTGCCAAGTCTCAAATACCTCCGCTGCACGCGACATGGGAAGAAGCCGCGCGTAGTTTATAAGGCTACGATCCTGGAGAAAAAGAGTTCCTTTTTTGTCTTCAGGAAATCTAAAGACCTCAGCGCTGTGATCGAGCGCGTCCATATCAGATATGAGAGCACCAAGAGCTTTAACGACAGGCTCGGGCGCATCCACATGAGATGCATACTTGCGCAGCATGGGTTCTAGCACGGCCCAAATGGCTCCCAACTTGTGACTCTTGGGAAAGGTTACCGCTTCTCCCAAAAGCTGAAAATCGACAACGAGCCCTTTAAGCGACAGCTCAAACGCGTGGCGATACTGGTAGAAGGTCGGATAGATCAGGATATCCAACAAATGATCACCGTCCTTGACGGAATTCATCGTGAGATCAGCGGAGCGGAAATACCCGTTAGCGTAATCGTGGTAATCGTAAGGTCCGCCGTTTTTGCCTACGCAGGCATTGAAACGCGGGTTAGGTCCACGAAGAAACAAATCACCGGCATCGTATGTAAATGTCATGTGCTCGCCCAACGTCAAAGATCAGCCACACGTGTGCTTGGCGCGAGCCGTGCGCAAGCACGGAACGTGACGGGCATACGTGTTGGCTGTAGCGCCTGGTTCGGCCATTTCATTCGTCAGAGAGCCCAAACGACTCCTCAAATCCGAGATAAAATGCTCGCCTCTTTGCTGCGCCGACGGACGCATCGTCAACCAGCGCTTTGGCCTGAGCTGCGCAATAGTCCAATACGCACTTCTTTTCTTCACGCGTCGCTTCACTGAGTGCGGCCGCAATAGACTCGAGCGCATCCACGGCGGCATCCGGCGAAACGACGTCATCGCCCGAGAGCTCCAGAAACGCTGCTGCGTCTACGACCGCTTGCGCCAGCGATTTCATCTTTTGCCGAACGTCAAAGATCAGCCACACGTGTGCTTGGCGCGGGCCGTGCGCAAGCACGGAACGTGACAAGCATACGTGTTGGCTGTAGCGCCTGGTTAGGCTTTTTCACGAATGGCTGTCCTGGACCAATATGATCGCGAAGCCGAGAATCCATGGCGCGGCACTTAAAGCCATTCCTATATACGCCAACTTCCTTCTCTTTTCCTTTGCAGCAACCGAGAGCACGCCAGTCAAAATGCCGACTCCCGAGAATGCAGCGAGCAGAACAGCCGGACCACCAAACATCAAACCGAAGACCGGGACTGTAAACATGGTGGCGACTGCGAACCCGCCGCTGACAATCGATGCCAGCCATCGATTTTGAACATCCGCGTAAAACTCCATCTTTGCCTAACGTCAAAGATCAGCCACACGTGTGCTTGGCGCGGGCTGTGCGTAAGCACAGAACGTGACAAGCATACGTGTTGGCTGTAGCGCCTGGTTAGCCCTTTTTCGGGAATCGCTGCTTGAAGTGGACGATCGTGACCACGCGAAGCTCATCGTCCGTAAATGCGTAAACGATCCGATATGGCGACTCATGCACTTCCTTCAGATTCGCCTCGGGATACTCGTGAACCGGATGTCCCTGTGCTGGCGAAATAGCAGCCCGCTCGACTCGCTCGACGATGCGCGCGACCATTCGTGCCGCGTAAAACTCCGAATCTTGCGCGATAAACTTCTTGATCGACCGCAGGGCCTTCCGTGCCTCTGACGACCAAACGACGTTCACGGCAGCGCGAACTCTTTCCGAATGGCAGCGTGAGAGTGAACGCGCCCAGCCTCAATGTCCGCCAGCCCGGCTTCGATCTTCTGCCGCACGTAGATGCGATACATGAGATCATCCCACGAAGATGATGCCGGAAGATCGCGGATAAGCCTGATCGCCTCCGATTTGACGCTTCGTCGCTGCGCTTTCGCTGTGGGCATGGCCGGAAATTTGGCACCGGAATCACGCTTGGCAAGTGACCTCTTCGGCTAACGTCAAAGATCAGCCACACGTGTGCTTGGCGCAGGCCGTGCGTAAGCACGGAATGTGACAAGCATACGTGTTGGCTGTAGCGCCTGGTTCGGCCTTTGACGCATCATCTGGATGACTTCGGCAGCGCGAGCGGGACCGTGAACTTCAGCCGGCTGACGACGCTGCTCTTATCGACCACAGAAGCTCCTCCATCGGCGGACAGCAATCCATATACTTTTATTCCGCCGCCACCTTTGGTCTCCGATGCGGTATCTGCGGTCACCGCGACATCGAACTCCACGAACTGCACTAGATTCCAATCGCCCCGCGTGGCGTAGTGCTTCCCTTTGGGCCCATCGTCAGCGCCATACATGACCGGAGGATTGATCAACGCTTCGGAACTCAACGTCGCGCAGTGTTCCTGGGCGCGACTCACACCTGTGATGATCTCTTTGAGAGAAGACTCAACGAATTGCTGGAGGTTCATAGTTTTGCCGAACAGTATTATTGGGCTGCAGTGGGTGTGGCAATAGCGGGGACGCGGGGGCGGGGGGGGTGGGGCGGTGTAAGTGGGTGGGGAGCTGGGTCATATGCCAAAGAAAAGGGTTGATACACAAACCGTGTAAGGCTGCACTGGGTGCATGATCAGTGAGGGTGCGCAGGTTCATTTTCCGGGGTGGTATGACACGCTTTGTGCGACCGTTTCGAAAGAATTGCAGGAGCCGTATCGGCGGGAGATTGCAGAGTTTCTCGCGTGTTGTGCGCGGTGGCGGTCTCCGGCGAATGTGGCGGTGATCAGGAAATACTTGGAACGTCCAGAGAAGCGGGAGGCGCCGTTGGCCAGGGAGGCGTTGCGGTGGTTTTTCAGGACGGGGCGCGCGTCGTGGCGGGAGCCGGCAGATTCGATAGGGAACGCGGGCGGGGTTCGGCTTCGGGAGGGAGGGCGAGCAAGCTCGCGTCCTACGGGGGGCGGGAGCGTCCGCGGGGAGAACAGCGATTTCAGATATGAGGATGTCGCATTCCAGATGCGGTCGGGTTGCGAGGAGGAGGTGCGGTTCGAGGATCTCCGGCCGATGGGTGCGGTGAGGACGGGGCCGGATGGCGCTAAGAGGGAAGAGTTGAGATTTGAGGATTCGAAATTTCAGAGGGCGCCAAGCGGGCGCGCGGGGGGAGGGGGGAACTCGAGATCTGAGAGGGTGGGATCCAAGGATCTGAGATTGGAAGATTTGGAATTTAAAAGGAGGGAACAGCGGCGGGCGGCGGAGGATTTGGGCGGGGCGGATTGGGAGCGGGATTTGGTGCGGGCGGTGCGGGAGGCGGGGTTCTTGTGGCGGACGGAGGAGACGTATCGGAATTGGGCGAAGAAGTTCGCGGAGTTTTTGCGGCCGCGGTCGCCGTATGCGGCGGAGGCGAGGGATGTGGCGGCGTTTTTGTCGATGCTGGCGGTGAGGCAGCGGGCGAGCGCGTCGACGCAGAAGCAGGCGTTGAACGCGCTGGTGTTTTTCATGCAGGAGGCGTTGAAGCGGCAGTTGGGCGAGGTGAAGTTCAAGCGGGCGGCGCAGAGGCGGCGGGTGCCGACGGTGTTATCGCGCGAGGAGTGTGGGCGGTTGTTCGAGGCGATGGAGGGTTCGGGGAGGTTGATGGCGGAGCTGGCGTATGGGTCGGGGTTGCGGTTGATGGAGTTGTTGCGGTTGCGGGTGCATCATCTCGATTTGGACCGGCAGCGGTTGATGGTGGCGGCGGGGAAGGGGGATCGCGATCGGGTGACGGTGTTGCCGGAGGCGTTGGTCGCGCCGTTGCGGAGGCAGGTGGAGCGGCTGCGGGCGTTGTTCGAGGAGGATCGGAAGGCGGGGTTGCCGGGGGTGTGGCTGCCGGAGAATGTGGCGCGGAAGCATCCGAAGGCGGGCGAGCGGTGGGAGTGGCAGTGGGTGTTTCCGTCGCGGGAGTTGAGCGTGGATCCGGTGAGCGGAGTGACGCGGCGTCACCATCTTACGGATACGAGTTTTCAACGGATTCTGAAGCGCGGGGCGGAGGCGGCGAAGATCGACAAGCGGGTGACGCCGCATGTGCTGCGGCATTCGTTTGCGACGCATTTATTGGAGAGCGGCGTCGATATACGGACGGTGCAGGATTTGTTGGGGCATCAGAGTGTAGAGACGACGCAGATCTATACTCATGTGATGGAGAAGCCGGGGTTGGGGGTGCGGAGTCCGATGGATCTTCTGAAACGCTGAAACGCTGAAACGCTGAAATGCTGAGATGCTGAGATGCTGAAAGACTGAAACTTGAGACCTGAGGCTGAGGATGCGCGGGGGATTTGAAATTTCGGATTTCAGATCTGAGAAGGGGGAGGGATCGGCTCACCGGGACGGTTCGCCCTACCAGCCACAGTTTGGAGATGGCTTCGCCCGGTGACTTCCGGCGTGGGGTGGCGAAGGGCACGGTGAATGTGTGGCGAAAAGGATGGGGCGTGTGGAGCCGGAAGATTACGTAGAATTGCGATGGCGTGGGGGAAGTGTGTCATGCAGGGGAGCGCGTTCCGCGGATGGGGCAGGCTCCAGCGGTCGGAAAATGTGCGGTGAGGGCGCCGCGCCTCCATGAGAGAGGGCGGAAGGCTGATCCGGCGATGCGGATGAAAAAAGCACGGTCAGGTTGACCGTGCTACGGGGGGCGGCGGAGGCGGGAGACCTGCCCTATTGGGCAAGGGAAAGGCGGAAGTAGTCGCGGGCGTTGGCGAAGCAGATGTTGCGCACCATGCCGCCGACGAGGTTGCGATCGTTCGGGATTTCGCCGCGTTCCATGTCGGCGCCGAGGAGATTGCAGAGGATGCGGCGGAAGTATTCGTGGCGCGGGTAACTGAGGAAGCTGCGCGAGTCGGTGAGCATGCCGACGAAGCGGCCGAGGAGACCGAGCGAGGAGAGGGCGTTGATCTGCCACTCCATGCCTTCTTTTTGATCGAGGAACCACCAGCCGCTGCCGAACTGGAGTTTGCCGGGGATGGTGCCGTCCTGGAAATTGCCGGTCATCGTGGCGAAGACGTAGTTGTCGGCGGGGTTGAGGTTGTAGAGGACGGTGCGGGGGAGCTCGTCGGTCGAGTCGAGGGTGTTGAGATAATTCGAGAGGGCGCGGGCTTGGGGGAAGTCGCCGATGGAATCGAAGCCGGTGTCGGGGCCAAGTTTGGAGAGGAGGCGGGCGTTGTTGTTGCGGAGGGCGCCGAGGTGGAGCTGTTTGGTCCAGCCTTTGCGGGCGTCCCAGCGGCCGAACTCGAGCATCATGAAGGAGGAGAACTTCGCTTCGTCGTCGGGGGAGGCGGCGCGGCCGGCGCGGGCGGCGTCGAAGATGGTTTGGGCTTCGGCGGCGGTGCAGGGTGTGGCGAAGGCGTTTTCCATGCCGTGGTCGGAGAGGCGCCCGCCGATGGCGTGGAAATCGTCGTGGCGTTTTTGGAGGGCGGCGAGGAAGTCGTCGAAGGAGCGTATTGGAAGTTTGGAGACGCCGGAGAGTTTTTCGATCCAGGCGTTGAAGGCGGCGGGGGCGGAGACGAGGAGGGCTTTGTCGGGGCGGAAGGTGGGATAGACGCGGGTTTTGAGGCCGAGTTGGGCGATCTTTTCGTGGAGATCGAGCGGGTCGGCGGGGTCGTCGGTGGTGCAGATGACGGCGACCTGGTTGGCCGCGAGGATGTCGTGGACGCGGAGGGAGGGGAGTTGGGCGTTGGCTTCGCGCCAGATTTTGTCGGCGGATGTTTCGTCGATGAGATCGGTGAGATTGAAGTAGCGGGCGAGCTCGAGGTGCGACCAGTGGTAGAGCGGGTTGCGGAGGGTGTGGGGAACGGTGCGGACCCAGGCGTCGAATTTTTCGCGGGGGGAGGCGTTGCCGGTGACGAAGCGTTCATCGACGCCGTTGGCGCGCATGGCGCGCCATTTGTAGTGATCGCCGCCGAGCCAGATTTCGGAGAGGTCGGCGAACTGGTGGTTGGAGAGGATTTGTTGGGGCGGGAGGTGGCAGTGGTAGTCGTAGATCGGCTCGGCTTTCGCGAAGTGGTGGTAGAGATCGCGGGCGGCGTCGGTGTAGAGGAGGAAGTCGTCGTGAATGAGCGGGCGCATGGGGCGGAATTTCTACAGGAGGAAACAGAGAGAACGGAGGGGGGGCCGCGATTTACAGGGGGAGGAGGTGGGGACGAGTATGATTTTTTAGACCGCGAAGAAACGCGAAGGGGCGCGAAGAAACGCGAAGGGGAAGTGAACGGGAGGAGGAGCGGGTTTTTACAGGAGGAAACGGAGGGAAACCACGGATTAGAGAGCGAGAAGGTGGGCGCGACGGTGGAGTTTTTTCACCACGAATGAACACGAAGAGACACGAGTGAATGAAGCTTCGGTAACGGTGAACCACGGAAGCACGGAGACACAGAGGGGGAGTGGTGGACTGTTGACTGGGGGGCTCGGTTTGTTGCGAGCGAGCTCGCAACCTACGGGCTAGGGGAGTGGAGGATTTGAAATTTGAGATTTGAGATTTCAGAACCCGCCGGATGCCGCGTTAGCGGGAGATGTCGGCGAGCATGTCTTCGAGCGTGGTGTAGCGGTCGAGGAGGGTGCGGGCGGCGGTGCAGCGAGGGGCGGGGACGAGGCCGGTGTTTTCGGCGAGGAAGATGAGATAGCTCGCGATGTTCTTGGCGAAGAGGAGCCGGCCTTCGTCGCTGATGGTGTAGAAACGGGCGCGCTGGCGATAGCCGGCGGGAGAGTGGTCGCCGAGGGCGGATTTTTCGGGGCGGCCGTCGGCGGCGAGGACGTAAAGGAAATTGTATTCGAAGAAGAACATGTGCTCGGGGCTCGGAGGGAGCGATTCGAGCGCGGAGCGGGTGGTGGCGGGGGAGGAGAAGAGGTTGTCTGAAATGCGCGGTGGGGGCACCGCGCCTCCATTCGAGGAAGAATCGGTGAGGGAGGTGGTGATGAAGGTGCGGGCCATTTTTTGTTCGGTGGCGTCGGTGCTGAAGGCGCCGGCGAGGGCGAGATCGAGCGTGAAGCGATACCAGTCGCGCCAGAGGGATTGGTCGGAGGCGTTCTTCGAGGCGAAGAGTGCGCGGCCCATTTCGTAGGTGTAGCGGCCGCTGGTTTTGATTTCGAGGCGGGTGCCGGTGGCGGCGCCCATGACCTGGTAGTTTTCGGCGGATTTGCCGGAGCCGGAGTGGAAGCCGATGGAGACGTCGAATTTTTCGCAGACGGCCCATTGTTTCGAGATGAGGGCGCGGAGGGCGGAGTTGTCGGCGACGGGCGTGTTTTTTTGGAAGCCGAACGCGGGAGCGACGAAGTGGATTTTCATGCCGAGCGCTTCGCAGAGCGCGAGCATGATAGCGGTGGTTTCGGGCGTGGTGAGGCCCGGGAGTTCGTCGATGGAGAGCTCGCGGAGGTAGGCGCGGCCGGCGGGGGCGGTGAACGCGGCGGCGCGAGCGGCGGAGTATTTGTCGTCGCGGCGCTTCATCTTTTGGAGCGCGGGCCAGACGGAGCAGAGGAGTTTTTCGAAAGCGGCGGAGTCGAGGGTGAGACCGGCGGAGGCGACCCGGGCGCGGACTTGTTCGACGAGGTCGGAAGGGATATCGGCGAGGCGCGCGGGTTGGTTGAGCGCGAGCTCGGGGGAGAGGTCGAACGTGATGTAGCTGGCGAGAAGGCAGCCGCGGACGAGCTGGTCTTCGCGGGAGTCGAATTTGCCGCCGATCGGTTGGTGGTCGGCGTTGAACGACCACGCGATGCGGCGGTGGTGGAAGCCGTGTTTGAGTTTGGTGAGGACGCAGCCGTGGCTCATGCCCTCGACGGACTGGCCCTGGTGGCCCTCGGGGACGTTCGTGCCGATGAAGGGGAACGGAACGGTGTCGAGTTCGCCGGCGAGCATTTGGTCGACGTCGAAGACGAGCTCGCGCGGAATGGAATTTTGGTTGGCGGTGAGGCCGAGATCGAGGGCGCTCATGGCCCAGTCGACGGCGGGCCAGTGGAGAACGGTGAAGCGGGCGCCGACGCCGAGGGTGCTGCGGCCGAGGTTGCCGCCGGTGGACGGGAAGATCGTCGATGCGGGATCGTGTTCGAGGATGAGGTTTTTGAGCCGGAGGAGGTTTTCCCATGTGGCGGGGAAAACGGTGGTGGAGTTGGGAAGGGAGAGGGCGTGGGCGAGGGGGGCTTCGGCCACTCGCTCACGCTCGTAGCCACGCAGGCGCCAGGCGCAATCGCCGGTGAGTTCGTCTTCGAGGAGCGTCCAACGGCCGGCGGCGGTCTCGAAGTGGCTTTTTGGATACTCGCGCAGCGGGGTGCCGGCGGCGAGCTTCGCGCTGAGGGCGGACCAATCGAGGCAGAAGTCGGGGCTCACGCAGGGATTCTGCGCGATGCGGAGATCGTGGCGGAGGAGGAAGTCGTTGATGGAGCTCAAGGGGAGAAATCTCAAACGCCAGAATCCAAACTCCAAAAAGAGTGCACGGGTCCGAATTTGGCGTTTGGAGGTTTGGCGTTTGGTTTTTTTAGATGGTCATGGCGTGGTAGCCGCCGTCGACGATGAGCTCTTCGCCCGTGATGAAGGAGCCGGCGGCATCGGAGGCGAGGAGGAGGGTGGCGCCGATGAGCTCGCGGGCTTCGCCGAAGCGTTTCGCGGGAGTGTGGCCGAGGATGGCGGCGACGCGGTCGGGCGTGAGGACCTTGCGGTTTTGTTCGGCGGGGAAGAAGCCCGGGACGAGGACGTTGACGCGGACCTTCGCGGGCGCCCATTCGCGGGCGAGGTTGAGGGAGAGATTGTGAACGGCGCCCTTGGAGGCGGAGTAGGTGATGACGCGTGAGAGCGGGACGATGCCGGACATCGAGCCGAGGTTGATGATCGAGCCGCCCTCGCCGCGTTCGACGAGGTATTTGCCGAAGACCTGGCAGCCGAGGAAGACGCCTTTGACGTTTACGCGGAGGATGCGATCGAACTCCTCTTCGGTGATGTCGAAGAACGGTGTCGCGGAGTTGATGCCGGCGCCGTTGACGACGATGTCGACGCGGCCGGATTTTTTGAGGACGGCGGCGAGGAGACCTTCGAGTTCGGCTTTGTTGGTGGCTTCGGCGGAGTGGAACCAGGCTTTGCCGCCGGCGGCGGAAATTTTGTCGAGACGGGCCTGAGCTTTGTCGGCGTTGCGGCCGACGATCACCACTTCGGCGCCGGCGCCGGCGAGTCCTTCGGCCATGGCGCCGCAAAGTTCGCCGGTGCCGCCGATGACGACGGCGACTTTGCCGGTGAGCCCGAAGAGTTGGTGGAGGTAGTCGGAGTTATTCATCGTTGATCACGTTTGGGGCGTGTGTGGAGCCAGACGAGCGCAGAGTGAAGACGGTTCGGGGAGGTGAAACGGGGGAGGCGGGGCGTGTCATGGTTGCGCGCCGGCGGGTGCGAGGGTTTCGCGGAGCCAGGCGATGAGGCGGTCCGGGTAGTCGGGCAGAAATTGAGGCCAGGTGAGGAGACCGTGCGGAGCGCCGGGCAGTGTGATGAGGTCGCAGCGGACGCCGGCGGCCTGGAGTTTTTGTTGGAAGGCGAGGGATTGTTCGAGGCGGACGGTTTTGTCGGCGTCGCCATGAAGAAGGAGAAAAGGTGGCAGCCCGGGTTTGATGTGAGTGAGCGGCGAAGCTTCGCGGAGGATCGCGAGCGATTCAGGGTTGGGGGCGGCGGGGAGATTGAAGAGCGCTTGGAGGGAGGTGCTGAGCTGGCCGCCGCGGTGGGCGACATCGGTTTCGAAGTCGGTGACGGGAGCGAAACCGACGACGGCTTGAGGGCGCGTGGAGTCGTCGGCGAGCGTGGCGGCGAGGCAGACGAGATGGCCGCCGGCGGAGTGGCCGAACAGGGCGATGCGTTGGGGGTCGCCGCGGTAGTGGGTGGCGTGGGTTTTAACCCAGCGAATGGCGGATTGGACGTCTTCGAGTGCGGCGGGCCAGCGGTGAGCGGGGGCGTGGCGGTAGTTGATGGAGAACCACGTGAAGTTTGCGGCGGAGAGTGGCGCGAACCAAGGAGTGATGTCGGCGCCGTCGCCGGGTTTGTCGCTGCCGGATTTATCGCCGCGGGACCAGCCGCCGCCGTGGACGAGGAGGGCGATGGGATGCGGGCCGGGAGTGTCGGGGATGTGGGCGTCGAGGAGGAGGGTTTCGCCGGAGGCGTGGCCGTAAGGGATGTCGCGGAAGATTTCGCCGGACAGCGCGAGATGAGCGAAGAGTGTGAAGGCCGCGGCGGAGAGCGGAAAAGCGAGGAGGCGGCGAAAGGAGAGACTCATGAGGCGGCGCGCGATGCGAATCCGCGGAACGGATACGTCGCCGAGGGGGTGGCAATCGGCGGCGGCGATGCGTGTGGTTTATCGTGGTTGGAAGGAGGAAGGTTTCGAATGCGGGGGTGCGCTCATTGTTGAATGTCGGACGGGTGATTGAGCACGGACAGGCGGAGGCGATTTGGCGGGTGGGTGTGGGCGGCTCGCCCTGCCTTATTGCTGGAGGCGGCGGGCGGCGCGGAGGTGTGTCTCCGCTTCGGCACTACGGCCTTGCGCGGCGAGCGCGCGAGCGAGGGCGATGCGGGGGGCGGGATTTTGAGGATCGAGCTCGATTGCGCGGTGGAAGTGCGGTTCGGCAGCGGGGAAGCGGTTGCTAAGAAGGAGCGCGATCGCGAGGCCGAGGTGGGCTTGGGGATCGCGCGGGGCGAGTTCGACGGCGCGAGTGAAATGCGGAACGGCGTCGGCGTTGCGGCCGGAGGCGGCGATGGCGAAGCCGAGATTGCGGTGAGCGACGGCGAGGCGCGGGTTGAGAGCTAGAGCGCGTTCGAAGGCGGGGATCGCGTCGGTGTAGCGGTCGAGGGCGGCGTAGGCGGCGCCGAGGTTGTTGTGGGCGTCGGGGAAGTTGGGTTGGACGGCGAGCGCGCGTTCGAGGTGGGGGATGGCGTCGAAGGGGCGGCCGAGGCGCGTGAGGTTATCGCCGAGGTTTGAGAGCGCTTGCGGGTAGTCGGGGCGGAGCGTGAGCGCGGTCTCGAGGTGTGTGATGGCTTCCTGGATACGGCCGCGTTCGGTCAGGGCGAGGGCGAGATTGTTGTGGGCGATCCAGGCGGACGGATTTCGGGCGGCGGTGGTTTGCCAGAGGGTGAGGCTGTCGTGGTAGGTGCGGGATTGTTGGAAGGTGAGACCTCCCAGTCCGGCCAGGATGAGGAAGGCCGCGACGGCGGAGTAGATTTTGAGTTTTGGGTTTTGGGTTGGGGACGTGGGGCTTCGGTGGGAGAGCGACGTGCTCGCGCGCGTGGCGACGGAAGCAAACGCGGCGAGGAGCGGCAGGGAGGCGAGGTATTGGAAGTGGTCGGCGACGTAGGAGAAGAGGAACGGATAGACATTGAAAAAGCCGAGGACGGGGAAAAGCGTGCCGCCGAAGAGGAGAAGCGCGGTGAGGGCACCGCGCCCCCAAGGTTGGCGGTTTGATGCGAAGAGTGCGGCGGAGAGGAGGCCGAGAGTGCCGATGACGAAGAGCCACTGGAGGAGCGAGGAGGTGTCGACGGTCCAGCGTGGGTAGATGAAAATGAGGTCGGCGGGCCAGAGGAGTTTGCCGAGGTAGAACCAAGGGATGCGGCCGGCGAGGAGGAGGCGTTCGGCGACGGTGAGATCGAAGGCGGAGCCGTCGGCGCCGATGTGCGTGCGTTCGAAATGGGCGGTGTGGAGACCGGCGGCGAGAGCGAGGGCGAACCAGGGAAGAAGCGGAACGACGTCGCGGCGGAAATGGAGTGAGCCTTGACGCCACCAGAGGAGAACGAGGAGGGCGGCGGGGAGGGTGGCGGTGACGGATTTCGTGAGGAGGGCGGAAGTGAAGAGGGCGGTGGCGACGAGATAGGTTCTGGGTTTTGGGTTTTGAGTTTGGGGTTTGGAGTTCTGGGCGCGAAAGCGGGCGTGTTGGAAATTTAGATACGCAAGCGCGGCGGAGAGGTAGAGGAGGGTGGAGAGGGTGTTCTTTTGTTCGGAGATCCAGGCGACGGATTCGACGCAGACCGGGTGGAGGGTGAAGAGGAGGGCGGCGAAGGCGGCACCGGGGACGGCGAGGCGATGGAGCAGGCGGGCGAAAAGGCAGGCGTTGGCGGCGTGGAGGAAGACGTTGAGCAGGTGATAGCCGAACGCGGAATCGCCCCAGAGTTTATGTTCGAGCCAGAACGCGGAATGGAGGAGCGGGTAGTATTGTTGCGTGGCGCCGACTTCGAACCAGATGCGAAACAATCCGGAAAGAGAGCGGAGGTCGGGGCGCGTGACATGGCCGGCGTCGTCCCAGATGAAGCCGGCGGAGAAGGTGGGCCAGTAGGCGACGAGCGCGGCGGCAAAGATGAGAGGGAAGAGCCAGCGAGGAAGGGGAGCGGTGGGGTTGCGCATCGCGACGAAAAGGAAAGAGGTATGAACCGCGAATGGACGCGAAGGAACGCGAATATTGCCCGAGGGCTCTGGCGAATGCGCGGTGGGGGCACCGCGCCTCCACGAACGAGAGAAAGAAAAAGGCCGCCGCTTTGGGGCGGCGGCCGGAAGAGGGCGAGTTGAACTAGAATTCGAATGTGGCGGTGAGGAAGAACTGTCGTGGATCGATGATGCGGTAGGTGTGGATCTCGCCGTTGGGGAAGGCGCCGACGGGGCGCAGTCCGCCGCTTTCGGTGATGTTGCGCGCGTTGAGTTGGAACGAGGCGCTGACTTTGTCGCGCCAGAGCTTCGTCCGGTAGGTGATGAACGCGTCGATGTAGGTGTTGGCGCTGTCGAAGATCGGGCGGTTCGTGTCGAGCTGCGTGATCTTGTCGGGGAGCGATTGCACGCCGTAGTAGCCGATGGCGGCTTTGCTTTCCCAGCGGACGGCGCCGCCGACCGAGACGTTGCGCCAGATGCGATTATCGGTGAGTTCGTCGAGGCTGACCTTGGTGCTGAAGCGGGCGCTCCATTCGCGGCTCTGCGGGTTGGCTTTGCCCTCGAGCTCGCGGAACGCGCTGTAGGGAGCGCCGACGAATGCGGTGAAGTTGTCTTCGGGCGTTTGGTTGCCGGAGGCGCCTTGATAGAGCTGTTTCCACCAGAGGCGCTCGGTGTTGCCGGCGGTGGGGGCGAGCGCGCCGTCGCCAGTGGCTCCGATGCGGGGATCGACGATGGAGGTCCAGATCGGCATGCGCTCGTCGATCCAGCGTTGGGTGGCGGCGGAGACGTTGCGGTTGGTGACGGTGGATTTCGTCACGGAGCCGGAGACGGTCCACCACGACGTCGGGTTGTAGTTGATTTCGATTTCGGTGCCCTTGGCGACGACGTCGGCGGTGGCGGCGAAGGGGATGCCGGGGTCGAAGAGGAAGGCTTCGAGTTCGGGCGAGATGCCGGTCTGCCGGGTGACTTCGGCGCGGACCTGCTCGTCGGACCAGCCGGGATTTTGCCAGCGGACCCAAGCGTCGGCTTGGAAAAGGAGGCGGGCGGGGTTGGCGGTTTGGCCGCGCGGAGACATGTCGATACGTGTCACGCGTTGGTTGAAGACGCCGGCGTCGCCGTTGCGCGCATCCTTTTGGATGTTTTCGTAGCGGGTGGCGCGAATGACGAGTTTCCCGTCGAGGAGGTTGAATCCGAAGGTGAAGCTCTCGTCTTCGCCGGTGGGATTCGGGACGGATTCCTTGTAGAGCGATTGGGCGGGAGTGGAGGGGAGGAAGCTGTCGGATTTATTGTAGCCGAAGGAAAATCCGCGAGCGAGGTCGGACAGGAAGCCGGTTTCCGGGAGGAAGGTGACGTCGCGGAACGGACGGACGATGGCTTGATAGTTGGTGGTCTGGCCGGAGTTGAAGTCGCGGTTGCCGGACCAGCGATTGGCGGACGCGTAGTCGAGGGTGATGCCGTCGGGGTTGAGGCGGACATTGCCGTCGCCGAACATCGTGTAAACCTCGTCCTCGCGGGCGCCGAAGGTGGTGACGAGCAGGCCGTTCAAGAAATGGCCCTGCCAGACGCCGCCGAGGGTTTTGATGGTGATCTTGCTGTTGTTGGTGCCGCCCGTGGCGTCGGAGGCGGCGGCGAGGCCGAGGGTGACGGGATCGCGGTTGAAGACGCCGGTTTGGGCATTGCCCCACACGTATTGGTAGGAGCCCGGTTGGAAGTCGGTCGGCGCGTAGTCGACGTTGTCGCCCTGGGCGTCGCCGACGTAATAGCGGAAGAAATTACGCGTGGCTTGGATGGCGGGGTATTGGCCGGTGACGCCGTTGGATTGATTGGCGACGGCGATGCCGGCGGGAAGGAAGGACGGACTCGAGATCATGGCGTCGCGCCAGGAATACTGACGATCGACGCGGTATTTGTATTCGTAATACCCGGTGAACTGATGGGTGCCGAGGTGTTTCAGCCAGCCGTCGAGCTGGCGGAGATCGGCGCGGTAAGCGAGCTGGCCGCGAGTGGTGTCCCATTTGGCCGGACGATAAACGGTGCGTGGGCGGGCGACGCCGATGTAGGGGCGGAGGAAATACGGATTGGGCGAGCCATCGAGGCGGCGTTCGTTGACATCGACGGACAGCTGACCGGATTGGCCGAGGTCGTTGGCAATGCCGATGTAGTTGCGCGTCCAACGCTCGGAGTCTTCGCGGAAGAAGTTGCCCTGAAAGGCGAGCGTGTGGAGCGGGTTCGAGAAGAAGACGTGGTCGAGCTGGAGGTTGATGGTTTCGTGGCGGTCCCAGAAACGGTTAACGGCGGAGATGTTGATATTTTCCCAGTCGTAGATGGACCGATCGGTGACAGTCGGCGTGGTGAGGAAGAGCGGCTGGGTGTTGGAGCGAACGCCGGTGCCGCGCGCGTCGGGGGCGCCGGTGATCTGGAGATAGCGGTAGCTTTGGAGCGCGGAAGGCTGCCACGCGGGCGCGTTGGACGCGGTGGACGTCCAAGGGTGATCGCCGGTCCAGCCGTTGGGCGAGGCCCAGTAGCCGGCGCCGTTTTGGTCGATGAACAGCTGACTGGAATCAAAGCCGAGCCAGCTGGCGGTGAAGTAGTCGACGTTTTGGATGTCGGGGCTGGCGGTGGTGCCGAAGTTGGCGGTGGTGGGGAAGGTGGTGGCGGTGATCGGGAGGCTCTGCTTGCCGTTGACCTTGATCACGCGGGCGACGGGGTCCCAGGTGGGGCGGCCGCTGCGCTGCCAGTAGGAGATGTTGTCGCGCGGCGGGAGGGAGTTCGGGCGATTGCCGTAGGAGTGGTAGTAGTTGTAGGAGGCGCTGAGCGTGGTGTTCTTGAACGGCTGATACTTGATCATGCCGTTGTAGCGCTCGGTATCGACGCCGGACGGTTTGCGTTCGAACGCCTCGTGTTGGAAGACCTGTTGGAAGCGGACGGCGAGTTTGTCCTGAATGAGGACTTTGTTGAAATCGAGGCTGTTGCGGTAGCCCTCGTAGCTGTCGACGCGGAGCACGAGCTGGGCGCGATCGCGTTGGACGTTGGCGGAGGACGGGACCTGGTTGACGGTGCCGGACGGGTTGCCGAGACCGAAGACGTTGGCGTTGGGGCCGCGGCTGATTTCGATGGAGTCGATGCCGATGGGATCGACGGGGACGCGTCCCATGGTCTCGATATTGCCGAGAGAGACGTTGGCCGGGGCGATGCCGCGGACGCGGTTGGCCTGGGCGGGATTGATCTGGACGTTGTCGGAAATCGAGCCGTTGCGATCGATGGTGTAGTCGGTGTAAGTGCCGGTGCCCTCGGTGCCGGCGACGTAGAGGAAGACGTCGTTGATGTCGGTCATCGCGAAGTCCGTCATCTGCTCCTTCGTCATGATGGTGATGGAGGAGGCGAGGTCTTCGAGCTTCGTGTTGAAGCGCGTGCCGGACATGGTGTTGGCGCTGTAGTAGCCCTGCTGGTCGCTCACGACCTCGAAGGGCGAGAGGACGACGACATCATCGTCGGGGGTGGCGGTGGTGGCTGGCGGTTGCGCGGACTGTGCGTGCGCGATCGATAACGCGAGCGGGAGGCAGGCCGATGCGAGCAGCAGTCGGTGCAGCGGGGTTCGCTGGGTGTCGGTGTTCATGGTGTGCATGGGTCGGGTTGAAACAGAGGGACAAAGACGCGGGGCGGCCCGAAAAGGAGGGAGTCCGGCAGAGGAGGAAACGCGTGGCGCCGCGGAGGCGGCCGAGAGAGCGCGGGCGGTGGGACTAACGTTTTGGCGGCAAAACGGTCAGAGGGTATGCGAAGGTCGAACGATGATTTCGGGATCGGCTGCGATCGATCGGCGGGGACGCCGGGGGAAGATCGCGGGGAAGGCCTAAGAGACTGCCGAAACGCAATTGGGTGCGAAAAAACTCACAATCGCACCGTTGCGCACATCGTTGACCGCGGGGCGGTGAAAGACGGATGGAGACGTATCCGAAGCGTGGAGACGGAGCGGCTGGCTCGCGGTGCGCTTGGGGAGGCTCGAGGGGGCGGCGGGGGAGGGGTAGAGTGTTTTCAGAAAAGCTATAGAGCCTTTCAGGTGAACCACAGAGGCACAGAGGCACGGAGAGATCCCATGGCTTTCTTCTGTGTGCTCGGTGCCTTCGTGGTTCAAATCGGGTTTTACGATTCGGCCAACGGCTCTGACATTATGAATATGCTATAGCCTCATGCTTCGGCGAAACGCTCGCCCCGACGAAGCGCGGCAGGCGGCGCTCCGGTCCGGGTGTTGAGGGGATTGCAGGCGCGGCGAAGGGCCGTGTCGTCGTTAGCGGCGGGAGGGGAGCAAGTGGTGCTCGCGCCACTCGCCGGTGAGGAGGACCTCGTGTTGCACGGCGGGGACGCCGGTTTCGTTGCGGTGCATGAGGCCGATGAGCATTTCGATGGCGAGGCCACCGATCTTGGCGGGGTCGTAATACATGCCGGTGCACTCGAAGTCGCGCCGGTGTTCGAGGGAGACGATGCCGACGTCGTCGGGCACTTTCACCTTAAGTTTCTCGAGCCACTCGATGAGAAGGCGGGCGTTGTTGACGAGGATGGCGTCGGGTTTGTGTTTTTGGAACCAGGCGCGGAAGGCGGATTCGTCGGTCGGTTTTTCGGAGCAGAGCGGGAGGCGGTCGCGGGCGGGGAATTTCAGTTGTTGCGTGAAGTAGGCGCCGAGCCAGCGGTCGCCGACGCGGGGGCTGTCGTTGCCGTCGGGGAAGACGATGCCGACGCGTTTGTAGCCGCGTTCGCGGCAGCGGTCCATCGACTGCCAGACGGTGTCGTAGTGGTTTTCTGTTACGTGATGGAGGATGGGCGAACGGAGCGTCATGCCGAGGGCGACGCAGGAGAAGCGGTTCCACTCGAGGTCGAGCGAGGACTGGCCGGGCGGGAGGCGTCCGATGATGAGGCCGTTGATGCTGCGGGCGGAGAGCATGTCGCAGAACCGGCGCGGGGTCATGCCGGGTTCGGCGAGCCAGAAGTGTTCGAGCTTGTATCCAAAATCCTGTGCGCGCTCGGCGGCGCCGGGGAAGAAGTTGGGACGATCGTGATGCTCGGGGCGCCAGCCGTAGCGGGTGGGGTAGTTGGTGACGTAGGCGAGGGCGGCGTGCTTGACGGGCTTGCCGGAGCGGCGCGACTGCATGAGCGCGGAGACGAGCGGGTTCATGCGGTAGCCGAGCTCATTGGCGATGGCCTTCACGCGCGCGCGGGTGGTGGCGGGGATGCGCGGGTGATCGCGGAGCGAGAGGGAAACGGTCGTTCGGTGAACGCCGGCGCGCTTGGCAACGTCTTCGAGGGTGGCGGTGACCTGCACGACGGGTTAGTGGCCCGGATGCGGAAGGGAGGTCGAGAGAAAAGTCGACGATGAGCGCAGAGCGGCCGTGTTATCGCGGAGCGAGCGGGAAGGCGGGGATCGACCGGCGGAGATCTTCGGCGAGGAGGCGCGCGAAGGCGAGGGACCCGGCGGCGTTGAGGTGCGTGCGATCGGGGCCTTTTTCGGTGGGAGGATTGAAGGCTTCGACGGCGGCGGGGCCGAGATTTTCGCAGAACGCGATGCTGCGGGCGTGGAGGTCGAGGAGCGGGACGTTTTTCTCGGCGGCGACGCGGCGGGCGGCGGCGGCGTAGGGGGCGAGGGAGTCGGCGAGTTTTTGCGGGTTTTGCGGATCGAACGTGCGGCGGCAGAGGGAGGTGACGAGGATGGGTTGGGCGTTGATGGCTCGGACGTCGTCGATGTAGCGGGCGAGGTTTTCGGCGTAGGTGGTATCGGGGTCGGTTTCGCGGGCGGGGCCTTTGCCGGGCTGGTCGTTGTGGCCGAATTGGATGAGGTAGTAGTCACCGTGAAGAGAGAGGGCGTGATCCCAGTGGCCCTCGTCGCGGAAACTTTTGGAACTGCGGCCGCTGCGGGCGGTGTTGAGGCATTCGGTGCCGGGCGCGAGCAGCTGTTTGAAGCCGCTGCCCCAGCCGGCGTGGTCGGTGACGGTGGAGTCGCCGACGAGCACGATGCGGGTGGGGCGCGGGGCGTCGCCGGCGAGCGGACGGGCGACGAGGGGATTGA
>JAFAAS010000144.1 GCA_023426435.1 Verrucomicrobiota bacterium | reverse complement strand
GGAGGGGGCGGATTGGGAGGGCGGGGTTCGGCGGGAATGGAAGTGGGCATGTGATACGGATGGGGTTAGAGAGATCCGCGCGGGGATTCGACAAAAGAAATCGAGCGAGGTGCGCGTGGGGGATTTCGCGGTCCGCGCGCGCCGTGGTTCCGCCCGATTCGTCCCCCGAAAAGTATCTAAAATCTGGATGCGCGACGAATTAAGGGTGTCGGATATTTTTCCCGAAGGGTGTGGTGATGATTGATGGGCAGGAGGTTGGGTAATGTGAGCCAACGGGTGGAATGGCCGGCGGGAGTGTGTCGATGAGTGAGGATCGCGAGACATCGCGGCAAAAGTTCCGCGACGGCGATTTCATCAACGGAACAGTGCCAATGCGTGCCTGTCATTTCCACCGACACTGCCTGTGGGCCCTAGGTCTGCAGGACAGTGAGTTGAAGCTGGACCTGGCGGGGCCGCGCAAGCGGCCCCGCCTTGGTTTTTATAGGGTGGGAAATTTGCCAGCTTCGGAACTCCGGTTTGCTTCAACCTTTTCCAGCATGCGTGTTCTTATCGTCGATGACGAAGCGGGTATCCGGCGCACGACCCGGATCGCAGTTGAAACTCATGGTCACACCGTGGCCGAAGCGCCGAATGGCGCGCGGGCGGTGAAGATGGTGGAGGAGCAGGTGCATGACGCGTGCTTCCTCGATTTGAAGCTGGGTTCGGAGGATGGGCTGGAGGTGTTGGACAAGTTGTTGAAGGCGCAGCCGTCGCTCGCGGTGGTGATGTTCACGGCGTATGCGAACATCGCGACGGCGGTGGAGGCGATGCGGCGGGGGGCGTTCGACTTTATTCCGAAGCCCTTCACGCCGGAGCAGATTCGCGGCGTGCTGGCGAAGATAGAAAAAGGCCGGGCGCTGGAGAATCGCGTGAAGGCGTTGGAGAGCCAGCTCGCGGATGCGTCGCCGGAAGTGGATCTCGAGACGACGGAGCCCTCGGTGCAGCGGGCGTTCGAGATTGCGTTCAAGGCGGCGGAGACGCCGGCGACGGTGTTGTTGCTGGGGCCGAGTGGGACAGGGAAAAGCGTGCTGGCGCGGGAGGTGCACAAGCGCAGCAAGCAGAAGGATGCGGCGTTCGTGACGGTGAATTGTCCGAGCCTTTCGCGGGAGTTGTTGGAGAGCGAATTGTTCGGGCACGTGAAAGGATCGTTCACGGGCGCGGTGGCGGACACGATGGGCAAGGTGGCGGCGGCGGATGGTGGAACCTTGTTTCTCGACGAGATTGGGGAATTGCCGCTGGAGATTCAGCCGAAGCTGTTGCGGCTGTTGCAGGAGCGGGAATACGAACGCGTGGGGGAGGCGAAATCGCGAACGGCGAACGTGCGATTGATTGCGGCGACGAACCGGAATCTGGCGGAGGAAGTGAAAGCGGGGCGGTTTCGCGAGGATCTCTATTACCGGATCAATGTGATTTCGGTGGTGCTGCCGGGGCTGCATGAACGGCCGTCGGATCTGCTCCGCTTTGCGGAGAATTATCGCAAGTTCTTCGCCACGCGTATTGGAAAAAAGGTTACAGGCTTCACGCCCGAGGCGACGGGGGCGATGTCGGGTTACAAGTGGCCGGGGAATTTGCGGGAGTTGCGGAATGTGATCGAGCGCGCGGTGATTCTGTGTCCCGGGGAGAAGATCGATTTGGCGGATTTGCCGGAGGAGTTTACGGGCGGGGCGAATCCGACGGTGGCGGTGGGGGCGCGGGTGTCGTTGGATGAACTCGAGGCGGAGCACATTCGAAGGATTCTGGCGACCTCGCGGAATCTGGATGAAGCGGCGAAGATCCTGGGGATCGATCCGGCGACGCTTTATCGAAAGCGGCAGAAGATGGGGTTGTTGTGAGTTTCAACCACGGATGGACACGGATGAACGCGGATTCACAAGCAACGGTGAACCACGAATGGACACGAAGAAACACGAATGAGGGTGCGCGGTGGGGTGGGGCGGTCCTCCTGGGATTGAAGCGGTAGGAGGTTCGATGCTGCGGGCGCGACTTTATTTGGGGTTGGTGCCGCTGCTGCTCGTGGTGGTGGGGATGGGGTTTTATGCGATTCGGGTTTCGCGGGAGCTGGCGGGGGAGTTGCAGAGCGACTTGGTGGGGAATTATCGGGACATTCTCGCGTGTCAGCAGATGCGCGTGACGGCGCGCTTGATGGCGTCGGCGGTGACCTCGTGGCGGGGAGATTTGTTGGCGTCGCGGCGGGCGTTTGAGGAGCACCGCGGGGCGTTTACGCGGGAGTTGATGGCGCAGTCGGCGAGTTCGGCGGGAACGGCGCGCGCGCCGTTGGTGCAGCAACTCGACGATGCGTTTTCGGAGTTGGTGCGGCAGGGGGAGGGATTATTGGCGGGCGGTGGAACGGGATCGTTGGAGCAACTGCGGTTGCATGAGACGGCGTTGTATCGCGTGCTGGCGTCGATCGAGAATTTGAACCAGCGGGATTTTGCGGCGGCGCAGGAGACGGCGGAGCGGGTGGAGCGGCGGGTGGAGCTGGCGCAGCGGGTGTTGATTGCGGCGATTGCGGGCGCGGTGGTGTTGTCGCTGTTGATTGCGTGGCGGATGGCGGCGTCGCTGTTGAAGCCGATCAAGGCGTTGACGGCGTCGGCGGTGGCGGTGGGCGAAGGCGATCTGGATCGGAACGTGCCGTATTTGTCGCGGGACGAGCTGGGACAGCTGGCGAAGGCGTTCAATCAGATGGCGGAGAAGTTGCGGGCGTATCGGGACGCGACGCGGGCGAAAGTGTTGCGCACGCAGCGGACGATGGAGGCGACGCTGACCTCGGCGCCGGATCCGGTGTTTGTGGTGTCGCGGGATGGCGCGCATGAAGTGCGAAATCCGGCGGCGGAGCGGCTGGCGGAGTCGGGTCAGTTCGAGGCGGGGTTTCCGGCGGGAATCGCGGAGCCGTTGGCGGCGGTGTTAGCGACGGGCGAGCACTATTTGCCGACGGATTATGGCAAGGTGGTGACGCTGCGCGTGGGGCGGGAGGACCGGCATTATCTGCCGCGGATTTTGGCGATTGGGGATTCGCTGACGGAGTTCAAAGGGGCGGCGGTGGTGTTGCAGGATGTGACGAAGTTCCGGTTGTTGGACGATGCGAAGACGAACCTCGTGGGGACGGTGAGTCATGAGTTGAAGACGCCGCTGACGAGTTTGCGGATGGCGGTGTATTTGTTGTTGGAGCAGAACGTGGGGACGTTGACGGTGCAGCAACGGGAGTTGTTGGAAGGGGCGCGGGACGATGCGGAGAGGTTGTTGAGGATTTTGAACGATCTGTTGGATCTGGCGCGATTGGAGGCGGGGGCGGCGACGTTGGAGCGGAGGGAGATCGCGGTGGGGGTGTTGATCGAGGAAATCGCGGAGGAGGCGCGCGTGTTCATCGAGGCGGCGGAGCAGACCTTGGAGGTGAAGTGCGAGGCGGAGCTGGCGGAGATGAAGTTGAACGTGGACGCGGGGCGGCTGCGGCACGTGTTCATGAACCTGCTGACGAATGCGTCGAAATACACGCCGGCGGGCGGGAGGATCATGTTGTGTGCGGAGCGGGAAGGGACGTCGGGCTTTGTGCGATTCGCGGTGAAGGATGAAGGCGAAGGGATCGCGCCGGAGGCGTTGCCGCATGTGTTTGACCGGTTTTATCGCGTGCCGGGGCAGACTAAGAAAGGGGTGGGAATCGGGCTGGCGATCGCGCGGGAGATCGTGGTGGCGCACGGCGGGACGATTGGGTGCACGAGTGAAGTGGGGAAAGGGGCGGAGTTTTATTTTGTGGTGCCGGTTTGAAACCACGGAGGGATGTGGATGGGGAGTTTTGAACCACGGATGGACGCGGATGGACACGGATTTGGAGGGGTGGCGTCGGGCGGAGGAGGAACCACGAAGGGACGCGGACGTGAGGAAGCGGGAGAGAGGAGGAACCACGAAGGGACACGAATTGACACGAATGGGGGGCGGGGAGGACGGTGGGCGGTATGAGGTGGATGTTTCTTTTCGTGGTGGTTCTGGGGCTGGGGGTTGGGCGGGCGGAGCAGGATCCGTATTTGTGGTTGGAGGAGATTGAGGGCGCGGAGGCGTTGAGATGGGTGAAGGAGCGGAATGCGGCGACGGCGGAGCGGCTGACGGCGCGGCCCGAGTATGCGGAGCTTTATCGGGATGCGCTGGGCGTGTTGAACTCGGAGTCGCGGATTCCGCGGGTGGAGTCGCACGGGGAGTTTTTGTATGATTTTTGGCAGGACCAGGCGCATCCGCGCGGACTCTGGCGGCGGACGACGCGCGAGGAGTTGAAGAAAGCGGAGCCGAAGTGGGAGACGGTGCTGGATGTGGATGCGCTGGCGAAGCGGGAGGGAAAGCCGTGGGCGTTTTCGGGGGCGGTGTGGCGGCAGCCGGATGAGAAGCGGGTGTTGCTGGAGTTGTCGCCGGGTGGCGGCGATGCGGTGGAAGTGCGGGAGTTTGACGTGGAGACGAAGGATTTTGTGAAAGGCGGGTTTGTGCTGCCGGCGGCGAAGTCGCGGGTGGCGTGGTGCGACGAGGATGCGATTTATGTGGGGACGGATTTTGGCGAAGGCTCGCTGACGAGCTCGGGTTATCCGCGGGTGATTAAAAAATGGATACGCGGCACGCCCTTGGGCGCGGCGGAGACGTTGCACGAAGGCGCGAAGGAGTCGGTGTGGGCGGTGGGAATGAGGCTCGGGTCGGGAGCGGAAGCGGTGCACCTCGTGAACGAAGGGCTGACGTTTTGGACGGCGAAGTTTTTTCTGATCGAAGGCGGGGCGTTGAGGCCGCTGGCGATTCCGGCAACGGCGAGAGTCGTGGATGCGTTCGAAGGAAGGCTGGTGATTTGGTTGAAAGAGGAGTGGGCGGCGGGCGGGAAGGAGTTTGGGGCGGGATCGGTGGTGCTGGCGGAGTTGGGGGCTTTGCGCGGGGAAGGCGGGGAAGTGGAGTTGCTCGTCGCGCAGGAAGGCAGCGTGGTGGTGGAGAATGTGAAAGTGGCGGACGCGAGTGTGGTGGTGACGCTGCTGGATAATGTGCGCGGGCGATTGATGCGGATCGTGCGGGACGGTGGCGGTTGGAAGCGGGAGAGAGTGGAGTTTCCGGATAATGGGACGCTGGACGTGATCGATGTGCGCGGCAGCGATGGCGAGGCGTGGGTGGCGTATGAGTCGTTTACGGTGCCGACGACGTTGTATCGGGTGGGGCCGGGAGCGACCAAGGCGGAGAAAATCGCGGCGCAGGCGCCGACGTTTGATGGCGAGCGATTCGAGGCGCGGCAGTTTTGGTGCGAGTCGGCGGATGGGACGCAGGTGCCGTATTTCGTGGTGGGGCCGAAAGGGATGGCGTTCGACGGGACGTGGCCGGTGTGGATGTTTTCGTATGGCGGTTTCGAGAACTCGTTGAAGCCCTCGTATTCGGGGTCGTATGAGGATTTGCACGGCGCGTATGGGAAACTGTGGTTGGAGCGCGGCGGCGTGTTTGTGCTGGCGAATATTCGCGGCGGCGGGGAGTTCGGGCCGGAGTGGCATACGTCGGTGTTGAAGGAGAATCACTACAAGTGCTTCGAGGATTTCGAAGCGGTGGCGGAGGATCTGGTGCGGCGGAACATCACGACGCCGGCGCGGCTGGGGATTGAAGGGCGGAGCAATGGAGGGCTGCTCGTGACGGCGACGATGCTGCGGCGGCCGGAGCTGTATGGCGCGGTGGTGTGTGGAAATCCGCTCGTGGACATGAAGCGGTATCACCGGCTGCTGGCGGGCGCGAGTTGGATGGCGGAGTATGGGAATCCGGATGTGCCGGAGGAGTGGGCGTATATTTCGAAGTATTCGCCGTATCAGAATCTCGGGGACGGGATGACGCTGCCGCCGATCATGTTTTACACGACGACGCGGGACGACCGGGTGCATCCGGGGCATGCGCGTAAGATGGCGGCGAAGATGGAGGCGTTGGGATATTCGGTGGAGTATTACGAG
>JAFAAS010000081.1 GCA_023426435.1 Verrucomicrobiota bacterium | reverse complement strand
GGTCAAGAGCTGCTGCGGCTCTTGCACGAGCGGAATTTCCCGATGGCCTCGCTGCGGCTCTTTGCCTCGGCGCGGTCGGTGGGCAAGGTCATCGAGGTCGCGGGGAAAAAATACACGGTCGAGGAGGCGAAGCCGGGTGTGTTCGGCGAGGTGGATGTGGCGTTTTTCGCGACGGAAGGTGCGATCACGAAGGCCCTGGCGCCCGATGCGGTGAAGGCGGGTTGCGTGGTGATCGACAAGAGTTCGGCGTATCGGATGGATCCGTCGGTGCCGCTGGTGATTCCGGAGATCAATCCGGAGGGGCTGCGGAATCATAAGGGGATTATCGCGAATCCGAACTGCTCGACGGCGGTGCTGTTGATGGCGCTGTGGCCGTTGCACCGGGCGTTTGGGCTGAAGCGATACATCTCGGCGACGTATCAGTCGGTGTCGGGCACGGGCGTCGATGCGGTCGAGGAACTCGAGACGCAGGTGCACGCGTATGTGAAAGGCGGGACGCTGCAGAACAAAGTTTATCCGTATCAGATCGCGTTCAACGTGATCCCGCAGGTGGATTCGTTCGGCGCGGATGGCTATACCGGCGAGGAGACGAAGATGTCGCAGGAAAGCCGCAAGATCATGGGGCTGCCGAACCTGAAGGTCTCGTCGACCTGCGTGCGCGTGCCGGTGGTGCAGGCGCATTCGATCGCGGTGAATGCGGAGTTCGAGCGTCCGGTGAGTGTCGAGGCGGCGCGGAAGGCGATCGCGGAGTTTGAGGGCGCGGAGCTGGTGGACGATCCGGCGAACAAGCGTTATCCGACGCCGCTGGATTTCACGCGCAAAGTGAAGTGCGGCGTGGGTCGCATTCGTTTGGATACAGCCTTGGACAACGGCCTGGCGCTCTGGGTGAGCGGCGACAATCTGTGGAAAGGCGCGGCGTTGAACGCGCTGCAGAACGCCGAGCTGATGGTGCGCGAAGGATGGATCAAGCCGAAGCGGCAGCTGGCGGCGGTGTGAGGTGGGATGCGCCGGTTGCGAACGGCGGATTGGGGACAATCCGCCCTACCTATCAGTCTTCCGTCATAGCTGAATAATTCCTTGTCATACGCGGCTGCCGGGGGCTTTCATCGGCCCTTGGCTCGGACGCTTAGCTCAGTTGGTTAGAGCACCTCGCTTACACCGAGGGTGTCGGGGGTTCGAGTCCCTCAGCGTCCACCAGCCTTCGCTCGCAGCGCAGCTGCAAGCTTCGGCTGGCAAGCCATCCAATTTTCCTTCACTACCTCAAAGTTCATGCGACACACGATCTCCGTCCTCGTTGAGAACAAGTTTGGCGTGCTGGCGCGCGTTTCGGGAATGTTTTCCGGCCGCGGCTTCAACATCGATTCGTTGAACGTTGCGCCGACGCACGATTCTTCGCTCTCGCGGATCACGGCGGTGATGCGGGGCGACGAGACGCAGCTGGATCTTTGCATCAAGCAGCTGCGGAAGCTGGTGAACGTGGTCGACGTGATCGACTTCAAGGAGGGCCAGGCGGTGGAGCGCGAGCTGGTGCTCGTGAAAGTGGGAGCCTCCACGAAGACGCGTTCGGAGATTGTGCAGATTGCGGACATTTTCCGCGCGAAGATCGTGAATCTCTCGCACGAGAATCTCATCATCGAGCTCACGGGCACGGACGATAAAATCGATGCGTTGCTCAGCCTGCTGGAGCCCTTCGGAATTCTCGAGCTGGCACGCACCGGGCGCATGGCGCTGAAGCGCTGAACGCTCGAGCGCAGTTGGGAGTTGAGAGATGAGAGTTGAGTGACCAAACCTCGTTTTTCCCTCTCGCTGATTCCTTTCAACTCCGGACCCCTCAACTCTCAACTTTTTATCACATGCCCGCTAAAGTCTATACCGACAAAGACGCCGATCTCGGCGTGTTTCAGAATAAAACGCTCGCCGTCCTCGGCTACGGTTCGCAGGGCCATGCCCACGCGCTGAACCTCAAGGACAGCGGCTGCAAGGTCATCATCGGCCTCTATGCAGGATCGAAGTCGAAGGCGGTTGCCGAGCAGCACGGGTTCGAGGTGGTCGACACGGCGGAAGCGGTGCGTCGCGCGGACGTGATCATGGTCGGTTTGCCGGACATGAAGCAGGCGGATGTTTACGAGCAGGATATCGCGCCGAATCTTTCGAAGGGGAAGACGCTGCTGTTCTCGCACGGCCTGGCGATTCACTTCGGGCTGATCAAGCTGCCGAAGGGCGTGGACTGCATCATGGTCGCGCCGAAGGGTCCGGGCCACATGGTGCGCCGGCTTTACGCTGAAGGCAAAGGCATGCCGGCGTTGATCGCGGTTGCGCCGGGCAGCTCGAAGAAGGCGAAGCAGGCGGCGCTGGCGTGGGCGAAGGGCATCGGCTCGACGCGCGCGGGCGTGTTGCAGACCTCCTTCAAGGAAGAGACCGAAACGGATTTGTTCGGCGAGCAGGCGGTGTTGTGCGGTGGCGCGAGCGCGCTCGTGCAGGCCGGTTTCGAGACGCTCGTCGAAGCGGGGTATCAGCCGGAGATGGCTTATTTCGAGTGTCTCCACGAGCTGAAGCTCATCTGCGATCTGATGTATGAAAGCGGCATCGCCGGCATGCGTTTCTCGATTTCCGAGACGGCGAAATACGGCGACATCACCCGCGGTCCGCGCGTCGTGAACAAGAAGACGAAGGCCGAGATGAAGAAGATCCTGAAGGAGATTCAGACCGGCAAGTTCACGAAGGAATGGGTGAAGGAATACAAGGGCGGTCTGAAGAACTACAAGAAGCTGCTCGCGAATGGCGAAAAGCATCAGATCGAAAAGACCGGCACGTATCTGCGCGGCATGATGCCCTGGATGGCGAAGAAGCACATCAAGGGCGTGCAAGCGGCTTACTAAGTCGAACCCGACATTGCCAATTCTTCGGGGCGCAGGCACAGTCTGCGCCCCTTTTTATTTTTCTCGTGAGCAAACTCATCCTCGCCACCCGCAAAAGTCCGCTCGCGCTGCGTCAGACCGAGATGGTTGCGGCGCATTTGCAGACGGCGCTCGGCGTGCAGACGGAGCTGCTGAAAATCGTCACGACCGGCGATCAACGACTCGAGTGGTCGTTGGAGCAGAAAGGCGGGAAAGGACTGTTCACGAGCGAACTGGAACACGCGCTCGAGCGGAAAGAGGCGGATCTCGCGGTGCACAGCACGAAGGATTTGCCGGGAGACATGCCGCCGGGTTTGGCCATAGCCGGCTATCTGCCGCGCGCGGACACGCGGGACGTGCTGGTGCTGCGGGCAGGCGTGGCGAAGCCGAAGACGATTGCGACGGGGAGTCCGCGGCGACGGCTGCAGATCGCGAAATTGTATCCAGAAGTCGAATTCACGGAGATCCGCGGCAACGTGGATACGCGGTTGCGGAAGATCGGCGAACAGCACGTGGCGGACGGGACGATTCTGGCGAGCGCGGGATTGAACCGACTCGGGATCGGCAACTGGCCGGGCGTGGAGTTTCACGCGCTGGGGTTTCACGACATGGTGCCGGCGGTGGGGCAGGGCGCGATCGCGATTCAGTGTCGTGCCGAGGAAGTGACGAAATTTGCGGGGGTGTTCGACCTGGTGACCGCAGGGGCGGTGAACATCGAGCGGGCGTTTCAGGCGGCGCTGGGCGTGGGGTGTCACACGGCGTTCGGGGCGCATGCGACGGCGGACAAGCTGTATTTCTATCACGAAGCGGTGGGCTTTCGGGAGTTTCCGATCGCGCCGGCAGACGTGCTCGAGCCGGCGGCGATGGCGGAGCGCGTGTTGAAAGAACTGGGTTTGAAGTAGGGCGGGTCGGAGACTCGCTGGATCTGCTCACGTTGTATTATGGCTACATCTTCCACACCACTTTCCGGCCGGCGCATCGCGGTGACGCGTGCGCGTGAGCAGGCATCGGAACTCGCGGGAAAGTTGAGCGTGCTTGGCGCCGAAGTGATCGAGCTGCCGCTGATCCGGGTGTCGAAAAGCATTTCGAAAGAATTGCTGGCAGACGTGCTGCTCGAGCTCGGCAGCTACGACTGGATCGTGTTCACGAGCGCGAATGGCGTTCGGTATTTCTTCGAGGAGTTTCTGCGGATTTTTGACGACATCCGTTCGCTCGGCCTGTTACGCATCGCGTGCGTCGGGGAAGGAACGGCGAAACTGGTTCGCGAGTTGCACCTCAAAGTGGAATGCATGCCGAAGATCGCGACGGCGGAGGCGTTGGCGGACGAGATGATTGCGACCGACAGTCTGGATAACGCGAAGGTGATCGTGATCACCGGTAATTTAAATCGTGATACGCTGGTCACGAAGCTCGAAGGGGCGCGCGCGATCGTGGATCAGCTGCAGGTGTATCAGACGGAGAAGACCGATTTGAGCGCAGACGCGGGCGCGGCGGATTTTAGGGCAAAAGGCGCGGATGCGATTCTGTTCGCGAGTTCGTCGGCGGCGCAGTCGTTTGTGGATCAGGCGGCGGCGTTGAGGCTCGCGCCGGGAGCGAAGAGGCCGCTGGCGGGGAGCATCGGGCAGCAGACCAGCGAGACGATGAAGGCGGCGGGGATACCGGTGGATTTTTCGGCGAAGGAGCCGAGTTTGGACGCGCTCGTGGAGGCGGTCGTGCGGAAGCTGGCTTCCCGCTAAACACGCAAAGAACGCGAATGATTGGTTGGTTTTTTCGCGAGGTTTGGCGTGATTAGCGGGCAACTATGAAGGTTCCGTTTCTCGATCTTTCCTTGCAGCACCGGGCGCTGCGTGAGCCGGCGTTGGCGGCGTTGGCGGCGACGTATGATGCGACGCGGTTTTGTCTCGGGAAGGACGTGGAGGATTTCGAAAAAAACTTTGCGAGCACGCTGGGCTATCCGCGGGCGCTCGGGATGAACAGCGGCACTTCGCCGCTGCACATCGCGTGCATGATCGCGGGGTTTGGGCCGGGCGATGAAGTGATTGCGCCGCCGTTCACGTTTATCTCGACCGTGTGGGGTGTGAGCTACGTCGGAGCGACGCCGCGGTTCGTGGATGTTGAGGAGGGCACGTTCAATCTCGATCCGGCGAAGATCGAAGCGGCGATCGGGCCGAAGACGAAGGGAATCATCGTCGTGCATCTGTTTGGGCAGCCGGCGCGGATGGACGAGATCATGGCGATTGCGAAGAAGCATGGGCTTTTCGTGATCGAAGACTGCGCGCAGGCGATCGGGGCGAAGTATCGCGGGACGCCGGTGGGGATCATCGGCGATGCCGGGACGTTTAGTTTTTATCCGACGAAGAACCTCGGCGGTTGCGGCGAGGGTGGGGCGTTTGTTTCGCGTAGTGAAGAAATCCATACGCGGGCGCGGCACATCCGCGTGCATGGGTCGGACCGGCGTTATTATCACGACATCGTGGGCGGGAATTTCCGCATGGATGGATTTCAGGGCGCGCTGCTGAACGTGAAGCTGCCGCATCTCGCGACCTGGACGGCGCGGCGGCAGGAAATCGCGGCGCGTTATCTGGCCGAGATCAAGCTGACGGATGTGCGTTTGCCGGAGCAGCCGGAGTATGGGCGGTCGGTGTTTCACCAGTTCACGATTCGGCATCCGCGGCGCGATGCGTTGCGCGAGCATTTGGCGAAGCAGGAAATTGGGACGGATCTGATTTATCCGGTGCCGCTTCATTTGCAGAAATGCTATGCCGGGTTGGGCTTGGGCGAGGGATCGTTGCCGGTCGCGGAAGCGGCGGCGAAGACGTGTGTGAGTCTGCCGATTTTTCCGGAGCTGACGGATGCGCAGGTCGAGCACGTGATCACAACGATCAACCGATTTTAACCACGAATGGACACGAAGAGACACGAATGGGTTTTGATTCGTGTGCATTCGTGTTCATTCGTGGTTCATCACCATGATCGACGGTATCCGGCTTAAAGTCTGCGGGCTGACTTCGCTGATTGACGCGGAGTTTGCGGACCGGTGCGGGGCGGATTATCTCGGGTTTATCCTGTATCCGAAATCGCCGCGGCATCTGACGCTGGATCAGTATCGGGCGATGGCGCCGCGGTTGCCGGAGCGGAGGAAGGTGGCAGTTTCGGTTGAGCCTTCTTTGGACGAACTGGCGGAGATGAAGGAGGCGGGGTTCGACTATTTTCAGATTCATTTTCGTCATGAGACTCCGGATACGCGTTTGAGCGACTGGTCGCGCTTGGTGGGCGAGAAGCACCTGTGGCTCGCGCCGAAACTTCCTCCGGAAGCGGATGTGTCGGCCGCGGCGCTCGCGGTCGCGAAGTTCGTGTTGCTGGATACCTTTCATCGGGAAGGGTTCGGCGGATCGGGCCAGACGGGCGATTGGGAGAAGTTCGCGCGTCACCAGAAAATGCATACGCACAATCACTGGATTCTCGCGGGCGGCTTGAACGCGGAAAACATCGGCGAGGCGTTGCGCGCGAGCGGCGCGAAGTTTGTGGATGTGAACAGCGGCGTCGAAGCGGCGCCGGGGGTGAAGGATGTCGAAAAGTTGAAGCGTTTCGTGGTGGCGTTGCATCAGGCGGCGACGCCGGCGTGAGTTCGACCTTTCGTTTACGGTTTGAAGGGAAATTCCGCTTGTCGGGGTTTCGGTGCGAAGGATGCTAGTCGGCTCGCATGCCACACACCGCCCATCGCATTGTTCGAGCCTGGCTCGAGTCGCTGACTGAGGGCGTGGTGGAGTTGGATCGGGACTGGCTCGCCGCGCGGCCGCCGCAATTTTCCACGGGGGACCACTGCCTGGCTCCGGCGGGGCTGGCTCCGGCGACGATGCTGACGACGGGGCGGGTGTTCGGATATTTCGTTCGCGGAGAGGAAATCGTGTTCATTCTCGCGGACGTCGCGCGCACCGGAGTGGATGTGAGTGGAGCGAAAGTTTATCTGGCGGGAGATTTCAGCGGCTGGCAGCAGGCGGTGGGAGCGGAGGAGTGGCGGATGCGGGCGGCGGAGATCCAAGGCGAACGCATTTTTGCGTGGTCGGGTCCGGCGGAGAGATTTCTGAAGCCGGGCGGGCAGCGGTTCAAATTTGTCACGTCGGATCATCACTGGCTGAGCTTGCCGGACGATGCGCCGAACGTGGTGCGGGACGACGCGGGCAATGTGAATCGCGTGATCGATCCGGAGCGGACGGGGCGGCATTTGTGGCGTTTCACGCTGCCGGCGGCGGTCGATCTGGCGGAGCCGCTGATGCTGTGCTGGGCGAGTGGTTCGACGCGGGCGTCGGTGCGCGTGGCGCCGGGAGATTTCTTTTATCGGTTGAAGACGGAGCTGCCGCTGGGGGCGTTGGTGCGCGGAGAGGAAACGGTGTTTCGCTTGTTCGCGCCGCGCGCGCGGGCGGTGACCTTGTTTCTGTGTGAAACGCTCGCGCAGCAGGAGTCGGCGGCGAGCTGGCCGTTATTGCGTCGCGGCGACGGAGCGGGCGTGTGGGAAGTGGCGATCGATCGGCGGCTGCACGGTTGGTTTTACTGGTATGTTGTCGACGGCGTGCGCGAAGGTCCGGGGAAATTCGATCCCTCCATGCGTGTGCTCGATCCGTATGCGCTTGCGACGATGGGCCGGACGGGGCCGGGGATTGTGTTGGACCCGGATTGGATCGGGGAAGCCGATCGAAATTTCCGGGTGCCGGCGTGGCAGGATCTCATCATTGCGGAAGCGCACGTGCGGGATTTGGCGGCAAGTGCGCCGGTGCGGGCCACGGCGGAGGAACGGCGGGGATTTGCCGGGCTGCGGAAGTGGGTGGAGAGCGAAGAGTTTTATCTGCACAAGCTCGGCGTGAACTGCGTGGAGCTGCAGCCGATCCAGGAATTCGACGACGCGAATGGCGAGTATCACTGGGGCTACATGACGAACAACTTCTTCGCGCCGGAGAGCAGTTATGCGCTCGATCCGGAGAAGGCGTCGGGCGTGCGGGAGTTTCAGGAATTGGTGCGGGCGTTTCACCGGCGCGGCATGGCGGTGTTGCTCGACGTGGTGTTCAATCACGTCGGCGAGCCGGCGCATCTGATGTTTGTCGACCGGTTGTATTACTTCGAGCAGGACGCGGAAGGGCGGCTGGCGAATTGGAGCGGGTGTGGGAACGACCTGCGCGCGCGCTCGGCGATGGCGACGCGGCTGATCATCGATGCCTGCGTGCACCTGATCGAGGCGTATGGCGTAGATGGATTTCGCTTCGACCTGGCGGAGTTGCTCGGCGTGGACGTGCTGCGCGAAATCGAGCGGGCGTTGAAGCGGGTGAAGCCTGACGTGGTGTTGATCGCGGAGCCGTGGAGTTTCCGCGGGCATGCGGCGACGGCGTTGCGCGACACGGGATGGGCGTCGTGGAACGACAGCTATCGGAATTTTCTCCGCGAGTATGTGCGCGGTTACGGTTCGCCGGCGCGGATGGAATATTTCCTGAAAGGTTCGCCGTGGTATTTCGCGAAATGGCCGGCGCAGACGGTGAACTACACTGAGTCGCACGACGATCGAACCTGGATCGACGTGATCACGGAGAATCCGAACTTCAACGGCTACGCGCCGACTGCGAACGACCGGAAACGCACGCATTTGATGGCGGCGCTGCTGTTCATGTCGGTGGGCATTCCGATGATTGCGGCGGGGCAGGATTTTCTCCGGTCGAAGCACGGCGTGAACAACACCTACCTGCGCGGAGATCTGAACGCGCTCGAGTATCGCCGGATTTACCGGCATCTCAGCTCGCATCGATACTTTGCGGAGTGGATCGCGTTTCGCCGCAGCGAAACGGGCCGGCTGCTGCGGCATTTCGCGCGGGTGGGGGACGGGTTTTTCCAATTTTTCTTCCTGCCTGAGAGCTCGGCGCTGGCCGTGGTTTATAACGCAGATCGATCGCTGGGGCCGCGAAGGCTTCTGTTTGCGGTGAATCCCAGCGTGGCGGATGTCGCGATCCCGATTGAGGAAGCGATTGCCGCACTTCCCTGGCGACAGCTGGCGAATGAAGAGCGGTTTCTGAATGCGGACGGGCCGGGGGCGAGTCAGCCCGTGCAGCGGGAACTCTTCGTTTCGGCGCTGGGTTGCGCGCTTTGGCAATGCGACAGTTGACCGCCAAATAACACGGAAATTATGCCATCTTTTGCGCCGCCAAAACCCTTGCATCTCCACGGGCCGCGCTGTTGATTCCGCTCTCCGCGTTCACGCGCGGCGCTTCTAAATTAGACAACAACACCTACCAACGGAAAGTCCTCCCATGGCAGTCAAAGTCGCTATCAATGGTTTCGGTCGCATCGGCCGTCTCGTGTTCCGCGCGCTGGTCGAGCAAGGCCTGCTCGGCTCGACGTTTGAAGTCGTCGCCGTCGGCGACATCGTGCCGGCGGACAATCTGGCCTACCTGCTGAAATACGATTCCACGCAGGGCAAATTCAACGGCACCGTTGGCTCGAAGAAGTCTTCGCCCGAAAAGACCGATGACGACGTGCTCGTGGTCAACGGCCAGGACATCCTCGTCGTCAGCGCCAAGACCCCGGCGGAGTTGCCGTGGGCGAAGCTCGGCGTGCAACTCGTGATCGAATCGACCGGCCTCTTCACGGAAGCCGAAAAGGCGAAAGGCCATATCACCGCCGGCGCCAAGAAGGTCATCATCTCCGCTCCGGCGAAGGGTGAGGACATCACGGTCGTGATGGGCGTGAACGACGACAAGCTCGACGTCGCCAAGCACAACATCATCTCCAACGCGTCCTGCACCACGAACTGCCTCGCGCCCGTCGTGAAGGTTCTCCTGCAGGAAGGTTTCGGCGTTGAAGAAGGCCTGATGACGACCGTCCACGCTTACACCGCGACGCAGAAGACCGTCGATGGTCCGTCGAAGAAGGATTGGAAGGGCGGCCGCACGGCGGCGCAGAACATCATCCCGTCGACGACCGGCGCCGCGAAGGCGACCGCGCTGGTGCTGCCCGAAGTGAAGGGCAAGCTCACGGGTATGTCGCTCCGCGTGCCGGTTCCGACCGTTTCGGTGGTCGATCTCACCGTCCGGACGACGAAGGAAACGTCCTACAAGGAAATCTGCGCCGCGATGAAGAAGGCGAGCGAGACCTACCTCAATGGCATCCTCGGCTACACCGAGGACGAAGTCGTTTCGACCGACTTCATCCACGACAAGCGTTCGTCGATCTTCGACGCGGGCGCCGGCATCGAACTCAACAGCAAGTTCTTCAAGCTCGTCTCGTGGTATGACAACGAGTGGGGCTATTCGAACCGCGTCGTCGACCTCACCAAGAAGATCGCCGACAAACTGTAAGCGCGATCATCCGAACCTCTCATTGAACCACAGAGGCCCGGAGAGCACGGAGGTTGTTAACTCTCCTCTGTGACCTCCGTGACTCTGTGGTTCTTCTTTTTTCGACATGCCGAAATTTAAATCCATCCGCGACCTCGACCTGGCCGGGAAGCGCGTCTTCATCCGCGTCGACTTCAACGTCCCGCAGGACAAATCCACCGGTGCCATCACCAACAACGCGCGCATCGTCGCCGCGCTGCCCACGATCAACTACGCGCTCGAGCAAGGCGCGGCGGTTGTGCTTGCGAGCCATCTCGGTCGGCCCGACGGCAAGAAGAACGCGAAGTTCTCGCTCAAGCCCGTCGCCGACGAGCTGTCGAAGTTGCTGAACAAGCCGGTCAAGTTTCTCGACGACTGCGTCGGACCGGCCGTCGAAGCGGCTTGCGCGGCTGGCTCGCTGAAGGCGGGCGAGGTGGTGCTTCTCGAGAATCTTCGCTTCCACATCGAGGAGGAAGGCAAGGTGAAGGAGAAGCAGCCCGACGGCACGGAGAAGTCGATCAAGGCCGATCCGAAAGCGGTGGAAGCGTTCCGCGCATCGCTGTCGAAGCTCGCCGATGTTTACGTTAACGACGCCTTCGGCACGGCGCACCGCGCGCACAGTTCGATGGTGGGCGTGCAACTCAAGGACAAGGCCGCGGGTTTCCTCATGCAGGCGGAACTCGATGCCTTCGCGAAGGTGATTGAGAATCCCGCGCGTCCGCTGCTCGCCATCCTCGGCGGTGCGAAGATCGCGGACAAGATTCCGCTCATCAACAACCTCCTCGAGAAAGCCAACGAGATCATCATCAGCGGCGGCATGTCCTTCACCTTCAAGAAGGTGCTCGAAGGCATGGAAATCGGCACGAGCCTCTTCGATCCGGAAGGTGCGAAGATCGCGCAGGAGCTGTTCGACAAAGCGAAGGCGAAAGGCGTGACCATCACGTTGCCCGTCGACTTTATTACCGCGGATCGTTTCCCCGGTTCGCCGGACGACATCGCGGCGGTGCAAACGGGGATCGCGACCGACAAGGAAGGCATTCCCGCGAACTGGATGGGCCTCGACGCCGGGCCGAAGAGCCGCGAGCTCTTCGCTCAAGTCATCGGGCGCGCCAAGACGATCGTGTGGAACGGCCCCGCGGGCGTGTTCGAAGTCGACAAGTTCGCCGAAGGCACGAAAGCGATGGCCGACGCGATCGCGCAAGCGACGGCCAACGGCGCCGTGACCGTGGTCGGCGGCGGCGACACCGCAACCGCTGCCAAGAAATTCAAGGTGGCGAAAGTCGTGACGCATTGCTCCACGGGCGGCGGCGCGAGCCTTGAGCTATTGGAAGGGAAAGTGCTGCCTGGCGTGGCGTTCCTCGAGAGCTGACGCTCTCGCGGTTTCGAGTTTGGGGTTCGGAGTTTGGAGTCATTTCCATCGAACCCCACCTTTGAAACCGGCAATCAACTCCGAACTCAAAACACCAAACTCTGAACTGCACGTAGTGCCATGAATCCCCGCAAGAAACTCATCGCCGGCAATTGGAAGATGAACAAGACGAACGGCGACGCCGTTTCGCTCGTCAAAGAAATCGTATCGGCCGCCGGCCAGAACAACGACGTGGAGATCGTCGTGTGCCCGCCTTTCACCTCGATCGAGGCAGTCGGCAAGGCGCTGGAAGGCTCCACGATCAAACTCGGCGCGCAGAACATGCATCCGGAAGCGAGCGGCGCCTTCACCGGCGAAATTTCCGCGCCGATGCTGCGGGCGATCTTCGCGACGCACGTGATTCTCGGTCACAGCGAGCGCCGGCAGTATTTCGCCGAGACGGATGCCTTCATCAATCAGAAGGTGCTCGCGGCGCTGAAGAATCAGCTGCGCCCGATCCTTTGCGTCGGCGAAACGCTGTCGGAACGCGAAGCGGGTTCCACGCTGAAGGTCGTGCAGACCCAGCTCGAAGCGGGACTCGAGGGCGTCAACAAGGAGCAGGCGCCCACGGTGGTGATCGCTTACGAACCGGTTTGGGCGATCGGCACGGGCAAAGTCGCAACGACGGATCAGGCGCAGGAAGTGCATGCGTTTATCCGTGGATTGTTGACGAAGCTCTTCACCGAGCCGGTGGCGCAGAAAGTGCGCGTGCTTTACGGCGGCTCGATGAAGCCGGCGAATGCGCCCGAACTGCTCGCGCAAAAGGATATCGACGGCGGTCTGATCGGTGGCGCGAGCCTCGAAGCACGCAGCTTTGTCGAACTCATCAACGCAGCGGCCGCGACGAAGTAATCGGCGCGATCGCTTCTCGTCAGGTGGAGCCCGGCGTCCTCGCCGGGCTTTTTGTTTTGGGGTGGACTCGAGACGCCCGTCCGAGCCGCAAGCATTCAAGGTCTTCGGTGCATGGTGGCTCACCGGGGGCGGTTCGCCCTATCTGAGAAGCCCGCCGGGACGGCGGGCTCCACCGCTTACTTCACACGGGTAGCCATCGAGTCCACGAGGGCGTCGAGAAACGCGGCGTCTCCGGGTAAGCCGGCCAATGCGGCGCGAGCGGCTTCGTTGTGATGGCGCGCCATCTGACGGGAAGCATCGATGCCGTGCAATTTCACCCACGTCGTCTTGTCGGCCTTTGCGTCCTTGCCGGCAGTTTTGCCGAGCGTGGCGCTGTCGGCGGTCGCATCGAGGACGTCGTCGATAATTTGAAATGCGAGTCCGAGATGTCGTCCGGCCGTTCGCAGCCGGTCGACATCGTCGGCCTTTGCCTCGCCGAGGAGTCCGCCCATGACGAAGGCGGCCTCGATCATGGCGGCGGTTTTGTTGAGGTGGATGAATTCCAGCTCGTCCGCGGTGGCGTTGGCTTTGTGTTCCGCGAGGAGGTCTTCCATTTGCCCGCCGATCAGACGTCGGCTGCCGGCGGCGTCGCCGAGCTCGCGCACGAGGGCGGCGGCGAGCGCGGGTTCCGAGGCGTGAGCGTGCGCGATCAGCGCGAAAGCGTGGGTCAACAACGCGTCGCCCGCGAGCAGAGCGGTGGCTTCATCGAACGCCTTGTGGGCGGTGGGCCGGCCGCGGCGGAGGTCGTCGTTGTCCATGCACGGCAGGTCGTCGTGGATCAGCGAATACGTGTGGATGCACTCGATCGCGACGGCGGCCGGGAGCGCGCGGTCATCCGGAACGCCGAAGCGCTCGGCGGTCGCGAGCACGAGGACGGGCCGCAGGCGTTTCCCGCCCGCTTCGAGGCTGTAGCGCATCGCGGTGTGCAAGCGCGCGGGGCGGGCGTGCGCGGGGGGGACATGCAAATCGATGCCCTGTTCTACGCGTCGGACGAACCGGCTGAGGTCGGCGGCGAAATCCATCGGCATCTCGTGCGCGAAAACGTCCGCTGGTGCAAGCGGCGGGTGAGAGTTGGGTTCATGCGGGAGACTATGCGCGAGCTTGTTTCGCGAACCGAGGCGGCTACGGTGTGCGCGCACGTGCAAGCGCCGACTGAACTCATTGCCCATCCTGACGCGGTTATGCTCGATCTGGCGGTGAACTCGCGGGAGACAGCCCTGCGAACCTTGCACGGCACCCTTGCGTCTCATCTGGCCGTGCGTGACAGCGAGCGTTTCCTGCGCGACGTGCTGGAGCGCGTGATGCTGGCATCCGTTTGCATTGCGCCCGAGGTGGCGCTGCCGCATGCGCGAACGGATGCGGTGACGAGCCTGGTGCTCGCGGTCGCGCGCATGGCGCCGCCGGGAGTGGGCTTCGATGGCGAACATCCGAACGTGCGGCTGATTTTCCTGATCGGCGCGCCGCGGGCGGCGGTCAACGACTACCTCCGGCTGGTTGCGCGGATTTCGCGGGTGTTGAAAACACGGGGGACCTACGCGGCGTTGTTGGACGCGCCGGACGAAAATGCGTTTCGCGCGATCCTGGCCCGCGCCGCTGCCGCATGAAGCGGATGGCCGATCCAGCCAAGGTCTTGCTCGAGCGGCTGATGCGGCTGCTGCGGTGGCGGCTGTGGATTCAGGAGAAACTGCAGCCCACGGAATGGCAGATCACGCTGATGTGGGCGGCGGTGGCGGGATTTGCGGGAGCGATGTCGTCGATGCTCTTCGCGGTGCTGGCCGAAGGTATCCACGAATTACTTACCGGACGCAGCGAAGGCGTGGTGGAAACGATGAGGCTGCTGCCCTGGTGGGCGGTGATCGGAGTTCCGGCTGCGGGAGGATTGCTGGCGGGGCTGACGCTCGCCTTGGGGAAACGCATCGCGCGCGGTCAGAGTTCGACGGATTACATGGAGGCGATCGTGATCGGCTCGGGCGAGATTCCGGTGCGGACG
>JAFAAS010000078.1 GCA_023426435.1 Verrucomicrobiota bacterium | reverse complement strand
CGCTTCCATGCGATCGGCGTAAACGAGCTCGGCGGGGCGGTCGTCGGGCGTGCGGTTCGGGTCGGCGGCGTGAGCTTGATCGATGAGCGTGCGGGCGTGCGCGTAGGCGTCCATGAGCGTGCGGCGGAGTCGAAACGGTTGTGTTCCGACCGGCAAGCTGCAGATTGGCGGTCAACGTGCACGTTCCTGCCGATTGCCGGGGTTGCGGTGTGTGTTGTTTCTCCTCGATGGAGACCTATGTGCGCGTGACGGGGGAGGATTGGGCGCGGTTGGGTGAGCGCGCGGAGACGGTGGCGCAGTTTATTGGGCATCGCGCGTTCATGCGGATGCGCGAGGGGCATTGCGCGGCGTTGGAGGTGCGCGTGGATCCGGCGACGGGCGCGCGGGATTTTTTTTGCGCGGTGTATGAGTGGCGGCCGCAGGTGTGTCGGGATCTCGCGCGAGGGTCGCCGGAATGTGAAGGGGAGCGGGCGAGGAAGGTGGCGGCTGAAGTGCCGTATTAAGGAACCAGATACACTTCGACGAGGGCGATGCCGGTGGTGTTGTTGGCACCGGAGACGTGAACGCTGTAGGCGCCGGGCTCGAGTTGAATGAGAAGCGCGGCGTCCTTGCTGGCGTCGGGGAGGGTGGGGAGGCCGACTTGGGTGGTGGTGGCGGCGAGGAGGGGCGTGGTGGAGGCGGAGCCCCAGTCGTCGTTGCCCATAACCGGGGTGGAGCCGCGGTAAAGGAAGAGTTGCGGGTCGGAGAGAGTGTTGGTGACGCCGCGGGTGGCGAGTTCGGGGCCGAGGACGCGGAGGAGGACTTTGGCGGGAGCGTCGCCGGCGAGGGCGAAGCCGACGATGCCGATGGATTCCCCCGTGCCGACCTGCAGGCGAATCGAAGCGGCGGTGAGGCGGGCTGCATCTTCGTCGCCGGCGTCGTAGATTTCGGTGAGGACGATGCGTGACGGATCGACGGCGTTGGAGGCGTGAGCGGTGTAGGCGCCGGGCGGAAGATCAGCGAGGAGGGCGGCGTCGGTGCTGCCGGCGGTGAGGGGTTGGGCGCCGACGCTGGCGGCGGTCGCGGCGAGAGTCTCGGCGTCGCCTGAGTTGGCGGACCAGTTGTCGTTGGTGGCGATGGCGGTGTTGGACGAATCGAAGATTTTTAGGGCCGGGTCGGTGCCGGCGTTGGTGACGCCCAGAGGGGCGAGTCCGGGGCCGACGGTGCGGAGGAGAATTGAACCGTTCGATTTTCCGGCGACGACAAAGCCGGCGATGGACGTTTGATTGTCGGTGCCGGCGAGGGCACGGGCGGCGAGAGCGGTGAGGCGGGTGGGAGGGAGTTGGCGCGGAGTGAGGAGGACTGTCGTGCCAGCTATGTGGGCGTCACCGTAGAAGGCCCTCACCAGCAGCTGTCCTCGATCGTTGAAGTCGAGCACTTGGGATGGGGTTAGGTCCAGGCCTTCGAAGTCGGCGAGATCACGAAGGCGCTTCAGCACGCCCCCCGACCAGATGGCGGGCTCAGGGAAAAGGCCTGCGACGACGTTGTAGTTGTTGATTTTCGTCGCAGATGTGGGTGCCGCAGTGTTGGTGGGCTCGATTCGCAGCAAACGCCCGGCGGAGTAAAGCATGGCGGAGTGCAGCCCTGCGGCGTCGTTGGCGATGCCAACGATGTTGCCCGCGTCGTTGATATCGGTCGCCTCGCTGTGATCGCCCCCGAGTGTGCCCAAGTCTGTCATGGTCGCGTCGCGGTAGAGAAACGCGTGGCTTGGCACCAAGTTCATCGTGGCGGCGGATCGGCCGACGACCCAACCTGCGGTGTTGATGGCGGCGGGATAAGCCTTGGGCCCGCCGGTTGAGCCTAGTTCGGTTCGTGAACCGGCTTGGTAGATGGAGCTGCGCTGATTTACGCCGCCGGACTCGATCAAAATCTGTCCTGGGCTGTTGACGGCAACAGGACGGCTGGAGCGCGGCAGGTTCTCGAGCTCCTTGAATGTTCCATCCTCAATGGCAAAACCGGCGTCGGTTAATGGTATGGGGTCTAGGAAATAACCGACGATAGCTCCCGAGTCGGCGAAGCCGGTTATGTGCGGCAGGCTGACGGGCACGTCGATCAGGGTGGCAGAGTTTCCGTCCCACAGGAGGATATCGTCCGGCGTTTCCCCGACGACGTGGCCGTGATTGTTCAGGGCTCGTGGGAGTTGAAAGCCGAGCGGCTCCAGTTCGAGGATGTCGTAGCGAGGTTGAGCGGAGGTTGAAGTCGAGAGAACAAGCGCGAGCAGCAGCGCTGCGCTCCTTGGGGTGGGGTAGCGGGAGTGCATGGCAGAATGTTTGCAAAGTTGGCGGGTGGCCAATTCTTGGCGACACGATTTTCGTTATCGCTCCGCGACTTTCGTCATTTGTGCCGGTCCGATGACTCTTCCGTTGCGTTGGCGGTGGCGGCTTCTAGAACCCGCGTTTCGGTTCCCCCGAACCGTCGATTCACATGTGCCCTGTTGATCCTTCCCTTTCCTCTTCTGCCACGATTCGTCCGATCAAGAAGCTCATGGCGGCCAACCGCTCTGAGATTGCCGTGCGTATTTTTCGCGCGGGCACCGAGCTGGGATTAAGGACGGTGGCGATCTTCGCGCATGAGGATCGGTTGAGCATTCATCGCTACAAGGCGGACGAGGCGTATCAGGTGGGGCAGGGCAAGGGGCCCGTGGCGGCGTATCTGGACATCGAGAGCATTGTCGCGGTGGCGAAGGAGAAAGGCGTCGATGCGATTCACCCGGGTTATGGTTTTCTTTCGGAGAACGCGGACTTCGCGCGGGCGTGCGAGAAGGCGGGGATCATCTTCGTCGGGCCGCGGCCGGAGTTGCTCGAGATGATGGGTGACAAAACGGCGGCGCGAGCGCTGGCGAAGCGGATCGATGTGCCGGTGCTGCCGGGCACGGAGGAGCCGATCACGGATCGCGAGGAGGCGTTGAAGACGGCGAAGGCGATTGGATTTCCGCTGATCATCAAGGCGGCGTTTGGCGGCGGCGGTCGCGGGATGCGTGTCGTGCACAAGGCGTCGGAGCTCGCGTAGTTGCTCGACGAGGCGCAGGGCGAGGCGGGGCGGGCGTTTGGAAATCCGGCGGTGTTTTTGGAGAAATACATCCCGCGCGCGAAGCACATCGAAGTGCAGATTCTCGGGGACAAGCATGGCAACGTGATCCATCTCCACGAGCGCGATTGCTCGGTGCAGCGGCGGCACCAGAAAGTCGTCGAAGTGGCGCCGAGTTACGGTTTGCCGGAGAATGTGGTGAAGGAGTTGTGCGAAGCGGCGGCGCGGATGGCGCGCGAGATTCGCTACGACAATGCGGGCACGATCGAATTCCTCTACGATCTGGACCGCCACGAGTGGTTCTTCATCGAGATGAACCCGCGTATCCAGGTTGAGCATACGGTGACGGAAGTGATCACGGGGCTCGATCTCGTGCGCTCGCAGGTGTTGATTGCGCAGGGGCACGCGTTGCATTCGCCGGAGGTGGGGATGCCGCCGCAGGATCAGATCCCGCGCAACGGCTATGCGATCCAGTGCCGGATCACGACGGAGGATCCGGAGAACAAGTTCATTCCCGATTATGGCCGGTTGCTCGCGTATCGCTCGCCGGGCGGGTTTGGTGTGCGGCTCGATGGCGGCATGGGTTTCGCGGGCGCGGTGATCACGCCCTTCTACGATTCGCTTTTGGTGAAGTGCATCGCGAGCGGGCACAGCTACGACATGGCGATCAACCGATCGCGGCGGATTTTGACGGAGTTCCGGATTCGTGGCGTGAAGACGAACATTCCGTTTTTGGAAAACGTGATCGCGCATCCGACCTTCCGCAGCGGGCAGGCGACGACGACGTTGATCGATACGACGCCGGAGCTGTTCAAGTTCAAGCCGCGGCGCGATCGGGCGACGAAGTTGTTGAACTACATCGGAAGCGTGACGGTGAACGGCAATCCGCATGCGAAAGGTTATCGTCCGGAGAAGCCGCTGCTTTCGCCGGTGGTGCCGGATGGACTGCGCGGAGAACCGCCGCGCGGCACGAGGCAGATGTTGCTCGAACTTGGGCCGAAGAAGTTTGCGGAGTGGACGCTCAAGCAGAAGCGGCTGCTGGTGACGGACACGACGTTCCGCGATGCGCATCAGTCGCTGATGGCGACGCGTGTGCGCAGTTACGACATGCTGGCGGTGGCGGGCGCGGTGGCGCATCACGCGTCGGATTTGTTTTCGTTGGAGATGTGGGGCGGCGCGACGTTTGACACGGCGATGCGCTTCCTGAGCGAGGATCCGTGGGAGCGGCTGCGGCAGCTGCGGGCGCGCGTGCCGAACATCTGTTTCCAGATGCTGTTCCGCGGGGCGAACGCGGTGGGTTATACGAATTATCCGGACGAAGTTGTGGCGGGTTTCGTGAAGCATGCGGCGGCGAGCGGCATGGATATTTTCCGCATTTTCGACTCGCTGAATTATCTGCCGAATTTGCGCGTCGGCATGGAGGCGGTGCAGGAGACGCACGCGGTGTGCGAGGCGGCGATTTGTTACACGGGCGATATTCTCGATGAGAAGCGCGACAAGTTCTCGCTGCAGTATTACGTGAAGCTCGCGAAGGAGCTGGAGCGGATGGGCGCGCATTTCCTGGCGATCAAGGACATGGCCGGGCTGTGCCGTCCGGCGGCGGCGCACAAGCTGGTGAAGACGCTCCGCGAGGAGATTGGGCTGCCGATTCACTTCCACACGCACGACACGAGCGGCGTGGCGGCGGCGTCGATTTTGCGGGCGAGCGATGCCGGCGTGAACGTGGTCGATCTCGCGATCGCGTCGATGAGCGGAAGCACGGCGCAACCGAATTTGAATTCGGTGGTGGCGTCGCTGCAGCACACGCCGCGCGACACGAAGCTGAACCTCGACCGGTTGAACGAGTTTTCCGACTACTGGGAGCAGGTGCGCGAGTTTTACCGGCCCTTCGACACGGCGCCGAAAACGGGGTCGGCGGAGGTTTATCTCCATGAGATGCCGGGCGGCCAATATACGAATCTGAAGGAGCAGGCGGCGGCGATGGGGGTTTCCCATCGCTGGCCGGAGATCGCGCGCACGTATGCGGAGGTGAATCAGCTTTTTGGAGACATCGTGAAAGTGACGCCGTCGTCGAAAGTCGTCGGCGACATGGCGCTGTTTCTGTTTTCGAAAGGCATTCGTCCGGCGGATGTGGTCAATCTCGAGCCCGGCACGACGCCGTTTCCGGAGAGCGTGATCGACATGATGATGGGCGGGCTGGGCTGGCCGGAAGGTGGCTGGCCGGAGCCGGTGTGGCGCGCGGTCCTCGGTGAAGCGCGCTTCAAGGAAGCGAAAGCGAAGTATGTCGCGGCGTCCAAGGCGGCGACCAAGCCCAAAGCGGCGAAGAAGTCGGCGACGGGGGCGCAGTTGGAGGCGTTCCGGAAGGAACTGGCCGAGAAGCTGAAGCACGAGCCGACGGAGGATGAGCTTTATTCGCACCTGATGTATCCGGCGGTGTTCGCGGATTTCGCGAAGCATCAGCGCGAATACGGCGACGTGAGCGTGTTGCCGACGCCGACGTTTTTCTACGGGTTGCGTCCGGGCGAAGAGATCTCGGTGGAGATCGAAGAAGGCAAGGTGCTGATCATCCGGCTCGTTTCGATCGGTGCGCCGGACAAGGACGGGCGCCGCACGTTGAGCTACGAGTTGAACGGCATCGCGCGCGAGGCGTTCATCGTCGACAAGAACGTGGCGCCGAAGACGAAGGCACGCGTCAAAGCCGATCTGGCCGATCCGCTGCAGGTGGCGGCTCCGATTCCTGGATTGATCGTCGTGATGAATGCGTCGGTCGGGGCCAAAGTCGCGAAGGGCGATAAACTCTTCATGATGGAGGCGATGAAGATGCAGACGACGGTTTACGCCCAGGCGGATGGCGTCATCGCGGAAGTGAACGCTGCGACGGGCGACACGGTTGAGGCAAAAGATTTGATTGTGAAGCTGCGCGCCGCGTCCTGATGGCGTATCCAGATTTCGGATCTCTCTAGCCGGCAGGTGTTTGGAATCGAATACCTTCACCAACTAAAATTGGCAGACTGCAGCGAGGACTCCCGGTAGTCTAGACGCGTGCCTGATCGCGCAGCCCGACTTCAAAGACGCTTCGGCCGAACGGTTCATTCCGAGCGCGTCATGCGAAACCTCACGCAGCAGAAACTGGCGTTCGAATCCGGTTTGAGCCTCACCTATGTGGGAGAGGTGGAGCGGGGTGAGCGCATGGTATCGCTCGACACGGTGACGCGGCTTGCGGGCGCGATGAACTTGAGCGCGGCGGAGCTTTTAAAGAAGGCGGGACTTTGAGCGAAGACGGGAGAAGAGCGCCCGGTGAGTGTCATCGGCGCGGCGGCGAGCGGGCGCGGATGGAGATGCATGAAGGAGAAAGCAGGCGGACGGCGCGAAGCGCTCGTTTTTGCGATCGGATTTAACAATGAGTGATTCCACCCGAGCTCCGCTCCTGGTCGCTGAAGACAACGACGACGATCTGTGTTTGCTGCGACATTACCTGCGGCTTGCGGGTGTAACGCACCCGGTGATCTCGGTGGGAGATGGCGAGGAGTTGATCGAATTCCTGCGGCCCCTGTGCGATCCGGCGCAGAGTGCGAACGCGGTTCGGCCCTGCGTGTTGTTTCTCGATATCAACATGCCGAAACTCGACGGTTTCGAGGCGCTCGCGTGGATCCGGGCGCAGCCGGCGTTGAAGGATTTGCCGGTGATTGCGTTGTCCGGGGCGATCGAGCCGCGGGACGTGCAGCGCGCGTCGAATTTGGGGATCGCGCAATTTGTCACGAAGTATCCGCGGCCGCATGTTTTTGCGGAGATCGTCGCGAGTTATGCCGGGCGGTGAGTGAGCGGGATTGGGCGGGACGAAAAAAGGCGAGCCCAGGGGGAGGCTCGCCCTTCCGATCGCGGGGACCTGTGCCGGTTAGAACAAGTCGGCCGTGATCTTAATTGGCAGGGTTACGCGGACGTTGAGCGGGCGACCGTCGCGACCGGTGGCGGGTTTGAACTTCCAGCGTTGGACCGCGGCGATGCATTCGTCGGCCATGGCGGAGTCCACTTTGCCGACGACCTGAACGTCGCTCGTGGAGCCGTCGCGAAGGACCACGAACGCGACCTTGATTTCGGGGGGGAGATTGCGGGCGGCGCTCAGCTTGGGCGCTGGCGTGTCGTAGGGTTGGGGCGCGGTGGCGATTTCATGGGAGCTCGCGATGCGATCGACGCTGAGCAGCCGCGCGTCGAGGGCGAGTTGCTGGCCTTCGACGATCTCGCCGTTGACGACGATCGGATCGTAACCGGCGAGTGTGAGTTCGTAGGCGACCTTTTGCGGCGGGATGTTGGAAAGGTTGAGCGGTGTGATGCCGATGACCTCGCCCTGGTGGGAGACGGTGGCGCCGGCGGGAGTGCTGGTGAGCAGCACGGCGCCGCTCTTGAAGGCGGTTCCGACATTGGCGGTTGCGCGCTTCTCGATGCTGACGAGCTCGACCTGATCGTTCCAACCCGGATTCGAGAACGTGACGGAGTAATCGCCCGGCGGCAGGTCGTCGAATTGAGCGGGCGTGCGGCCCTGGCGAATCGGACGCGCGCCCGGGACACCCGCGGGGCGAACGGTGAATTCGACGTTTTCGGGCGTGCTCGTGATCGCGAGCGTGCCGGTGGCGCGTTGCAGGACGATGAGGCCGAGATCGGTGGTTTTGGTGCCTGAGATGTCGGCGGTGAGCTCGACCGGCTCGTAGCCCTCGAGCGAGATGCTCACGCGATGCGAGCCGGGCATGATGTCGTTGAGGGAGATCGGCGAGAGGCGGACGGGGCCGCCGTCGATCGAAACGCGAGCGCCGACCGGCGATGTAGTGACAACGAGGATACCTGGCGAGTTGGCGATCCGTTCGGCCTCGATTTCGGCGGTGACGGCCTCGCGGGTTTGCGCTTCGGCCTGCTGGCGGGCGAGGGCGACCGCTTCTTCGCGGGCTTTTTCGGCTTCGCGGCGGATGCGTTCGGCGTCGGCCTTCGCTTGCGCTTCGAGCGCTTCGGCGCGGGCGGTGGCTGCCTTGGCCAGCTGGGCGGCGGCTTGTTTTTCCTGTTCGATCGCTTCCTGGGCCTGCTTGGCATCGAAGTAGAATTTTCCCGCGAACGCGGCGCAGGCGAGGCCGGCGGCGACGCCGAGGTAGAGGCCGAAGCCGCGTTTCTTCTGCGGGGCGGATGCGGGAGCTTCGGCGGGGAGGGTCGCGGTGGGCGGCGGGGTGGCGGGAGCTTTCGTCGGCGGAGGTGTGGCGGCTTTCGGAGCGGATTTCTCCGGTTTGCGGGCGGGAGCGGCTTCGACTTTGGCGACGGGTTTCGTTTCCGCGCGTGCGGGAGTTTTGGGGGCGGGGGCCGGTTTGGTTTCGCGCGGCGCGTCGGGCAGAAGCGCGACGGCGGCGGCGGACGCGACGCCGGCAGGTTCCATTTCGGCGACGCGGGCGGAATGGGTGACGCTCACGGCTTTGATGACCGGCTCCGCGGGAGTGGAGGACGACGATTTGGCGGGAGCGGGCGTGGCGGGCGCTGCGGGTGCGACGACGGCGGGGGCGGCGCCGGGTTTTGTCCAAGTCGGATGCCACTCGGTGAGATTGCGAGCGTGCGAGCCGGCGAGGTGAAGAACGCCGAGTAGATCTGGTGTGACGGTGGCGTCGGACGGCAGGCGAAGTTGAAGATGGGAGACGATGCGCGCGACGTCGGGCGTCCACGGAGTGAGGCCGACCGAACGAGCGATTTCGGCGGAGAACCAGGCTTGTTTGCCGGTGAAACTCGCGCAGCTGAACGCGGCGGTCGCGACGGCCGGCGGCAGCGTGGAAAGTGCGGTTTTCAACGACGGCGCGAGCTCGGCGGCGATGCGCGGTCCGGCTTCGCTGAAGTCGTAGGTGTCGTTGAAGAACAGGCGGGCGGCGGCGCCGCGGAGTTTCAGGCCGAGCGCGCCTTGGACGATGGTGAACAGCGAATCGAGGCCGGTGCTGCAGGGCGCGACGCCTTCGACGCCGCGCGCGGTGACGAGGAAGAGTTGGGAATTTTCGAGCCCGAGTTGCCAGAGCACGACGGGGCTGCTGCCGGCGTGGCGGACGGCGGTGGCGGCGGCGGCGATGCGGCTGAGGATCCCGCTTTCGATGCGAGTCGGTTCGATCTGGCGCTCGCGGACGCCGGCGGTGGCGGCTTCGAGGGAAGATGTTGGGGCGAGGTTGATGAGCCAGCGGGCGTTGCCGACGGGAGTGAGGGCGGAGCCGTCTTCGGCGTGGCAGGAGAGAAGCTCGAATGGACCTTCGAGACCGTGCGGGAGATTGCCGGCGAACGTGCGGAGAGCGGCGTCGGTGCGATGACGCGAGGCCTCATTGCCGGCGGACAGATGCCAATGGGATTGGAGCGGAGCGAAGGCGACGACGGCTTGGATGGGGGAACCGTTGCCCCACGCGGCGAGCAGTTCTTCGACGGCGGGTTTTTGGTCGAGGGGGCATTCCCGGCAAAACTCGATGGCGGGACCGGTGGCGCGAACGGCGTGCAACGAGTGCCGCGTGAGTTCGACGTAATACTGCTTTGGGTTGGACGTAGGCATGGCGGGAGTCGGGTTGAAGCGGGAGCGGGAAGTGGAGGTGGGGTGGTTTTGGGGGTGTTGGCGTTGGGGGGGCGCGGACCGATCATTCGACCGCGAGCATACTCTTCATCTTTTCCTGGAACTGGCGGCGGCGCTCCTCGAAGTCCTTGATGCGTTTCGCGAGCGCAGAAGCTTCTTCGTCGCAGGCGGCGCGTTCGGCTTGGAGCGAAGCGCGTTCGTTGGAGAGCGAGGCGGATTGTTGGCGGAGGGATTCGGCTTCTTTCGCGAGGCGCGCCTGCTCTTCGGCGAGAGCGGCCTCCTGTTCGGCGAGTGAGACGGCGAGTTGGTCGAGTTCGGTGCGTTTCGCGGCTTGCTGCGTTTTGGTTTGGTCGATCGCGGCGAGCTCGGACTTGGTGCGCGCGAGTTCGGCATCGAGCTGCTGGCGAAGTTGGACGGCGGCTTTCTGCGTGGCGTCGATTTGCTGGCGGGCGGCGGAGATTTCCTCTTCGGCGGCGGCGAGCTCGGTTTCGCGGGCGTCGAGTTCGGCGGCGCGTTTCTTCGCTTCGGCGGCGAGACGCGTGAGTTCGGCCTCGGCTTTCTGGCGGGCCGCGGTCGCGGTTTTGGCGGCGGCTTCGTGCGCGCTGCGTTCGGCTTCGAGGCGGGCGTCTTCCTCGGCGACGGCGGCGGCGTGGGCTTTTTGTTTTTGGATGAGGTCGGCGGAGCGCTGATCGAGCTCGCGTTTCAACGTGTCGAGCTGACTGCGCGCGGTGGCGAGTCGGGCTTCTTCGTCGGCGAGGTGTTCGAGATTTTTGGCGAGCTGCTGGCGTTCGACCTCGAGCTTTGAGAGCGCTTCGATGGCTTCGGCGGCGGCGGCTTCGCGTTCGGCGAGGGCGGCTTCGCGGCGGTTGAACGTTTCGGTTTGTTTCCGGGCGGTGGCCTCGAACGCGGTGCGGTCCTTGGCGAGTTGCTGGCGCGTGGCGGCGAGCTCCTCTTGGGCGGCGGCGAGTTCGGTTTCGCGCTGCTTCGTGTCGGCGGCGAGGCGAGCGAGTTCGGCGTCTTTTCTCTGACGAGCGGATTCGAAGGAGGCGCGTTCGGCTTCGAGGCGAGCTTCTTCGTCGGCCAGTTCCGCGGCGCGGGTGTCGTGAGCTTTCTTGAGATTGGCCAGGCGAACTTGCTCCGTTTCGAGCTGCTGGCGGTCTTGAGCGAGGCGCTGGCGGTCGCGGTCGAGTTGGGCGACGGCTTGTTCGGCTTCGGCGAGGGCGGCTTCGCGTTCGGCGAACTCGGCTTCGCGGCGGTTGAAGGCGTCGGATTGTTTTTTCGCGGCGACGGCGAGCGCGGCGCGTTCGTCGGCGAGTTGTTTTTTGGATACGGCGAGCTCTTCCTGGGCGGCGGCGAGATCGGCTTCGCGGCGTTGGGTGTCGGCGGCGAGGCGGGCGAGCTCGGCTTCCTGTTTTTTGCGATCGGCCTCGAAGGTTTTGCGATGGGCTTCGAGCTGCTTCGTTTCGGCGGCGAGTTCGCTGGCGCGGGCGTCGAGCGCTTTCTTGTTTTCGGCGAGACGGGATTGTTCTTGTTCGAGCTGTTGCTGGTCGCGGGCGAGCTGCTGGCGGTCGGCGGCGAGTTGGGCGATCGCTTCGGTGGCCTCGGCGGCGGCGGCCTCGCGTTCGGCGAGTTCCACTTCGCGGCGGTTGAAGGTGTCGGATTGTTTCTTAGCGGCGGCTTCGAGTGTGGCCCGGTCGGTGGCGAGCTGTTTTTTCGCGGCGGCGATTTCGTCGGCGCCGGCGTCGACTTCGGCGGTGCGGGCGGCGAGGACGGATTCGCGGCGGGCGAGTTCGGTTTCGCGCTTGGCGCGTTCGGCCTCGGCGAGGCGGGTGGCGGTTTCGAGGGCGGCGCGATCGCTGGCGATGCGCGCTTGTTCGGCGGCGACGGCGGCGAGGCGGGATTGTTGTTCCTGTGCGAGCTCGGCGGTGCGGCGGTCGAGGGAGAGCTTCAGTTCGGCGAGGCGTTTTTCTTCGGCGGCGAGGCTGGTTTGGGCGGCGACGACTTCGGCGGCGGCGGCTTCGCGTTCGGCGAGAGCGGCTTCGCGCTGGCGCGCGGCGGCGAGCTGTTTTTCGACGGTGGATTTGTAGGTGGCGCGCTCCTGTTCGAGGTGTTTGCGGGCGAGTGCGAGTTCTTCCTCGGCGGCGGCGATGTCGGCTTCGCGTTTCTTCGTGTCGGCGGCGAGCCGGGCGAGTTCGGATTCCTTTTTCTGGCGGGTGGTTTCGCTGGCGCGGACGGCGGCTTCGTGAGCGGCGCGTTCGGCTTCGATGCGTGCTTCCTCTTCGGCGGCGGCGGCGGCCTGGAGTTTTTGCTGACGGGCGAGCTCGGCGGCGCGGCGATCGAGTTCGCGTTTGGTGTCGTCGAGCTGGCGTTGGGCGGCGGTGAGGTCGGCGCGCTGACGTTCGAGCTCGGTGCGGGCGGTTTCGAGGGGGCCGAGTTGTTCGGTGAGCTGGCGGGCGGCGGCTTCGCGCGCGGTGAGATCGGCGCGTTGTTGTTCGAGTTGTTTGCGGGCGAGGGAGAGCTCTTCCTCGGCGGCGGCGAGCTCGGCTTCTTGTTCGGCGAGCGTCTCGGTGAGCCGGGTGTCGGTGGCGCGGGTGCGTTCGAGTTCGGAGAGGCGTTGACGGAGGGATTCGGCTTCGCGCTCGGCGGCTTCGCGGGCGGATTGGGCGGCTTGGAGGGAGTCGCGTTCGAGTTTCAGTTCGGCGTTGAGGCGGGAACGGTCGCTGTCGTCGGAGGAGAAGGATTCGGCGACGGAAGCGCTGAAGCGGGAAGTCGGAGGGGTGATGCCGTCGTCGTGGGGTTCGGCGAGGAAGCGAGCGATTTCGAACCAGCGGGCGGTGTCGATGTCGGGGCTCTGGCCGTTGAGGTGAGTTTTCAGCAGCTCGATGGCGCGCTCGTGGAGGGCTTTGAAGTCGACGGGCGGCGGGAGGATGTCGTTGACGCGGTGGCGAATCGCTTCGACGACGCGGTCGAACTGGAGCGACGGGCAGAGCAGGAGGAGCGGGGGCGCGCCCGGCTGGCGGCGGAGTTTTTCGACGAAGAGAAAAGGATCGTTGGGGTGGGAGCGGGCGTCGTTGACGATGAGTTGGAACGCCTCGGCGTTGAGCGCTTCGTCGATGGCGTCGGTGGACTCGAGGTCGCGGGCGTAGATGCCGCCGCCGGCGAGGACGAAGGCGCGGCCGTGGGAGCGTTGGGGATCGGACTTAACGAGCAGTATTTTTGCCGACAGCTCGACGGCGGGGGTAGCGAAGGCATTCACGGACTGGCGGTGCCAGCCGGGAGCGGGAAGCGGGGGGCTCGCGGCGTGGCGAAAACCCAGCGGAATCGGAGGGAGATTTCCTCCACAACTGAAGCGGGACCTGTGCGTTGAGTTGTGAGCATGGTGCTGGAAGCCATGGGGCGAGCACGGACACAGGATCGGGGAGTTGGTTCGCGGATGATACGGAAATTCCCCGATGGGGAGGGGCTAAACCGCGTAAACGGAGTGTGAAATCGGCGAGCGGGGGTTGCGAAAAAGAGGCGGCGAGGGGAGTGCGGGAAGGGAAGCGGAGCGTGGGGGAAGGGAGCGGTGAGTGCTCGCGAATGCGATGGGGCGGAGTGCAACAAGTGGCGTGGGTCCGTGTCTTTGGCGCGCCATGGCTGCTCCTGGATCGACGGGGAATGTGATCGCTGCGCTCGCGAGTTTTTTTATTCCGGGCTTGGGGCAGTTGCTGCAGGGAAAGCTGATTCGCGCGCTGGTGATGTTCGTGCTCGCGGCGGTGTTGTGGTGGTTCTTGCTCGGGTGGGTGATTCACCTCTGGTCGATCATCGATGCGGCGCTTTACAAGCGGCCGGCCGGCCGGTGATGTGAGCGTTGGGCGGCGACGCAACGCGTAACGCTCGGAACAATTTACCCGTCGCGGTTGGCGGGTTGCAGTGAACTCCTGATAGAACCCTATGAATCGTTATCTGCGTTTGATTGGCTGCGGTGTGTGCGTCGCGGCGTTTTTGTCCCTGGGCTCGGCGCTTCGCGCCGACGATGTGACGGACTCCGTGGAGGAGGCGTTGAAGGCGTATAAGGATAAAGACTACGCGACGGCGGCGCAGGCGTTGGACGCGGCGGCGCAGCTCGTGCGGCAGAAGCGCGGCGAGTTGTTCATGGAATTGTTGCCGGATGCGCCTTCGGGCTGGGAGGCGGAGGATGCGACGACGTCGGCGGCGGGCGCGGCGATGTTTGGCGGCGGCGTGACGGCGGAGCGCAGTTATTCGAAAGACGACGCGAGTGTGACGGTGAAATTCATCACGGATTCGCCGATCATGCAGGGCGTGATGATGATGATGGGGAATCCGATGTTCGCGAATGCGGATGGAGGGAAGCTCGAGCGCATCAAAGGCCAGAAGGCGATTTTCAAGAACAAGGACGGCAGCGGCTCGGTGAATGTGGTGGTCGGCGGTGCGCTGCTCGTGCAGATCGAGGCGTCGGATACGAGCGATGCGGATCTGAGGAAGTTCGCGGAGTCGATCGACTACGCGAAACTCGCGGGAATGCTGTAAGTCCGGCCGGTTGGTAACCGGATGACGAACAACCCGGCGGAGACGCCGGGTTTCAGCCGGTCATTTTTGCGCGGCCCAGGAAGGGAGGGTGCCGAGCTCGATGTCGAAGACGAAGCGGCCGATGAGCCAGACGAGGCCGACGATGACGGGGACGAGCACGACGTTGAGGAGCATGCCGGCTTTGGCCATGTCGGGCAGGCGGATGAAGCCGCTGCCGAAAACGATGGCGTTGGGTGGCGTGCCGACGGGGAGCATGTAGGAGCAGTTCGCGGCGAGGGCGCAGGGGATGGCGAAGAGGAGCGGATTTTCGCCCATGCCGATTGCGATCGAGGAAGCGATCGGCAGAAACGTGGCGGCGGTGGCGGTGTTGCTCGTGAGTTCGGTGAGGAGAAGGATGCCGAAGCAGACGATCAAAACGGCGAAGATGACGGGCATGCCGTCGAGGTCGGAGGCAAGGCTGCCGAGGTAGGAAGCGAGACCGTGACGCTCGATGTTGGCGGCAAGACTCAGGCCGCCTCCGAAGAGGAGAAGGACGTCCCACGGGAGGCCTTTGGTGGCTTCCCAGTTCATGACAAATTCGCCGCGGCGGAAGGACGTGGGGATGAGGAAGAGGAGGAGGGCGCCGGTCATCGCGATGGTGGTGTCGGTGACGAGCGGGAGTGAGCGCGCGATGAGCGGTTGGAAGACCCAGGCGAGTGCGGTGAGAACGAAGACGATCGCGACCCATGTTTCGCCCCGGCTGAAGCCGCCGAGACGCGAGCGCTCGGTGGCGATGAGTTGGGCCATGCCGGGCAGTTCGGTGCGGGCGAAGCGGAAGGCGAAGCGCGTGAGCGTCCAGTAGACGATCGGCAGCGTGACGAGCATGACGGGGACGCCGAGGAGCATCCACTGGCCGAAGCCGATTTTGTAGCCGTAGGTGTTGTCGAGGAAGCCGGCGAGGAGGGCGTTCGGCGGAGTGCCGATGAGGGTGGCCATGCCGCCGGTGGTGGAGCCGTAGGCGACGGACAAGAGCAAGGCGGCGCTGAAGCCGCGGAGAGCGGGGGACTGGCGGTCGCGTTCGGGGATGAGTTGAACGACGGACATCGCGATCGGGAGCATCATGAGCGCGGTGGCGGTGTTGCTCACCCACATGCTGACGAGCGACGAGGCGAGGAGGAAGCCGGCGACGATGCGGCCGGGTTGGGTGCCCATGGCGCCGATGAGATTGATCGCAACGCGCCGGTGGAGATTCCAGCGCTGCATCGCGAGCGCGATGATGAAGCCGCCGAGGAAGAGAAAGATGAGCGGGTTGGCGTAAGGGGTGGCGGATTCGCGAATGTCGCTGAGCCGCAGCGCGGGAAAAAGGACGAGCGGAAGAAGCGCGGTGACGGGAATCGGCACGGCTTCAGTCATCCAGAGCACGGCCATGAGCGACGCGGCGCCGGCGGTGCGCCAACCCGCGACGCTGAGACCGGAAGGCGGATCGACCAGGAGGGTGAGCAGCAGGAGCGCGGGCCCGATGACCCAGCCGGACCACTGGCGGAGGCCGTAGGCGGAAGGGTGTTCGATGGATTCTTTGACGGAAGGCGGCGAGTCAGCGGACGAATGGGGGGAAGAAGGGGCGCGCATGGGGGCGGGAGAGGGATAACCCGGATGTGGGCCGGGTCACGCGTAGAAGCATTAAAGCCGTTGAATGTGCGGTGGCGGGATGACGGGAAGGGATTATGGATGCCTGCGATGGCGACGGATGATGATCCTTTGGCAGGGTTGGCGAGCGAACGCGATCCGGAGGATCTCGTGGAGGTCGGCGTGTATCCAAATGCCAAGGACGCATCGCAGCATGGGTTGGTGGTGCTGGCGTGCGGGCACGCGTATTGGCTGCAGCCGAAAGACGGCGGGTTCGGGTTGTGGGTGAAGGCGGCGGCGGTGGACGAGGTGCGGGAGCAGTTGCGGAAGTTCGATCGTGAAAGCGCGGGATGGCCGCCGCGTCCGTGGATCGATGCGGGAATGGGAAGGAAGTTGGAGTTGTTCACGCCGCTCTGCTGGGCGTTGGTGACGATCGCGTCGTTTCGCGCGCAGGCGGAGTGGGGATGGTGGACGGAGCGAGGCGTGATGGATGCGCGGGCGATGGGGGAAGGCGGCGAGTGGTGGCGGGCGGTGACGGCGTTGTTTTTGCACGCCGACGCAGGTCACCTGACGTCGAATCTGGTGAGCGGGGTGTTCGCCTTTGCGGCGGTGGTGACGACGATGGGAATCGCGCGCGGATGGGCGGCGGTGGGCGCGGCGGCGGTGGCGGGAAATCTGGTGGTGGCGTGGGCGCACGCCGGGAGCGATTATCGATCGCTGGGCGCGTCGACGGCGGTGTTTGCGGCGCTGGGAGTGCTGGTGGGGCGCGCCGTGCGCGTGGCGGTGCGAGCGGAGCGGAGGCGACGGTGGCGGGCGGCGTTGTTGCCGTTGGCGACGGGTGCGGCGGTGCTGGGGCTTTACGGAGCGGGCGAGCAGCGGGTGGACGTGCTGGCGCACGTGGCAGGGTTTGGGGCGGGGGTGGCGGCGGGAGTTATTGCGGCGAGACGACCGGGTAATTTGTAATACAATGTGTTACAAGACCGGGAGCGGCGTGAGGACGGGTTGTAATATAATGTATGACTAAATGGTTTGGGGCGGGTGCGGAGGGGGAATGCGCGGTGGGGGGCGCCGCGCCTCCATCGGTGGGGGTTAGGTGAGGAGGGATTGGGTGGAGGTGAGGGCGGAGGTGTAGGCGGCGAGGAGGCGGTCCCATTTTGCGTCGAGGGCTGTATCCACGGTTTGGCGACGGGGATCGGCGTCGAAGGCGCGGATGGTTTGGGCGATGCCGTCGCGGTAGCGGGTGGTGGCGACGAAGTCGGGGACGAAGCGTTTGATCTTCGTGTTGTCGAAGAGGGCGCAGTGGGATTTGTCGCCGAGGAGGGAGCCGAGGGTGTCGGGGAAACACGTCGTGAGGAAATCGGAGGCGATGTGGACGAGCGGAGGGTTTGGAACGCCGGCGGCTTCGGCGGTTTGTTGGTAGATTTGGTTCCAGGTGAGGGCTTCGTCGGAGGTGATGTGAAACGCGTGGCCGATGGCGCCGGTGTGGCCGAGGAGACCGACGAGGCCTTTGGCGAAGTCGGTGTTGTGTGTGATGGTCCAGAGGGTGAGGCCGTCGCCGGGGACGATGAGCGGTTTGCCTGCGCGGAGGCGGGCGATGGCGGTGAAGCTTTGCTGCCAGGAGTTGACGGCGAGCGGGATGACGAGGTCGCCGTAGGTGAGCGATGGACGGATGATGGTGATCGGGAAGGCTTCGTCGCGGTAGGCACGGTTGAGGCGTTCTTCGCAGGCGATCTTATTGCGCGAGTAGTCCCAGAGTGGATTGGCGAGCGGGGTGGACTCGGTGACGAGGTAGTGCGTCAGAGGTTTTTGGTAGGCGCTCGCGGAGGAGATGAAAACGTATTGGGCGGTGCGGCCGCGGAAGAGTGCGAGGCGTTGTTCGATGGCGGCGGGGTCGAAGGCGATGAAATCGACGACGGCGTCGAAGTGCTCGCGGGCGAGTTTGTCGGAGAGCGCGGGATCGTTGATGTCGGAGACGAGCTGGCGGGCGCCGGGGATGGTGTCGCGAGTCGAGCGATTGAGGAGCGTGACGTCGTGGCCGCGGTCGAGCGCGAGTTGGGTGCAAGCGGTGGAGATGATGCCGGTGCCGCCGAGGAAGAGGATTTTCATGGGGAGGGGGAAGTTTGGGGCATGGCCGCAAAGAGGCGCGGAAGGCGCAAAAGAGGAAGGAGGCGAAACGCTCACGCGTTCCGCTACTTTTTGATTTTGGCGGACCAGTCGGTGAGGGCGGTCGCGGGGTCTTGGGGGAAGGCGGGGGTGGTGAGGGTGCCGCTCGCGTCGGCGGTGATTCTTTGGGCGGGGAGCCAGGTGCCGGTGCGGGGATTGAACCACGTCCACGTGTAGGTGGCGTTGGATGTGAAGCCGTGGAGTTGTGGCGGCTCGGCTTTGTTTTCGAAGTAGGCGAGGGCGAAGGCGCGGTCGGGTGTGCGCATCAGGAACGACCAGCCGTCGAGGCCCTCGTCGATCGGGTTGGTTTGGCGTCGGGTGGAAACGTCTTGGGAGGCGAGCTCGAGTTGTTGGTAGCGGTCGCCCTCGGAGAGGATGAAAGTCTTCAGGTGCTGCATCTGCGCGCCGGATTGGTAGCGGAGGGCGGTCCAGATATGCGGACGCCAGCCGGCGGGTTCGCCGGTGGTGGTGATATCGTAGGCGGCGGTGCCGTGGACGTGGCCGGCGAGGCCGCCGGAGAGGACGGAGCCATACATCATGGCGCGGGCGAAATAGTTGTCGCGGTCGGAGTTTTCCTCGGGGGTTTCGCCGCCGGGGCGGTTCATCATGTGATTCCAGCCGGTGTAGTAAGGCTCGAGGTTGGCGGCGGGGTAGGCGGGCGTGAGGCGGAAGATTTCCTCGAGGGAGGCGTAGATGGCGTGGTTGCGGGGCTTGTTACCGACGGTGTGCATGTTCAGCCACGGGGCTTTTCCGGCGTGGCCGAAGGCCTTGAGCGTGGAGCTGTCGATCAGCGCGGTGTAAGGCTGGCCGAAGGGAAGCGGGCCGTATTTGTGGAGATGATACGTGAGGGCCTCGTTGAATTCGTCGGCGGTGAGCGAGTAGTCCTTGGGGATCCAGTCGAGGTGGATGCCGCTGAAGACGAGGTTGAAGGCGCCGTATCGGGCGATCAGATACTGGACGAAGCGGGCGTAGGACGGGTTGAAGTCGAAGTAGGCTTTCCAGGACGGGGCGTTGTCGCGGCGGATGGTTTCGAAGAACGGGACGAAGCCCTCGTCGGAGAGGTGCTTCATCTTGCGGTCGAGCGATTGGAAGTAGGCGGGGACGATGCGGTCGAAGTTCGCGAGGCCCTCGCGGTCGTGGAAGACTTCGAACGGCCGGTGGCCGTGTTCGTCGTGCATGTCCTTCGCGGTGGTCGTGGCGCCGTCGGCGGTGGAGACTTTGGCGTTGGGCGCCCAGTGGCCGAATTTTTCCCAGGCGTTGCGGAGGTAGATGCCGTCCTTGTTGGCGAAGGTGGCGCCGCGGTGATCGGCGGCCCAGTTGGGGAACGCGGCGATGAAGGAGACGGAGTTGAAACCCTGACGTTTGCGCCACGCGACGGCGTCTTCCCAGGAGATGCCGGAGGCGGGAACGTAATCGGGCGAAGAGGCGGTGCCGCGGAACGGAAGACGCCACGTGGCGCCGGCGAGCCAGGTGTCGCCGACGAGGAAGAATGGCGTGCCGTCGGCGTAGCGGAGGCCGCGGCCGTTTTCGGAGACGCGGACGAAGCCGCGGCGGTTGGGATTTTGGGCGATGTCGGCGTCGGACCAGGCGAAGGCGTTGAATTTGCCGCCGCCGTTATTGAGGCCGGTGTCGTCGGGCTGGTTGGAGGCGGAGCGCCATTTCCATTCGCCGGGGGTGGTGGCGACGAAGCGGACGCGCCACGTGCGTCCGCCGTCCCAGAAACCGTAAACGCGTTTTTTGAAGTTGGGGCCTTCGAGTTCGATCCAGAGATCGACGTCGGCGTAGGGGTTGGCGTAGTCGCGGGAGGATTCGAAGATGATTTCCTGGAGTTGCCAGACGTGGGTGTCGCCGAAGTTAAGGCGCGCGTTCAGCGGCGCGCTGGAGAAGACGACGATGAACACGGCGATGACGGTGGAGCGGAGGCGGGGTAGCATGGGCGGAAGCGAATGGCGGAGCGGGGGAAGTGCAATGGCCAAGGCGAGAGAGGAGCAGAGATCGGGGGAGTGAAGCTGACGGCAAGCGGGACGCCGCACAGCGGGCCTGATGAAAAAGTTTCGGCGCAAGCTTGGGCTTGCGGTGGGCAGCGAGCGCGGGGAAAACGGACGGCGTGAGTCGGATCCAGCCCGAAGTCGTGTGAGCGTGCGCGTGCGAAGATTTCTGGTTGTGGCGGCGTGCTGGCTCGTGGCGTGGTCGAGTGGGGCGGCGGAGTCGAATGTGCGCATCGATGCGGTGCCGGAGTGGGCGGAGGTGATCGAGCCGGAGTTGCGGCCGACGCCGGAGGAGGACGTGAGTCGCGGCTACGATTATCTTTTGTTGACCCGGCATCTAAAGGCGGAGGAGCAGGCGACGTATTATCGAACGGTTTATCGGATCACGTCGGAGACTGCGTTGCAGTCGGGCGGGCGGGTAACGTGGACCTATGATCCGGCTTATGAGGAGTTGACGCTGCATCACGTGCGGTTGATCCGGGACGGTGTTGTGCAGGAACGTCTCAGTGAAGGGGCGCTGCAGGTGATTCAGCAGGAGCGCGAGCTGGACCGGCACATTTTGAACGGACACCTGACGGCGCTGGTGCTGCTGGAGGATGTGCGCGTCGGCGATGTGATCGATTATGCGGCGACGCGGCGCGGGTGGAATCCGACGTTCGAGGGCAGGTTTTTCGGGGTGTGGGAAACGCGGTGGTCGGTGCCGGTGCGGCATCAACGCTTTCGGATGGACCTGCCGGCGAATCGGGAGCTGCGGTGGAAGGGCCATGGTCCGGAGGCGGAACCGCCGGTCGTGACGCGCGAAGCGGATTCGACGCGGTTTCTGTGGGAGGCGCGCGACCTGAAGCCGTTGGAGTCCGAGAGCGAGACGCCGGGCTGGTTCGACGCGTATTCGTATTTTCAATTCACGGAGTTTGGCAGCTGGGCGGAGACGGTGGCGTGGGCGGAGCCGTTGTATGCGCTGCCGGCGGAGATGCCGGAATCGATCGTGCGCCAGGCGGAAAGTTTGACGCGTGGACGTGAGACGCCGGAGGCGAAGGCGGTCGCGATTTTGGATTTTGTGCAGCAGGAAGTGCGGTATCTCGGGATGGAGCTTGGGGCGGGGTCGTATCGTCCGAACCCGCCGGCCGAGGTGCTCGCGCGGCGGTTTGGCGACTGCAAGGACAAGACGGTGTTGTTTTGTGCGTTGATGCGCGCGGTGGGATTGGAGGCGTATCCGGCTTTGGTGGACACGGACTATGCGGCGCGCATCGACGCGTGGCTGCCGTCGCCGCATGCGTTCGATCATGTGATCGTGGCGATTCCGCAGGGCGATGGCTATGTGTGGGTGGATCCGACGCTGACGCATCAGCAAGGCGGATGGAGGCATCGCGGTTTGCCGGAATATGGGCGGGCGTTGGTGGTGCGAGCGGGGGTGGAGGCTTTGTCGCAGGTGACGATTCCGCCGGAGGCGCAGCCGACGGTGAGGATCGAGGAGCGGTTTGATGTGCCGGCGTTTGATCAGCCGGCTCGGTTTCAGGTGACGACGACGTTTACGGGACGGCGGGCGGATTCGTCGCGGCGGTATTTTTCGCGTTCGACGCCGGACCAGATCGTGAAGGACTACGTGAATTATTATGAGAGTGTGTATCCCGGATTGAGGAGTGTGGCCCCGGTGACGTGGTCGGACGACAAGGAGAAGAATGTGCTGACCTCGGTGGAGGTTTATGAAGTGCCCAAGCTTTGGACGGAGCAGGATGACGGCGTGCTGAAGGCGGAATTTTATCCGAAGAATGTGTCGGATTACGCGGTGCGGCCGCAGCGGGTGGTGCGCTCGGTGCCGTTGGAGGTTTCGCATCCGGTGGACTTGCAGATGACGACGGTCGTCAACTTGCCGGAGACGTGGAATGTGAAGGATGCGGAGGACGTGACGGAGGATGATGCATTTCGCGCCACCGTGGGAATTCGCGGGGAAGGCAAGGTGGTGACGATGCGGTATGCGTGGCGGTCGCGGATGGACCATGTGCCGGCGGAGCGGATGGGCGCTTATACGCGGGCGTTGAACGGCTATCGTGAGTCGCTGGGTTATACGCTGACGTGGCGGAAGCCGGCGGTGGACACGGGCGCGCAGGAGAGTGCGGCGGTGGAGCAGCCGTTTCGATTGAACTGGCTGCTGGTGTTGGTGGTGGTGGTGACGTTGGGCGTGACGGTGCCGATCGCGGTGAAAGTCGCGGGCTGGCAGCCGCGGACTCCGCCGGAGATCTCATCGGCGCGCGACGCGCATCTGGTCGGTTTGGGCGGTTGGTTGTGGCTGGTCGGATTTGGCGTGGTGGTGCGGCCGCTGGTGCTGCTCGGCACGGTCGGAGTTCAGTTCAAGGCGGCGTTCGACCTCGATGTGTGGGAGAATCTGACGATCGCGGGCCGCGAGGCGTATCAGGTGTGGATGGGGCCGTTGATCGTGTTCGAGATGGTGGGGAACACGCTGTTGTTCACGCTGAACGTGCTGATCGTCTTTTTGTTCTTCGGGAAGAAGCGGGCGTTTCCGGCGGCGTATGTGACGCTGCTGGCGTTTGCCGTGGTATTTCTGGCGCTGGATGCGGTGCTGGCGCACGCGTTGATCGAGGGCGCGGATGCCTCCGGGGTGGGAGATCTGGTGCAGACGGTCGTGGCGGCGGCGATTTGGATTCCGTATGCGCTGGTGTCGCGGCGTGTGAAGGTGACCTTCACGCGTTGAAGTCCCGCCGCTCGCGCGGTGGAGTCGTGTCGTTGAACCCTGGGAGTCGGCTGTAGGAGCCCGCTTGCGGGCGATTTCGGCGCGCGAACGAATAAACATCGCCCGCAAGCGGGCTCCTAC
>JAFAAS010000061.1 GCA_023426435.1 Verrucomicrobiota bacterium | reverse complement strand
GTTCGGAGGAGATAAGGTAAGCGCGGGGGGCTGGGGGGAAGAAGGGTGTTGTAATATAATGTATTACAATGGATCGCTGATGAGTGGATGGGTTTCGCAAGGCGGTGGCGTGGGGTGGAAGTAGGGCTTGAGGTTTCTTACCTGGGACATAGGGTGCGCGTCCCTTGACGTCAGTGAGCGCAGCCGACTTCGCGTTTCTGATCTCCGGGAGCGACGCATTTGATTGGTCGCTCGCGGTGTCGATGATCGTGGGCGGGGCGCTGGGTTTTTTGGTGGTGTGGGCGTTGACGCGTCACACGCGGAGAACGGCGCACGAGCAGGCGGCGGAGTTGATCGAAGTGGCGCGGCGCGAGGCGGCGGTGGCGGCGGAGGAGATCAAGCAGAAGGCGGAGGCGGAGATTCAGGATCGGCGGGCGGAGTTGAATCGCGAATACGACCGGCGGGACATCGAGAGCGAGGTGCGGCTGCGGGAGATTCGCGCGCATGAGGAATCGCTGGCGTTGCTGGATTATCAACTGGAGCAGCGGTCGGAGCGGTTGAATCGCGAGAACGCGGCGATCCGGCAGGCGCGCGATGCGATCCGGGCGTTGTCGAAAAGTGTGCGGCAGCGGCTTGAGGGTGTGTCGCAGATGGATGCGGAGGAAATTCGGCGGGCGTTGCGCGAGGAAGTGTTGCTCGAGTGTCAGGACGAGTTGCGGGCGTTGCGGCGGGAGACGTTGGAGAAGTCGGAGCAGGAGCTGCAGACGGAGAGCCGGCGGATTTTGATCGCGGCGATGCAGCGGCTGGCGGTGAAGCCGAATGTGGATTTGACCTCGACGCTGGTGTCGCTGCCGAACGAGGACATGAAGGGGCGGATCATCGGGCGCGAAGGGCGGAACATCAAAGCGTTCGAGGCGGCGACGGGCGTGACGGTGTTGATCGACGAGTCGCCCGGGACGGTGCTGATTTCGTCGTTCGATCCGGTGCGGCGCGAGGTGGCGCGGGTGGCGTTGGATGGATTGGTGAAGGACGGCCGGATCCATCCGGCGACGATCGAGGAGTTCGTGAAGCGGGCGCAGGACGAGATCGAGTTGTCGACGACGCAGGCCGGCGAGGACGCGGTGTCGCGGCTCAATATCAACGGGCTGCATCCGGAGATCATCAAGCTGCTGGGGAAATTGAAGTTTCGGTTTTCGTATAATCAGAACGTGCTGGATCACTCGATCGAGACGGCGTCGCTGGCGTCGATCATCGCGAGCGAAGTGGGGTTGGATCCGAATCTGGCGAAGCGCGCGGGGTTGTTGCACGACGTGGGCAAGGCGGTGAGTGGCGATCTCGAAGGGAGCCATGCGCACATCGGAGCGGAGTTTATCAAGCGGTATGGCGAGACGCCGATCGTGGTGAATGCGGTGGCGGCGCATCACGACGAGGTGAAGCAGGAGACGGTGTATGCGGGGATCGTGATTTTGGCGGATACGATTTCGGCGACGCGGCCCGGGGCGCGGGCGGAGTCGATGGCGGGGTATGTGCAGCGATTGGATCGATTGGAGAAGCTGGCGCTGTCGATCGAAGGCGTGCAACAGGCGTTTGCGATTCAGGCGGGGCGGGAGATTCGCGTGGTGGTGTCGCCGCAGACGGTGACGGACGATCGGGCGCGGGAGATCGCGAAGGAGCTTCGCAAGCGGATCGAGAAGGAGCTGCAGTATCCAAGCACGATCAAGGTGACGGTGATTCGGGAGCAGCGTTTTACGGAAACGGCGACGTGAGGCGGAAGTAGCGAGTAGCGAGTAGTGGGTAGTGAGTAGCTGGCACTCGGTGCCGTCGTGGGTATTTCTACTCGCTACCGGCTACTCGCTACCCACTACTTTCTCACATGGCTGATCCGAAGATTCTCGAGACATTTCCCAATCCGGCGCCGCATCGCGATTTCGTGATCGAGCATACGCATCATGAGTTCACGTCGGTGTGTCCGATGACGGGGCATCCGGATTTTGCGAACATCACGATCCGCTACGTGGCGGATAAAACGTGCGTGGAGCTGAAGTCGTTGAAGCTGTATTTCCACGCTTACCGGAACGAAGGGATCTTCTTCGAAGCGGTGACCAACAAGATTTGCGACGAGCTCGGAGCGGTGTTGAAGCCGCGGGCGTTGACGGTGATTTCGGATTGGAAGGCGCGCGGGGGATTTACGTCGCGGGTGACGGCGGAGTGGGGAGGGAAGAAGAGGCGGCGGTGAGTTGCGCGACGAACGCTAACTGTGGGCCGAGTTGCGCGGCGAGCGCGCAACCTACAGGGCGGAGAGGACGGCGGCGTGGAGTTCGGGCGTCGTGCAGGCGAGGGTGGATTCGGCGGGGTAGGGGGAGTTGCCGCGCCAGTCGGTGATGATGCCGCCGGCGCCGCGGATGACGGGCACCAAGGCGGCGATGTCCCACGGGTTCATGATCGGATCGAGCATGATGTCGGCGAAACCGGTGGCGACGAGAAGGTAGCCGTAGGCGTCGCCCCACGTGCGGTAGAGTTTGGTGCGTTGCGCGAGGGCGTCGTAGCGGGTGGCGGAGGCGGGCTGGTATTTGGCGATGTTGAGCGTGTCGCTGGTGAGAAGCGTGGCGTCTTCGAGGCGCGTGGTGCGTCGGGTGCGGATCGGGCGGTCGTTGAGCGTGGCGGTTTGGTTGTCGCCGATGACGAGCTGGCGGAGGATCGGTTGGTGGATGGCGCCGAGGATGGGCTGGCCGTGATGGAGGAGGGCGATGAGTGTGGCGAAGAGCGGGACGCCGGTGATGAAGGATTTGGTGCCGTCGATGGGGTCGAGGACCCAGACGAATTCGGCGTCGGCGTTTTCGTTGCCGAACTCTTCGCCGATGATGCCGTGGGTGGGAAACTTTTGGGCGATGCGCTGGCGGAGAAGTTGTTCGGCGCAGCGGTCGGCGAGGGTGACGGGAGAGGCGTCGGATTTGGAGTCGATGGCGAGGGTGGTGTCGCCGAAGTGCGGACGGATGAGGTCACCGCTTTCGTGGGCGAGTTGCGCAAGGAAGGTGCGGTAGGGAGAGAGGTCCACGGGAGAGAGATGCGCGCGATGGGCGATGAAGACACGAAAAAATCGCGGAGGAGAAAGCAGGTCTCGATTTTGGCTGGGGCGTGCGTTTGGTGGACGCGTCGATGACCTGGACCGCGCAGCCGATCTACTTCGTGGATTTCGAGGGCAGTCAGAGCTCGGGTGTGCTCGAGTATGGCGTGGTGGAAGTGCGCGGCGGGCGGATCGGAGCGACGTTTACGCGGCTGTGTCAGGCGACGGGGCGTATTCGCAGTGAAGATACGGCGACGCATGGGCTGGACGAGCGGGCGGTGGCGTTGTGGGCGCCCTTTGCGGACGAGTGGGAATTTTTCGCGGGGCTGCGGGAGCGCGGTCCGCTGGCGGCGCATTATGCGGGGGCGGAGAATGGGATGTTGAAGTCGGTGTGGCCGTATCCGCGGAACTCGCCGGATTTCGCGCGGCCGGGCGAGCGGGTGATCGATTGGGGGCCGTGGGTGGATTCGGCGCGGTTGTATGCGCAGCTTTATCCGAAGATCGGTAGTGGAAAATTGGAGACGCTGATTGGCGTGTGCGGATTGCAGGCGGAGCTGGACGGGCTGGCGGAGAAGTTTTGTCCGGCGGGGCGGCGGCGGTATCACGCGGCGCTGTATGATGCGTTGGGCGGGGCGCTCCTGCTGGCGTCGCTGGCGGCGGATCCGCGCGTGGCGAATTTGAGTGTGATGCAACTGCTGGCGTTGAGCACGCTGGATGTGGAGAAGCGAGGGGCGTTGCAGCAGGGGGAGTTGTTTTGAAAAAATAATCGCCCGCAAGCGGGCTCCTACAGGGCGCGGAGCGGAGATCGCGCGCTACAAGGGGTAGTGGCGGAGGTGGGTGAGTTGGAGGACGAGGCGGCCGAGGAAGAGCGGGATGTGGCGGAAGTAGCGCGGGGCGAGACGGCGGGGTTCGGTGGCGAGGCGGTAGAGCCATTCGAGGCCGGTGCGTTGGAGCAAGCGCGGCGCCTGGGGTTTGGTGTTGGAGAGGAAATCGAAGGCGGCGCCGACGCCGATGAGGACGCGGGTGTCGAGTTGCGGCGCGAAGTCGGCCATGAAGCGCTCCTGTTTGGGCGTGCTCAGGCCGACCCAGACAACATGCGGTTGGGTGCGGGAGATTTCGGCGCGGAGCGTGGCGGATTCGGCGGAGTCGAGCGGGCGGAAAGGCGGGGTGAACGTGCCCACGATTTGGATACCGGGGAAGCGGACGGTGAGTTGGTCGCGGAGTTTTTCGGCGATGCCGGGCGTGCCGCCGTAGAGGAAGTGGCGGAGGTTTTGGGCGCGACCGGCGTCGCAGATCGCGAGCATCAAGTCGGGGCCGTAAACGCGGGTGATCGGGGCGGGTTGCAGGAGTTTGCCGAGCCAGACGAGCGGCATGCCATCGGGCGTGGCGAGCCAGGCGGTGTTGAAGATTTGGCGGAGGGCGGGATCGTCGTGGGCTTCGCCGAGGCCGTGGACGCCGGCGAGGCAGACGTAGCGGGCGGAGGAAGGTGCGGGCGCGGTGCAGGCTTCGAGGACGAGGTCGCGGGCGCGATCGAGGGTAAGCGCGGAGATGGCGATGCCGAGGACGTTGAAGCGAGGAGGAGCGGGCGGGGGCATTCGGGCGAGAGTGGTTTGGATTCAACCACGAAGGACGCGAAGGGCCACGAAGGAATTTTGGGAGAGTGTTTCGTGGCGGGGAAGATCACGGGGATCCTTCGGGTTTGCTCAGCCGGATCCCTGCAATGAACCGCGAAGGACGCGAAGAGACGCGAAGGGCGAGGGGCGGTTTGCGACAGACCAAGAGCTTGTCACCAAACGGGTGGGCGGCGCCGGGCTCAACGCGTCACTCGCTCTGAACTTCGCGTCACTTCGCGGTCTTCGCGGTTTCCGCTGAATCGTTTTGGCTTCGGATGACGACGGGGGTGGTTGCGCGGTGGGGGCACCGCGCCTCCATGAGGCGGGGCTTGCGGTGGGGCTGCGGGGTGGCAGGGTGGGCGGTTTTCCGATGGCGATTGTGAGTTTACTGGATGTGAGCGTGAGCTTCGGCGGGCCGGCGTTGCTGGACCGGGTGAACCTGCAGATTGATCGCGGCGAACGCGTGTGTCTGGTCGGTCGCAACGGCGCGGGGAAGTCGACGCTGATGAAAGTGATCTCCGGTGAGTTGAAGCCGGACGAAGGACAAGTCGTGCGGCAGCAGGGCGCTGTATTCGCGATGTTGAGACAGGAAGTGCCGGCGGGTTTGTCGGGCACGGTGCAGAGTGTGATCGAAGGCGAAGGCGGGAGTTTCGAGGAGCACAACGATTGGGAGCGGCACGATCGTGTGGAGCGGTTGATGGAGAAGATGGGGCTGCCGCCGGCGGAGGAGTTTGCGTCGTTGTCGGCGGGGCAGAAGCGGCGCGTGTTGCTGGCGCGCGGGCTGGTGGAGGAGCCGCAGTTGTTGTTGTTGGACGAGCCGACGAATCACCTGGATCTCGAGTCGATTCAGTGGCTGGAGGAATTTCTTTTGGAGTGGGGCGGAACGCTGGTGTTTGTGACGCACGACCGGGCGTTTCTGCGGAAGCTGGCGACGCGGATTGTGGAGGTGGATCGCGGGCGGCTGGTGGGATGGGCGTGCGATTACGACACGTTTCTCGTGCGGAAGCAGGCGGTGTTGGAGGCGGAGGAAGTGCAGCGGGCGCAGTTCGACAAGAAGCTGGCGCAGGAGGAGGAGTGGATTCGGCGCGGCGTGAAGGCGCAGCGGTCGCGGGCGCAGAATCGGATTCATGCGCTGGAGAAAATGCGGGCGGAGCGGGCGGCGCGGCGCGAGCGGACGGGGACGGCGAAGCTGACGGCGCAGGAGGCGGATCGCAGCGGGTTCAAGGTGATCGAGTGCGTGGACGCGGGATTTCGTTATGAGGAAGGCGGGCGGTGGGTGGTGCGCGGGTTGAACGCGCGGATCGAGCGCGGCGACAAGATTGGCATCGTGGGGCCGAACGGTGCGGGGAAGACGACACTGTTGAAATTGTTGTTGGGTGAACTGGCGCCGACGGAAGGAACGATCGAGCAAGGCACGCGGTTGGAGGTGGTGTATTTCGACCAATTGCGCGCGCAGCTGGATGAAAGCATGCGGGTGCAGGATGCGGTGGCGGATGGGAATGCGACGGTGACGATCAACGGACGGACGAGGCATGTGATCTCGTATCTGGAGGATTTTTTGTTTGAGCCGGCGAGGTCGCGGACGCCGGTGCGGGCGTTGTCGGGTGGAGAGCGGAACCGGTTGCTGTTGGCGCGGCTGTTTACGAAGCCGGCGAACGTGTTGGTGCTCGATGAGCCGACGAACGATCTGGATGCGGAGACGCTGGAGTTGTTGGAGGATTTGCTGGTGGAGTTTGGCGGCACGCTGCTGCTGGTGAGTCACGACCGGGCGTTTCTGAACGAAGTGTGCACGAGCTTGCTGGTGTTCGAAGGCGAAGGGCGCGTGGCGGAGTATTTGGGCGGGTATGACGACTGGCAGAAGGAGCGGGCGAGGGTGGAGAAGGCGAAGGAGGAAGAGGACAGTCGAGAAAAGCGCGGTGGGGGCACCGCGCCTCCAACGGAGAAGACGGAAAAGGCGGAATCGAAAAAAGCGCGGAAGTTGACGAACAAGGAGCGGGCGGAGCTGGAGGCGCTGCCGAAGCGTATCGAGAGTTTGGAGACGGAGCAGGCGGAGTTGACGGCGCGATTGGGCGACGCGGAGTTTTTCAAGAAAGGCGGGGCGGAGGTGACGAAGGCGACGGTGCGTTTGGGTGAGATCGAGGCGGAGATCGCGGCGGCGTATCAGCGGTGGAGCGAGCTCGAGTAGGCGGGATGGGGTAATATTTGGGCTGGTGCGACATGCGTCGGGCGACCATCACGGGCGGGGTGCTGTCTGTTGTTCATCAATGGCTGAGCTGGGGTTTGCCGGTTGCGGGGAAAGTTGGGGCTGTGGTTGTGGCAGCTGGGTTGATTTGGCTGGCGATGCAATGGGGCCGGTGGGGTCTCGCGTTCTATGACCGGGTGGTGCCCTTCTACGATTCCCTGTCCTATCAGGATGGATACTATGCGGTGGCGGAGCGGAGCGAGCGCGACGGGGTTTTGACGACCCTGGCGGCGGTCTGGAAGGAGCCGAACAACAATGTCGTTCTCTACAAGTTCGCGGCGGCGGTTTTGGGGCAGTTTCTGCCTCCGGGAAAAGTGGGCCTGTATGTCTATCTCTTCGGGGTTCATCTGGCGGGCTTGGCGGGCTTGGGTGTGGTGACCTGGCGCCTGACCGGGCGTGTCCATCTTGCGGTGCTTGCATCGGCTGCGTGGCTTGCGGCGGTGCCGTTCGGCCTGGTGAAAAGCGGAGTGGGCGATCAGCGGATGGATCTGGCGAGCGCGTCGTTCTACCTTCTCAACGCGGCGCTCGCGTTGCTGTGGTCGCGAAACCCGGGGGCGAGCCGTGCTGGCTGGGTCGGAATCGCCGCAGCGTTGGCGGTGCTGCATCGACCTGTGATGGCGGCGACGCTGGCGGTGATGATCGGCTTGTTTGCGGTGCGTGCGATCCTGGCGCATCGCCGGCCTGTTCGCGTTTGGGTGATGAACGCGCTGGCGATGGTGCTTCCCGGGGCGGTGTTGTCGCTACCGTGGTTGATCGCGCATGCCTCGGAGCTGCACCGGTATTATTTGGTGGCGAATGTCGATTTGGGGAACGCGGCGTCGGTCGGGACAGCTGCGCGTTACAACCTGAACCAATTCGCGGCGGCGTTTGGTTTGTTGTATGCGGGGATTCTGGCGCTCGGAATGGGCGGACTGATGGTGTGCCGCCGGATCGCGTGGCTGGATATCCTGACTGTGGTGGCGGCGACGATCCTGCCGCTGGCGACCCTCGCGTTTTCGAAATCGGCGGGGAATGTATTCGTTTCTCAGATACCGCTGGGAGTGCCGGCGTTGATGCTTGCGTGCGTGCGGCCTCGTGCGGCGGGGAAGAGCGAACCGGTGATTCCGCTGGCGGTGGCGCTGGTGGTGTTTGGGGTTGTGGCGGCGTCGTCGGTCGCGGCGTTGCGTGGCGAGGTGGAGGCGTTGCGCGGAAATCCGCGGGCGGAAGTGGTGCAGGTGTTGAACACCGTTTTGGAGAAGAAGCCGCGGGTGCGAGTGGCGGCGTTTCAGGATAATCCGGTAAATGTCGTGGCGATGGCGGCGATTGCCCGGGAACTGCGGCTGCCGGTGGATGTGGGAACCTACGGCTATCACGCGCCGCATTTTGGTTTGCCGAATCAACCGGTGGGGAGCTTCACGAGTGACGATTTGCGGCGCGGAGCGGAGAGCGCGATCGCGGGCGTGGCGGCGCGGGATGATGTGTTGTTGTTACCGAGCGAAGAGACTCGACACCTTCTCTACCCGGAGCCGCTCTCGCATCGGTTGATTCCGGAGATGGGGCGTCAGGTCACGAGTGACCCGCGTTTCGTGCATGTGGGACAAGCGGGGCCGGTGTCGGGCATGGCGTTCGATGTGTATGTGATCGAGCGGGCGGAGGCGGACTAAGCCGGACGCGTGCCGTTGATCGGGTCGGATCGAGGGATCTCGGCGGCCATGCGGTGCCCTCTTCACCTCGACGGGCTTCAATCAGCCCGCCTTCGGTGTGTCGTTCACCGTCTGGTTAGAGCGTTTTCAGAAACTATAGTCCTTCAGGTGAACCACAGAGGCACAGAGGCACGGAGAGATCCCGTGGCCTTCCTCTGTGAGCTCGGTGCCTTCGTGGTTCAAATCGGGTTTTACGATTCGGCCAACGGCTATGACATTATTGAATATGCTATAGCCGATCTCTCCTCGCTCCTCCGCCTCCTATTGCATGAGTCCGGCTAAGAGGAAGCGGGGGGGCTGAACCGGAGCAAAAGGTCTTCGAGTGTGAGGGTTGAGAGGGAAGGCACGATGAGATCGGCGACCGAGAGGTCGTGATGCGCGGTGCAGCGGTTGGGGACGGCGACGACGTGGAGGTTGGCGCGTTTGGCGGCGAGGGTGCCGGTGGCGGAGTCTTCGAAGGCGATGGCCTCGTGGCCGCGGAGTCCGAATTGATTGAGGACGAGTTTGTAGAGATCGGGAGCGGGCTTGGGTGTCGGCGCGTCGCCGCGGCACGCGAGGAATTCGAAACGATCGATGAGGTTGAGGCGTTCGAGGTGGGGCTCGACCCAGGCGTGTTCGGAGTTGGAGGCGAGACCGATGCGGAGGTTTTGCTGGCGCGCGGCGTCGAGAAGTTCGGCGACGCCGGGGAGGACAGGTTGCGCGAGGAGCAGGCGGTCTTTGTGGGCGCTGCGTTCGAGCTCGAGCGCGGCGCGGTCGGTGTGCGGACTTCCGCCGTCGCACCTGGAGCTATGGCGGACAAAGAAGCCGTGCCATGGATCGAACGCGTATTCGGCGTGGCCGACGCTGCGAATGAAGAGCGTTTCGTCGAATGGCACGCCATGCGCGAGGTGAACGATGCGGTAGGCTTCGATGAGGGGCCACTCGGTGTCGACGATGAGGCCGTCGAAATCGAAGATAAGAGCGCGAATCATGGTGCGTTGATCCGATACACGGTGGTGCGGAGTTCAACCTTCGGCGTGCTTTCGCGACGAAGGCGGGAGACGCGTGAGGCAAGTTGCTCCGCGGCAAGAGCCGCGCGGGCGTCGCGGTTGGGGCGTTGGCGCGTGGGCCGCGAGCTAGATTTTCGCGGAATGGAGCAGGCGGCGAACTTCGACTTGGGCGCGTTCGGATTCGACGCCGACTTCGACGAGGAGATCAACGAGGGTGCCGAAGCGATCGCGGCGGAGTTTGCCGCGTTCGGTGCGATTGCGACGATCCTGGCAACGGAGAGCGAGCGAGGTGCCGCAGAGACAGTTGCGCAGAAGGAGGACGAACGTGCCGGTGTCGGGATCTTCGCGTTCGAGCAGGCCGGACGACTGGAAGATCGGAGTGGTGCGCGCGATGAAATCGTGGATCTGCGTGAAGCGGCGTTGGCAACGCGGGCAGACGAGGGGAAAGATGTCGTGAGAGCGGACGGCCAAGCCCTCGTAAGGAGCGGGAGTGGGAACGGAGGGATCGTCCATGGTTTAGCTGGCCCGGCGGAGACAGGACGAAGAGCGCCGGGAATTGGCAAGAGGGAAACGGGCGCGGCGGCGCGCCGACGTGGCGGACGAGATGGGGGATGCCGAAGTCGACACCCGCACGGTGAATTCACGGGTCGAGTGAGATGCGACCGTAAAGGCGGGCGGAGGGGGATTCGGCGATGAGGTGGTAGTCGCGGGCGATGAGGGCGGCGAGTTCGGGGAAAGTTTCGTGGCCGTGTCGGGATCGGTCGTCGAAGGCGAAGCTGCCGGGCCCGGTGGTGTCGAAGAACCAAGGCGGTTGGGTGCGCTGGAAATCGGCGAGATAACGCTCGCGATAGAATTCGCGCACGGGTGCTTCAAAAAGTTGAAGGGCGGAGTGAGCTTCGCGAGGAGCGTGGCGACGTTGGGCTTCGACGAAGAAGCGGGGTGTCCAACCCCAGGCGGCGATGGGTTCTTCGGGGCGGGTGAATGTGGCGAGGAGCGTGGCTTCGGGGGAGCGGATCAGCCGCCCGCGCGTTTGGGAATAGTGGCCGATGGGAGGATACTCCATGTAGGTGCAGAATTTGAACTGCGGCCAAAGCGTGAAACCGAGGAACACGACGGTGAGCGCGGGCGCGATGGCGTAGCGGGAGACGGGAAGAGTGTGGTCGCGGAAAGATTGGACGATCGCACCGACCAAGGCGCCGGTGGCGAGTGCGAGCGGCGCGATGAGGAATTGAAGGTAGTGGGTGTAGTTGCGTCCGGGGGCGGCGACCGACCAGGCGGCGATGGCGAGGAGACCGAGGGAGATCAGGTTGTAGCGGGACTCGGCATGGGACCAACGGTGCACGCGCCATGGGAGGGCGGCGACGAGGGCGCCGATCATCGGGAAGAAGTAGAGTTCGAAACCGGTGGCGTTGCGGACGAGGGAGAGGAAGCCGCGGGTGTAATCGGACCAACCGCCGGAAAAACGCTGACCGTAGGCGTAGTTGTTGACGATGTAAGCGGACCAGAAATCGGGCCAGAGCCCGTGCCAGAGAATCATGGCGAGGATCGCGAGCGGAAGGACGAGCGCGCCGCCGACGAGGAACGCGGCGGAACGAGCGCGCGTGCGGAGTGGGCGAGGGGTGTCGAAGAGAAGGAAAACGAGGGCGACGGCGAGCCAGAGACCGGCGGGCGCGCCCTGAAGTTTGGCGAAAGGGACGGCGCCGAGAAGGACACCGGCGAGCACCCAGCGCCACGGGCGATCGTGCCGAATTTTTGGATACAGTTCGCCGAGGATCAACCAAGTGGCAGCCGCGAGGAGTGCGACGGGGACGTGTTCGCTCGAGTATTGGACGAAGTCCCAGAACGGCGTGACGATTTGAAGGGCGGCGGGTGGGAGGACGAGAATGCGAGCAAGGCCGTCGTCGAAGCGAACGCGGAGAGCGAGCCACGTGAAGACGAGGGTGGCCCAAGCCAGCGTGAGGGCGAGGAGACGGGCGTTGGTGTAGTCGAGGCGAACGCCGAGCGCACCGAGCAGCGCGAGCGGCCACTGATCGAGGGGGCCGGTGGTGTTGCCGTCGACCGAGCGCCAGAAGACAGGGTCGTGCTGCAGCGCGATCGCTCCGGCGAGCATCTGGCTTTCGTCAGGGTTGTTGAGCTCGCGGTTGTCGAAAAGAAGCGGCCAGCGAAAAGCGAAGATGGCGATCCCGAGGAGGGCGATAAAGACGAGCGAATGATTCCAGCGGCGAGCGCCCGCGGGGTGAAAGAAGGCAGCGAGGGCGGAGGCGAGGAGGAGAAAACCCGTGCTCGCGACGAAAGACCAGAAGTGGACCGAACTCTGATCGAGCCAGAGAAGGAATTGGGTGAGAAGTTGGAGCAAGGCGGTTGAAGCGGGAAAGCGGCTGGCGGAGGAAGCTGGGTGGACGAGAGCGAGCGATTTAGTTCAACCACGAAGGGACACGAATGAACACGAATGCATGCGAGAGTTACGGGAGGCGTGCGGGCGGGGATGGAGGGCGGTGCGGTGTCGCACCAATAACGTCATGAAGCCGATGGTGACTCTGCGTGCAGCGGGGAATGCTTCGGAAACCACAGTGTTGGCAGATACGGCGGAGCGTTCACTGGATCCTTCGCTTCGCCCGGAACGACAAGAGCGTGGTGAGGGCAGAGCGGGTTTTGCGTGCGGCGCAGCTCGGGCGGCGCGGCTAGAACCATTTTTTCTTTTTCAGGTAGATCACCATGAGGAGCGTGGTGACGGCGGTGCAGCCGAGGGCGAACCAGTAGCCGTGATCGAGCTCGGGCATGTTTTGGAAATTCATGCCATACCAGGTGCCGATCACCATGATGGGAATGGTGACGGCGGTGATGGCGGTGAGGAATTTGATGCCCTCGTTGGCTTCGAAGCCGGCTTTGTTGAGATAGATGTCGAAGGCCATGAGCAGGCGTTCGTGGTGGCTCATGGCGGTGTCTTCGAGGCGCGCGAGGTTGTCGCGAAGGTCGCGAAAATACGGCAGCATCAAGGGGCGGATGAGCTTGGTATCGCCGCGGGCGATACGGTCGATGAGGTCGCGTTGCGGGCGGACGATGCTGCGGAGGCGGGAGAAATCGCTGCGGACCTGCAGGATTTCGTTCACGAATTTGGGGCCGGAGGTTTTCGCGAGGACGGTTTCCTCGATCTCTTCGAGCTCGGCGCCGAGTTCGGCCATGACGGGCTGGTAGTTGTCGACAAGGGCGTCGAGGACGGTGTGCGCGAGGCGATCGGGGCCGCGGGCGACGATGCCGGTGCTTTTGACGACGCGATCGATCGTGGCTTGGACGGAGCGGAGCGGTTCGCGGTGGAACGTGACGAGGTATTCCTTGCCGAGGAAAAGATCGAGTTCGGTAGAGGTAAATTTGTCGGAGCGGGTGAACTCGACGGCGTGAGTAACGATGAAGAGATAGGTTTCGTAGTCCTCGATCTTCGGGAGGGAGCTGGGGGTGACGCAGTCCTCGATGGCGAGCGGGTGGAATTGGAAGACGTTTTCGAGGATGGCTTTGATTTCCTCGTCGGTGGGGTTGTCGAGATCGACCCAGAGGATGAGACCTTTGTCGGCGCCGACGAGGCGGAGGGCTTCGATTTCGAGGTCGCGGCCCACGAGCTTGCCTTCACTGAAGACGAAAGAGCGGATCATGGGTTGAAGCAGGGAGAGAGGTTAAGCGCGGTGGGGGCACCGCGCCTCCATGAGCAAGGCAGGAAGGCGCGCCGGTTAGGCGGGAGCGAGGAGTTTGGCTTCGGCTTCGGTGACGACGCGGATGAAGTCTTCGACGGTGGGGGCGGCGAGGAAGGCCTGGCGGTTGGCGGGATCCTTGAGCAGGCGGCAGAGAATCGAGAGGACCTGAAGATAATCGCCGGGGCGGGATTTGGGGGTGCCGAGCATGAACATCATGCGGACGTTTTCGCCGGAGTCGAAAGGGACGCCGGCTTCGCTGCGGCCGACGGCCACGACGATTTCGCGCACGTGATCGGTGCGGGCGTGCGGAACGGCGAAACCGTGGCCGAGGCTGGTGGTGTCGAGCCGGTCGCGCGCGAGAAGTTCGTTGTAGAAGCCGTCGAAATTGAGGACCGCGGGATGGGTGGAAAGCAGCTGGGCAACTTCGTTGAGGGCGGAGGTGCGCTTGGTGTTTTTCACCTGCAGCAGGATGCGGGTGGGATCGAGAAGTTGAGAGAGACGGCCGGGCATGCTGACGCGGTTGGAGATGCTCGCCCAAAGTGGGGAGCGGCTCAAAATTGTTGGCAAGCGTGGAGTCGGAAGTTTACCGGAAAATCAAAATGGCGTGCGACGGCGGGTGAAGAAACGCGTGGTGCGCGGGCGCGGCTTCGGCGCGAGTTGCGGCTTGAGGCGGGAGAGCGGGTGTTGTTTTTGGAGCGCATGGCGACTTTCGACGAGCGGCAGCGAGCGGAGTATCGGGAGCGGTTTCGGCGCGACGGGTTCGTCGTGTTGGAAGGATACTTTTCGTCGGAGCGGGTGGATGCGCTGTGTGCGGAAGTGGAGCGACTGTTGAGCGAGCGGCCGCTCGAAGTGGTGGTGGACAGCCGGGTGACGGGGCAGCGGGCGTGGTGGGCGGACACGCCTTATCGCGATACGCTGCGGTTCAAGTTCAACGATCTGTATTTGATGAGCGACCTGGTGCGGGAGATCGCGCTGGATGCGCCGCTGTCGGGTTTGTTGGCGGAGCTGATGGGCGAGGCACCGGTGTTGTGCAACAGTCTGAACTTTCGGAAAGGGAGCACGGATCACGTGCACATCGATTCGCTGTTCATGACGCCGCGGACGCCGGGGGTGTTGGCGGCGACGTGGACGGCGCTCGAGGATGTGCATCCGGAGGCGGGGCCGCTGACGTATTTTCCGGGCAGTCATCGCGTGCCGCTGTATCGGTTTAGCGATGGATCGCATCATGCGATTCGGAGCGAGATGCCGGCGTGGCTGGACTACATCAAGGAGCAGCTGCGCGAGCGTGGAATCGAGGAGCAAGTGTTTCTGGCGAAGAAGGGAGATGTGTTTATCTGGCATTCGGACCTGGTGCATTCGGGAAGTCCGATTCGGGATCTGCGGCGGACGCGGACCTCGCTGGTGTGTCACTACTATGGCGAGGCGGATGCGCGGGCGATGGGCAGCGATTTGGTGGCGAAGAACAGCGGATATTGGCTGCGGCGATTGGCTCAGGCGGTGTTGGTGGCGCCGGAGGTGTTTGCGGCGGGGCGGGAATTTCCCGAGGCGCAGTATCTCGCGCGTTATCCGGACGTGAAAGGGGCGGTCGAGGCGGGGGCGTTTGCGTCGGGCTGGGCGCACTACGAAGCGTGCGGGTTCAAGGAAGGGCGCGGAGTCTGAACCGGGAAGGCGGGGGGCGGGGAAAAGAAGAAAGCGCGGTGAGGGCACCGCGCTTTCATTGGGGTTGAGGGAAGGGCGCGCGGATTAGGCGCGGGATTTGGGCTGCTCGATCATGGCGACCTTGCCGTCGCGGAAGACGATGCGGATGTGCTCTTCCTGGTGTTCGCTGTAAACGTCGGTGTAAACCGGATCGTAGAAGACGACGTAGCGTTTGCGGTGCGGATCGTAGAGGAGGACGCGGCGGTAACCGGTGTGGATGTTGCCCTCGTATTCCTGGTGGTAGCGGTTGTAGATCCAGACGGTCTCGCGGGCGCCGCCTTCCGATTGAGTTTCCCGGGTTTGGTCGGGGCGGCCGAGCGCGATGTAAACCATGTCGGGGGTGTTGCCGAGTTCGATGACGCCGCGTTTGAGTTTCTCGCGTTCTTCGGGCGAGAGCGTTTCGAAGGTGGCGGCTTTTTCCTCGGCGCGGCGCTCGAAGGTGCTGCAACCCGCGAGGAGGGCGGCGAGCGCGAGGAGGGTGAGGAAGGGAAAACGTTTCATGGAGAGCTTAGACGGCGAAACGTGCGGGCGGTTGCCGGGGGCGCAAGTGGACGGGTTGGGCGCGGGACTCAGGAGGTGAGCGGAAGCGAAAAGTGAAACGCGGATATTTTGAGGCGCTTGCGGAAGTAGAAGCGGTGGGCGTCGACGCGGTGGGTGCCGGAGTCGAGGGAGAATTCGGTGCAACCGGCTTCGCGGGCGCGGGCGATGAGCCAGTCGATCATGCGATCGCCGAAACCTTGGGAGCGGGCGTCGGCGTCGGTGATGAGGTCGTCGACGTAGAGCGTGAGGCCGGAGAAGAGGAGGTCCATGATGCGGTAACCGGCGACGCACCGAATGGTGCCGTGTTCGTCGGAGTGATACGCGAGGCGGAAGCCTTCGGTTTGCATGCGGCGAACGCGCGGGACGAAGTCGGCGGCGAGGAGGTGCGGGCGGAGCTGCGACATGACCGGGAAGCAGGCGGAGATATCGGCGTCGGTTTGGGCGAGGGCGATCGGGGGCATGGGGTTGAGGAAGGCAGGGGCGGGGATGAGGTCAACGGGCGCGGAAGCGGAGAGCGGAACAGTGTGAAGGAGGGATGGTAGGAAATTGAACGGAGGGATGAACCGCGAAGGACGCGAAGGCGCGCGAAGTGGACAAAGAAAAACCCGCGGCCGAAGCCGCGGGTTTATGAAGCATGAAACCTGGCGGGAACTGGAAAATCAGGCGGCGGCGGGCGCGGCCGACGGGGCGGCGAGCTGACGACGCTGGCGAATGCGAAGGCCGACGAGGCCGGCGATAAACGCGGCGCCGATCATGGCGGCGACGGTGGAGGCTTCGGGAACTGGCGCAGGAACGATAGAGATCTGCGAAAACACGTAATCGTTGCCCGAGAGAGGATTTCCATAGTAGCCGTTGGGGAAGAGCAACGCCTCGCCGTCAAGATCCCGATAAAAGTCCGATTCGTTGACTCCGAGGCCGATGTTGGTGGTAGTAGTCCAATTGGTGATAGTCAGCAGCATTGCATAGCTTTTGCTGGCGTCGGTTATAAGCCCGAGGACGGGATCCAGGCCAACTCGGGCCGTAAAATCGAAAGAGTGGGACCAATTCGCAAAAGACTCGCCAGTCTCGGAAAGGGTGGAACTCCAAGCTTCGGCTCCTTCAGAAGTGTTTGGCGGAACGGTGAACGACCCGAAGTCGACGAGAACGTTAGCTAGATTGTTCGTAGCCGGATTCCATTCGCCGAACTGGGCGGTGAAGTTCGCCGCTTTCGTGGTGCCGAGGGGAGATCCCCCTGTGCCTGCGAAGAAATTATAGGTCAGGAGCGCGACCGCTTCCACATCAGTGAACACTTGTGCTTTTCGGGATGCGGCGCCGCTATTTCCGGTCCAAACTTGGACACTGCCTGCATATCCGGTCTGCGTCTCGAGTGTCTGCACCTGCCCTGCAACGGGGTTTAACAACGCGAGGAAGATCGCGGAAAAAAGAAGCAAGCCGGACGACGGTTTCATATCTGGGGGGAAATACCTATTTGTGCTAGGGGGTTTTGCAAGCGATTTCTTTGCCTAAAGATGGGTGTCATTGATCTCCGTCCTTTGGAGCTATCAGTGAGTGGAGGACATCATCAATCCGGGGTAGATCGTCGTTGATAGCGGGTAGTGCAATGGTGAGCAGCTGCGCAGGTTGGTGCTGGCGCGCTTGGCGAACTTCTTGCCATTGCGCAACCCACCAAGATCCGGGGCTATCGAGTTCGGATTGGGTGAGCGGGCGTGCACGGGATGAATCCCATATAGTAAAGGCCACCAACATCTCCTCGTTCGCTTGCCGGAACTTGTAAGTGCGGAACGGAATCTTCCCGGCGCCTTTAGCCACTTCGACTATTTCGAGGGTGGCCACAAGTTCGCAACCGGCGGCGGGGAGGCAGACGGTGGGGTTGTGGAGGAAGGGGATTGAGCGGGCGACTTGGCCGCGGTTCCATTCGATGTAGTAGGCGGAAATGCGTTGGTTGTTTTCATCGCGCCAGCTGCCAGCGCGGTAGATGTCGGGGTTCAAAATTTCGCGGGCGTGGTCGGAGAGGGGGGCGGGGCGGAAGCTCCAATGGTCTTCGGGAAAGGTGGCGGTCCACTGGGGGACGTCATCGATGGCGCGCTGACCGGCGAAATACCAGAGGCGGGTGGCGGCTTCGTTGAGGAGAAGGCAGGCGGCGAGCGCGGTGAGCCAGGCGACGGAGCGCTTGGGGAGTCTCGTGGGAACGCGCGTCGCGGTCGGAGCAATTTGCTGGGGAAATTTGTATCCATTCCAATGACACGCGAGCCAGCCGGTGGCGATCAGACTAAAAGCCATGGCGATCCAACCGGCGGGGTCGTGGGCGGCGGCGAGGGCGTCGGGGCCGTCGGCGGCGCGGAAGGAAAGAAAGAGCACGCGGACGAAATTGCCGACAACGGCGGCGGCGATCGCGGCGACGAGAAGGGCGAACCGGCGGGTGAGCGAGAAACGCAACCATTCGCCGAAAAAGAGGCCGGCGAGGATGCAGGCTTGGAGCGAGCGGATGCCGCCGCAGGCTTCGTCGACTCCGACCCAGGCGTTGCCGATGCGGACGCTCGTGCCGAGTGCGATCGCGGGTTGTCCGAAGAGATTGCTGATTTCAGCGGCGGCGCTGGCCCATGTTTCGCGCAGGGGAAGGATCAACGCGTTCTCGATGGCGCTCGGAACGGGCAAGGCGCCGGCGAGGAGGACGAGAGGTCCGGCGACCCAGCGGATGCCATGTGTGCCGGCGACAAGCCAGGCGGCTGCGAGAACGGATCCTGCGAGGAGGAGGGTGTAGGCGAGAAGCGCGGCGGGCCAGAGGGGGAACGGAGTAAGAAAAAGGCGGATGAATAAATGCAGCGCGAGGAAGGCGAGTGTCGCGGTCCACCAGACCGGCCAGATGACGATGCGCGACTCGGGGTGGGGACGTTCGTGCCAACGTTCCCACCACAAGTATGCCATCAAGATGGGGACGACCCAGGCGTGGCCGAGATCGGGAGCGACGCTCCAAGTGGCGCTCAGTGGCGCGACGAAGGCGAGGGTCGCGGCGACGGCGGCGAACCAGAGGGCTGCGGCGGAGGACCGCGGCATGTTCCTGGCGGGGTTCACAATCCGGCGGTCGGATCGGTTTTCGCGGTGGGGCTCGCGGGCTTGGCGGGTTTGCGGTTCAGCTCGTCGCGGGCGCGGGTGAAGAGATAACTTTCCTCGGGAAGGAATTCGACGCCCTCGGCGAGTTTGGCGGCTTGCTCGAGCTCGGCGGATTTTTTCGCGACGCCGTAAACGAAAGCGAGAAAGGGTTGGCGCGGCGGGTAGTGACGCTCGAGCTCGGACATTTTCTCAACCACCGCGAGGGCTTCGGTGGATCGTCCTGCTTGGGCGAGGGCGAAGGCGTAGCCGGTGCTGTAGGTGGCGTTGGCAGGCTCGGCTTCGTGCAGGGCGCGCATGGTGTCTTTCGCGGGGTTCCAGTTGGACGTGGGTTCGGCGAGGAGCGTGAGGAGCGCCCAGTCGTGCTGGTAGCGGCTGACGCTGCCTTCGGACTGGCGGAGAACGCCCATGATCTCGCGCATGCCTTTGATGTCTTTGCGCGAGCGGTAGACGTTGAAGAGACTTTGGTGCGCCCAGGTTTGGGCGGGGAAGGTGCGAGCGACGGCCCAGAGGGTGCGTTCGCTTTCGTCGTCCCAGCGCCACACGGCGGCGAGGCGTTGGAGGACCCGGAGCGCGGCGAGGTTTCCGGTGGCGGAGTCGAGAGTCATGTCCCACGTGTCGCGGCGGAGCGAAGGGCGGGAAGGGCTGTCGACGGTGCGCGCGGCGAGCGCGAGGCGGAGGGTTTCTCGTGAGATGGGGCCCCAGGCGCCGTTTTCGAGCAGAGGGGCGAGGCGATCCCAGTCGCCGAGCTGTGCGACGACATCGGCTTGGGCGCCGCGAACGGCGGGCGTTTCGCGAAGCTCGTGGGGAAGGCCGGCGAGCCAGATGTCGGCTTCTTTCGCGCGCGATTGCACGAGCAGCCATTGGGTGAATTGAACGACGTCGGCTTCGTTGCCGACGGCGAGCGGGGCCAGTTGGGCGAAGAGCGGATCGAACTCGGCCTGGTCGACGAGCAGGTCGACGTTGGCCTTTTGAAGGTGGTCGGTGAATGTCGCGCCGGCGTCGGCGAGGATGAGGGCCTGGCGTTTTTTCAGTTCGACGTAGTCGCGGCGCTGGAGGGCGTCGGCGGCGAACTCGCGATGGATCTGAAGAGCGAGGTTCGGGTTGCGGGCGGCGAGTTCCTCGAGCTGGCGCCGCGCGGCGAGTTTTTCCTCTTCTTTGGGGTGGCGCAGGCGGAGGAGAGCGTGGCCGTGGAGCAGCGCGTCGCTGTCGGGTGACGTTTCGCGGAGCTGTTCGAAAAGGACATCGGCGACGGGGCGGTTATCGGTGGCGATGGCGAAGGCGAGCGCGGCTTGAAGCATGGGCAGCTCGCGGGAGACGTCGGGCGGAGTCGAGCTGAGGGCGTCCTTGGCGGCGTTGAAATCGCGGAAGCGGAGACAGCAGAGGACGAGGCGCGCGGAGTCTTCGGCGGAGCGGGGGAGTAGTTGGACGACGGCGCGGCGGAGGCGCATGGCTTGGGGCGACCCGCTTTGCTCGAGCATGTCGGCGGCGACGCGGATGACGTCCGGATTTCCGGGCAGGGTGCGCAACGCGACATCGAGAGCGAGTTGGGCGTTGGGGGCGTCGCGCTGCTCGATAAACTCCCGGGCCTGCGCGAGCGCGCGCTGTTGTTTCCACTGCAGGTAGCGGGGGCGGCCGGAGTCCCACGCTTTCCAACCTGCGGCGCCGACGACCGCGACTCCGATGATGGCGACGAGTTTTACCCACGGTGGGCGACGGCGTCTGAGATCGCGGGATTGGAGAAGTTGCATCGAGGAATGGGTCAGGGATTACCTGACGCTTCTAGAGGAAACCCCCTATCCGTCTAGAATAAACGCGGGTGGCGATGCGCGGACTTCGGAAGAGCGCGCGTTTACGTGGTGCGGCGGCTTCGTTCGGTGGTGATGACGACGACGGCGCCCACGATCATGACCGCGGCGACGAGGGTGCGGGCGGAGATGGGTTCGTTGAGGATGAGCCAACCGAGGAAGACGGCGACGAGCGGGTTGACGTAGGCGTAGGTGGAAACGCGGGCGGGCGTGCTGTGTTTCATCAACCACACGAACGTCGAAAATCCGATCAAGGAGCCGAAAACGATCAGGTATCCAAAAGCCCACCACGAACGAGCGGAGATGGTGGCGAGGTTGAGGGCGGCGAAGTCGCCGTGGAGCAGGCCGGCGAAGGTGAGGATGGCGCCGCCGGTGAGCATTTGGAGGGCGGAAGCGAGAAGCGGATCTGCGCCGTGTTTGGCGTGGCGGGAGTAGATGGAGCCGACGGCCCAGGAGACGCAGGCGAGCAGGATCGCGGCGACTCCGCCGGCGTGGAGGCCGCCGGTGTCGGCGGATTCCCAAGGCGCGGCGAGCCAGGCGACGCCGGCGAACCCGAGAAGGAGTGCGATGGCGGTGACGGCGGTGGGGCGCAGACCGCCGGGCCACGCCCATTCGGTGAGGACGAAGAACAGCGGTTGGATGCCGATGATCAGCGCGGTGATGCCGGAAGGGACGAATTGTTCGGCCCAGACGACGAGGCCGTTGCCGCCGAGGAGAAGAAAGGTGCCGATCACGGCGGAGATTCGCCATTGTCGAGCGGTCGGGCGCGGAGCTCCGCGGGAGCGGAGGACGAGATAAAGCACGGCGCCTGCGACGAGGAAACGCGCACCGGCCATGAGAAAGAGCGGCATCGTTTCGATGGCGATGCGGATGCCGAGGTAGGTGCTGCCCCAGATGATGTAGATGGACGCGAACGCGAAGAAGAGGGCGGAACGCGTGGGCGCAGGTGTGGGAGACGGAGGCGTCACGGAAGAGGGGGAAGCACGGGCAGGTTGTTCGTGCTACGAGGAGGATTGCGGGAGGTATTCCATGTAGCGTGCGGTGGCATCGGCGGCGGCGGGGCCGGCGAGGCGTTGCACGACGTGAAGCGAGCAGTCGAGGCCGGCGGAGATTCCTGCGGCGGTGAGAAAGCGGCCGTTGTCGGTAAAGCGGGTGGAGGCGACGAGGTCGAGGTGCGGGGCGAACTCGCGCAGCTCGGCGAGGCAGTCGTGATGCGTGGTGACGCGCAGGCCCTCGAGCAGTCCGGCGGCGGCGAGAATGAAAGAACCGGTGCAGACGCTCATCACGATTTCGGCGGAGCGGCATTTTTGTCGCAGCCATTCGTGCAAGGAAGGCATGCGCATGAGCGCGTGCCGGCCGGAGCCGCCGGGAATGACGATGACGTGTGGTGGCGGGCAGTGTTCGAAGGTGAAATCGGGGACGATCTTGAGGCCGTTGCGGGCGCGAACGGTGCCGGGTTTGGTGGCGAACGTGAACGTGTGAAACAAGCGGTGATCGCTCAGTTCGTCGGCGACGGCGAAGACCTCGAACGGGCCGGCGAAATCGAGGACCTCGACATCGTCGAAGACGAGAATGGCGACGTTTTTCTTCATGAGAGATACGTGGTTCGTGCGCTGCGGTGAGGAGCCGATGGCCGCGGCGCAGAGCTAATGGATTCAGGGAGCGACAACCGGGAGCACGTGAGGTCGCGCGAGAATCAGGAATTCCTGGTCGCGGTAAACCGGAGTGAAATAGCGGCTCAGGAGACGTTCGAACTCACGCAGGTTTTCCAGCGGGGGAGGCGCGAACGATGGAACGGACCAAAGGAAGTTGAACTTGGGATTGGTGTGGAAAACGACGAGCGGGCTGTCGATGTCGCGGAGATAGCTTTCGAAGTCGTCGCCCGTGGCGAGATGAAGGGCGTGCGCGCGCTCGCGATCGAAGTCGAACGACATGCTGAACGCGCCCATGCGGAAGCGTGAGGGGATGGCGTGACCGGTTTCGATGCCGAGAATAATGGCGGAGCCGACGAACGGTTGATCGGCGGGAAGGAGGCGTTGCACGACGTCGCGCGCGGCGGACAGGCGGTCGGCGAGTTCGAAATGGTAGGGCGGAGCGTTCGGAGGAAGAAAGACGGACGGCAAGCGGCGTTGGGATTCGCTGAGCTGGGTCCAGTTGACGGCGGGCGCGAGGACAAACGGCGCGGCCAACAGCGCGGGCGCGAGCAGGATCGAGCGACGTAGCGAGGAACTGGATACGATAGGACGAAGGAGGATCAAAGAGGCGGCGGCGAGGGGAAGGAGGAAGGGCACGCCGTATTCCTCGTAGGTGCCGCGCGGAAGGAGATTGAAAAAGAGGCCGGCGAACGCGGCGAGGAACACGGCGTGTTCGCGCTGCCAGCCGGCGCGGCGGGTGGCGGGAAATCCGATCGCGGCGAGCGCGAGGAGCCAGACCGCGGGAGCGAGGCTGAGCACGACGTTCCAGGTGAGACGCCAGTCCTTGAGCGGAACGGAGACTCGATGAAAATCGAAGATCCAGAAAACGAAACGCTCGGGAGCGGCGAAGTAGAACGGCAGAAAAACGGCGCCGGCGGAAAGCGCGAGAGCGGTGAGCGCAAGGCCGAGTTGACGGAGGTTGGGACGGCCTGTTTCGAAAACGGTCGCGAGCCAAAGGGCGCCGAAAAAGGGCGCGGCAGGGAGGCGGCAACCGACTCCGAGGGCGGCGAGCGCGGAAAGGGCGAAGATTTTCTTGGAGCCGGGCGAGGCGACGAGGAAGACGGCGGTGGCGGCGATCGCGAGGAAGGACGTGACGGCGTAGGTCTTGCCGAGATGGATGAAATACATCCACGGCGGCGCGAGGGCGAAGACGGCGACGAGCAGGAGCGCAGGCCCGCGGCCGGCGCGGTGAAAGACGAGCCAGGCACCCAGCGCGACGGCGAGCGCGGCCCAGAAGGCGCTGACGGTGCGTTGTTGAAAAAGGCCGAAACCGGTGGCGGCCAGCAGCGGTGCGTTGGCGTAGGGCACGACGGGCGGCTGGGTGAATCCGAAATCTCGATACGGCATTTCGCCCTGCCACACGGCGCGCGTGGCGGCGGCGTAGAAACCCTCGTCGACGTTCATCGCGCCGTATTTCACGTGAAATGCGGCGATGACGATGTAGGCGGTGGCAACGACCGCGCCGATCAGCCAGAAGGCGAGGGCATAGGCGCGCGAAGTGGGCGCGGGCGCTGGGGCGGGGGCGGACATCACAACTGTTTTTTCGCGAGCTCGCCGAGCGTGCGCAGGGCGTTCTCGACCTGCTCGGTCCACGGGATGCCGCAGTTCATGCGGAGGCAATTCCGATAGCGGTCCTTCACCGAGAACATTGCGCCGGGCGCGGTGGCGATGCGGTGGCGCAGTGCTTCGCGATAGAGATGGAGCGTATCGATGCCGGGCGGAAGTTCGGCCCACAGGACGAAGCCGCCCTGTGGACGACTTAGACGCGTGCCCTCGGGGAAGTGGCGCAGGATCGCTTGGGAAAACAGGTGCAGCTGATTTTGGTAGGCGCGGCGGATCGAGCGGAGGTGGTGATCGTAGCCGCCGTTGCGCAGGAAATCGGAGACGGTTTTCTGCAGGACGACGGGAGTGCCGAGTGTATTCGTAAATTTGAGACGCCGGACGCGTTCGAGGTAGCGGCCGGGCGCGCACCAGCCGACGCGGAGCGACGGAGCGAGGGTTTTGCCGAAGGAGCTGCAGAGCAGGACGCGGCCGTCGGTGTCCCAGGCCTTGAGCGGCTTGGGCCGGCGGTCGCCGTAGTGGAGATCCCCGTAGATGTCGTCTTCGATCGCGGGCACGTCGTGTTGTTGGAGGAGTTGGAAAAGTTTGGCCTTCTTTTCGTCGGGCATGCAGGAGCCGAGCGGGTTTTGGTAGGCGGGCATGAGGAGCACGGCCTTGACGTCGCAGTTTTTCAACGCGTCCTGCGTGGCATCGAGGCAGAGGCCGGTGCGGGAATCGGTGGGGATTTCGAGGACGCGCAGATTGAGCGATTGGATGGTCTCGAGGAAACCGAAGTAAGCGGGCGTTTCGACGGCGACGGTATCGCCTGGCTTGGTGACGGCGCGAAGGGAGAGGTTGAGCGCTTCGGCGCAGCCGACGGTGATGACGAGTTCGTCGTGGGAGAGCGGTGCGCCGCATTGGAGGTAGCGGCGGGCGATTTCGCGCGCGAGCGGGTCGTAGGCCCAGTTCATCGCGTAGCGACCGATCATGGTTGGATCGTTGCGGCAGATCGAGCCGATGAGCCGGCCGAGTTTTTTGTTGGGAAACAGAGATGGGTGCGGGCAGGCGGCGCCCAGCGGCACGTAGTCGGCGTCGACGGCGAGCGCGAGCATCTCGGCGGTGAGGTCGTTGACGCCGACGTAGCTGGGCTTGGCCATCGGTTTGGCCATGCGCGGTTCGGGCGCTTGGAGGGGGATTTGCGGGCGGACGTAGAAGCCGGATTGCGGGCGGGCTTCGAGGACGCTGCGGTTTTCGAGAACGGTGTAGGCTTGGATGACCGTGGAGATGCTGACGTCGCGCTGGAGGGCCATGCGGCGCACGGATGGAAGGCGGTGGCCGGGGCGGAGCGTGCCTTGGGCGACGAGCTCCTGGATCTCCTGCGCGAGTTCGAGGTAGAGCGGGGCGCGATCGGGTTTGGAGAGCGTTTCGATCATGGCGGGTGCGGGTGGCGGATCGGAGAATAGAGAAAGCTCGAGGGCCGGGGCAGATGTAGCGATCGGATTTTGGAACCAGCACAGTTGCAGGGTGTGCGGGCTGTAATCAGCACAATTCGGCGGGGTGGGGCTGGTTTGACTTGGACGCGGGAACGGATGGCGTCGCCGAATGAGTTCATCGGCGGAATCGTTTCAGGATCGGGTCGGCGCGGTGATGGGGCGGTTCGCGCGTCAGAACGGCGAGGAGTTCGAGCGGGATTCCGTGGCGCGATTTGCGCAGCGGCTTTGGCGGCTGATCGAGAAACGGGGATTGCCGGAAGCGTTGGGCGAAGGGCAGTCGGGCAAGCCGGGCGAATTGGAGAAGAGCGAAGTGCGCGAACTTACGCGGCGAGCGACGAAAGGGGTGAAGGAAGGCGACCTGTTTGAAGATGCGGCGAAGCAGGTCGTGAAAGCGTGTTTCTATCCGGAGTTTCGCGTGTGTCGGGACTCGTATCGGGAGCGAAGTGGAAAAGGAACATGCAAGCGACAGGTGCTCGAGAAGGCGCGCGGGCGGGTGAGCGGGTCGCACTGCGTGGATTGTCCGTATTGGACGGACGTGTCGCCGAAGCGACATGCGGAGTTGCTGCGCGACGGCTGGTGGGGTGAGCCGTCGGAACTGGAGGAGAACCGAGCGGTGTTTTTGCCGGAGGATTTTCGAGAGCTGCGGCGCTGGGTGCGGGAGTTTGCGGGGCGGCGAGAGCAGGACTGACCCGGATGCCGCGCGGTCGGGTTGAAGCGCGCGGCGGTGTTTCGTGCGAGCGGTCGGACGCGGGGCGGAGCTTCGTTAGAAGCGGGACCGGAGGGCGACGGTTCCGAAGGTGCCGCGGTCGGTTTCGAGGGTGTAGCCGCGATCGAAGTAGTCGAATTCGCGATCGACGAAAACGCCGGCGTCGATGCGCAACCAGAGATTGCGGGCGACGGCGAAATCGCCGCCGAGACCGACGCGGATTTCGCGGTAGTCGAGGAACGTGTTGGCGAGGCGACCGGTGGTCAGGCCGGGAGGAATGCCGAGGCTCTCGGTGAGGCGGAACGTGCCGCCTTGAACGGTGGCGCTGAGGTCGAGGTTGACGGAGTCGGACGCGCGCCACTGCACGCCGGCGCGCGGGTAGGTGAGATTGAGCGACCAATCGGGAGCGAAGCGCCAGCGGACGCCGGCGAGGGGGATGGCGGGATGTTCGGCGTAAGCGTCGACGCGAAGGCCGAAGAGCCAGACGAGATCGCGGGAAACGGCGTAGGACGCGGCGGCGAGGAGGGGAATGTTGAAGGTTTTGGAATCGATGTCCTCGAGATCGCCGTAGAGGCCGGGACGGAGAGTGAGCGTGGCGGTCCACTGTTCGGAAAGGCGTCGCGAGCCGCTGAGGTGGAGCGCGAGAGCCTGGAGACGTTCGGGCAGGAATGTGCCGGCGGAAGCGTCGAGTCGCGTGATGGCGGCGCTGAAGCCGAAGGTGATGCTGTCGCTGGCGGAGAGGTGGCGCCGGCCGAGGGCGTTGAAATCGAAGTGATGCACGGCGACGGATCCGGAGGCGCCGGGGTGGTCGAAGGTTTCGTCGGAGGAATATGAATACGATGCTTCGCTATCGATTGTGAGTCCGGCGGGCGGCGAGGGCGGTTGCGCGAAAGCCGGCAGGGTGAGCAGAGCAACGGAAAGGAAAAGCGGAAGACGCATGGGCGGCAGAGTTCGCCGAAGCAGGTGGGCGTCAACGAGGCCGGGCGGTTTTGGAAACGAGCGGAGAGATTCTCCGGGGCGGGTTCAGGCGTATCTCTGGAGCGAAGGGCCGGTGAGGCGGCAGATTTGCCAGGCGAGCTTTCGTTCGGCGCCGAGAGACTCGTAGAAGGCGATCGCGGGCTGATTCCAGTCGAGGACGGTCCATTCCATGCGACCGCAACCGCGCTGGTTGGCGAGTTTGGCGAGGTGCAGGAGGAGGGATTTGCCGAGGCCGCGTCCTCGGAATTCGGGTTTCACGAAAAGGTCTTCGAGGTAGAGGCCGGGTTTGGCGAGGAACGTGGAGTAGTTGGTGAAGAAGATGGCGAAGCCGGCGGGGGTTGGGGCGGTGTCGTCGGTGAAGGCGAGGACGCATTCGGCGGCGGGTTTTTCGGAGAACAGCGTGGCGCGGAGTTTCTCCTCGGTCGCTTCGACCTCGTGGGTGAGTTTCTCGTAGTCGGCGAGGGCGCGGATGAATTCGAGGACGAGCGGGAGGTCGGCGGGCGTGGCGGGGCGGATCATGGAGCGGAGGTGTGCGGGAAGATGCTGGCGGGTGTCGAGGCGCCAAGCGTGAACAGGATTGAACGATCCGCGCAAATGGAGGTCTATGGAGGCTATCCAGACGACTTTATGAAAATACGTAACTTGCGGAACTCGCGTGCGGCATGGATGAGCGCGATCTTGGGCGCGGCGATGTTGATGTGCTCGGGATGTGTGGCGGTGGTGGCGGCGGGCGCGGCGGGGGCGGCGGCGGTCGCGTGGGTGCGAGGGGAGTTGCAGACGACGTTGCCGGCGAATTTGGATCGTTCGTTCAACGCGTCGAACGAGGCGATCGAAGAGCTTCAGTTCGTGAAAGTGAGCGAGCGGAAGGATGCGTTGCTCGGTGTGATCGTCGCGCGGAATGCGGCGGACAAGAAGATCGAGATCAAGCTCGAGAACATGGCGGGGAACGTGACGAAGGTCGGCATCCGCGTGGGGGTGGTCGGAGATCAGGAGTTGTCGCTGGCGATCCTCGAGAAGATCAAAGCGAACCTGTGAGGAGCGGGTGAAGGGGCGTCGACGTTGGTGACGGGCGGCGGGCCCGGGCGAAGGCGCGTCGATATGGTGATTGCAAAGACTGCAGTTTCGGCGAGCGTAGCGCGTTTTACCTGCGTCTCATGTTAAAGAAAATATTTGCGAAGCTTCGCGAAAAGATCGCGCCTTCGCGTTCGGCCAAGTCCGCCACGGGCGGCGGCAAAACGAGCTCTCACGGCAAGAGCCATTCATCCTCCCCGCGCGGCGAGTCGCGTTCCGGCAAGGGTCAGGGTCATGGCGCGAAACACGGCGGAAAACCGGCGCGGCAGGATCGCGGCCCGGCGGGTGAGAGTGGCCGGCGGGAAGATCGTGGCGGACGAGGTCGCGGTGGGGCGGGACGCGGGCGCGGAGAACGCGCGGAGCGGCCGCGGCGGGATGATTCGTTCGAGCATCCGCGGCCGACGCCGGCGAAACCAGCGGTTCCGGTGGACGTGCCGAAGATGGACACGGAGTTTTCGAAGCTCGGGTTGTCGGATGCGCTGGCGTTTGCGGTGCAGGAGATGGGCTATGTTTCGCCGACTCCGATTCAGGCGCAGGCGATCCCGGTGGTGTTGCAAGGCGGAGATGTGATCGGATCGGCGCAGACCGGGACGGGAAAGACGGCGGCGTTTGCGCTGCCGATCATCCAGCGGCTGGGCGGGCACGGGAGCTTGCGCTGCCTGATTCTCGAGCCGACGCGCGAACTGGCGCTGCAGGTCGAGGACGCGTTTCACAAGTTCACCAAGTTCACGGATCTGCGCGTGACGATCGTGTATGGAGGAGTTGGATACGGGAAACAGACGGACGATTTGCGGCGCGGCGTGGACATTCTCGCGGCGACGCCGGGGCGGTTGCTGGACCATATCGAGCAGGGGAATTGTTCGCTGGAGAACATCGACATTCTGGTGCTCGACGAAGTCGACCGGATGCTGGACATGGGCTTTTTGCCGGACGTGCGGCGGATTGTGCAGAAGTGTCCGAAAGCGCGGCAGACGTTATTTTTCACGGCGACATTGCCGCCGGAGCTGGAGCAGCTGGCCGGGTGGGCGTTGAGCAATCCGGTGAAGGTGGAAATCGGACGGCAGCGTTCGCCGGCGGAGACGGTGGCGCACGCGTTTTATCCGGTGGTGGCGTCGCAGAAGTTCGACCTGTTGCAGCTGTTGTTGGAGCAGACGGAATTCAAGAGTGTGATCATCTTTTCGCGGACGCGGATGGGCGCGGATCGGATTGCGCGGAAGCTGAAGGACAGCGGGCACACGGTCGGCGTGCTGCATTCGGATCGCAGCCAGCGCGAGCGCATCGAGGCGCTGGATGGATTCAAGAGCGGCAAGTATGAAGTGTTGGTGGCGACGGACATCGCGGCGCGCGGTTTGGACATCGCGGGCGTGTCGCACGTGATCAACTACGACGTGCCGGAGAATCCGGAGGACTATGTGCACCGCATCGGACGAACCGGGCGGGCGCAGAGCACGGGCGATGCGTTTACGCTCGTGACGGAGGAGGATGTGCGCGACGCGCGTTCCATCGAGCGCTACATGGGAATGGCGGTGGAGCGGAAGAAGATCGAAGGATTTCCGTATGTGTATTCGGCGCTGTTCGACGAGAAGGCGCTGGCGGAGAGTGTGGCGCCGAAGCCGGCGAGCCGGTTGCACCGCGGGGCGCGACGCTAGCCCGCCGCGAACGGCGGAAGATCCAAGATCTGAGCTCCAGAGAAGCCTCCAACACGGAATCGTCCGGCGGAAGCGCGATTCGGTTTGGATTGGGATTTGGAGTTCTCTGGAGCTTGTGAGCTTGGTGCTTGGAGCTTCCGCGGCGCGGAGCGCCGCGGCTCAATCGAGGCCGTTGATCTGCCGATACGCGAAGGCGGCGACGACGGCGCCGGCGAATTCAGAAATCAGATACACGCCGAATTGGGCGAAGGATTCGAGTCCCATGACGAACACGCCCAAGCCGACAGCGGGGTTGAAAGCGCCGCCGGAGATGCCGCCGACCGTGATGGCGCCGACGAGCACGGTGAAGCCGATGGCGAGTCCGTAGAAGGAATTGCCCATGGTGGCTTTGGCGGTGGCGGTGTTGAGGACCACCCAGCAGAGAGCGAACGTGAACAGGAACTCGACGATGAAGGAGCCGAGGCGCGGGTGCGTGGCGATCACGGCGGGATCGACGCGTCCCTCCAGGAGGAGATTCACGAGACCGGCGGCGGCGGCGCCGGCGGCGAATTGGGAAATCCAATAGGGCAGGACGTCTTTTTTGTCGCAGCGGCCGCGCAGGAAGGCGGCGAGGGTGACGGCAGGATTGAAGTGTCCGCCGGAGACGTGTCCGCCGGCGAAGATCATGACCATGAGGATGGACCCGATGGCGATCGGGGCGAGGGGAGCGGCCTGGCGGACGGCAAGGCCGACGGTGAGCACGAGGAAGAACGTGCCGATGAACTCGACGATGTATTTTTTCATAGGGGTTGGGGGTAATCAGCCGGAACTGACGTAAACGTGGCGACTCGTTCGGACAACGTGTTTTGTGTCGGTCAGGAAAAACCCGATCAGGGAGTTCGGCGCGGTCGGTGGTTGGGAGCGTTTGCTCGGGATGAGAGGGAAGGCGCGGTTCGAAGTGCGGGTGGCGCTGTTTGTGCCTTTCGCGAGGAAGGCGAAGCGGAGATGAAGCGATGAGCGGGGAGGTGTGGCGGCGGTCGACGACTGGTCGGTTTGGAGCGTTGTCTAACGGTGTGGATTATCCTGGCGACGGCGCGGCGGAGATTGCGTTTGCGTTGTGGAGAGAATGGGCGTGGCGTGCGCGGTTCCATGAAGCTGGACATTCCCGAAGGCGATTTCGCCGGGTATATCTTCGATCTTGACGGCACGTTGGTGGACACGATGCCGCTGCATTATCGCGCGTGGGACGCGGCGATGCGGCGGGCGGGGCTGCAAGTGCAGCTGGACGAGGATTTGTTTTACTCGCTGGGCGGCGTGCCGACGCGGCGGGTGGCGCAGTTGATTGCGCAGCATTACGGGCTGACGATCGACGTGGAAAAGGTGTTTCACGAGAAGGAGGCGCTGTTCACGGAGATTCAGAAAGACGCGGAGCTGATTGCGCCGACGGTGGAATTTGCGCGGAAGGCGTCGAAAACCCATCCGATGGCGGTGGCGTCGGGCGGACCGCGGGATATCGTGACGCGATCGCTGGAGCTGGCGGGGTTGCTGCCGCTGTTTCGCGCGGTGGTCTCGGCGGACGACGTGGTGCATGGAAAACCGGCACCGGATATGTTTTTGCTGGCGGCCAAGCTGATCGGCGTCGAGCCGACGCGATGCCTGGTGTTCGAGGATGCGGAGCCGGGGATCAAGGCGGCGCTGGCGGCCGGGATGAAAGTTGTGCGCGTGCCGAGCCGCAAGCAGTGAACGGGTCGGAGCGAGAAACGAACTTCACCCGCACGCAGAAGCCGCGCAACGTGGCGGCCGCATGAATTTCGAAACGCTGGCAAACCCCGCGGTGTTGACTCAGCCGGTTTACGAGCCGGGCAAGCCGATCGAGTATGTGGCTCGGGAGCTCGGCTTGGATCCGGAGACGATCATCAAGCTGGCTTCGAACGAAAATCCTTTCGGGCCGTCGCCGAAAGCGGTGGCGGCGGCGCGGACGGCGCTGGAGCAGGCGGAGTTGTATCCGGATGGCGGATGCTACGAATTGCGTGAAAAGCTGGCGGCGGTGCGTGGGGTCGGAGCCAACCAGCTGGTGATCGGCAACGGGTCCAATGAAATCATCGAGCTACTCGGGCACGTGCTTCTGCGGCCGGGCGACGAAGTCGTGATGGGGGCGCCGGCGTTCGTGGTTTACAAGCTCGTGACGCTACTCTTCGGGGCGACGCCGGTGGAGGTTCCGCTGACGAATCACACGCACGATTTGGAAAAGATGGCGGCGGCGGTGACGAAGCGGACGAAATTGGTTTTCGTTTGCAGCCCGAACAATCCGACTGGCACGGCGAATTCGGAAGCGCAGTTGCTGGCGTTTGCGCGGTCGTTGCCGGAGCACGTGGTGGTGGTGTTCGACGAAGCGTATGCGGAGTATGTCGAAAGAGCCCCGGATCTCCGGCCGCTGTTGCGCGAAGGCCGGAAAGTGGTGTGCCTGCGGACGTTCTCCAAAATTCACGGACTTGCGTCATTGCGGATTGGATACGGCTATGGATCGCCGGAAGCGGCGGCGTTGCTGAACCGCGTGCGGCAGCCGTTCAACGTAAATGCGATCGCGCAAGCGGCGGCGCTGGCGGCGCTTGAAGACGGAGAATTCATGGAGCGGTGTGCCCGGGAAAACCGCGCGGGGCTGTTGCAGCTCGAAGAAGGATTCCGCGCCCGGGGATTGGAGTGGGTGCCGAGTGTCGCGAATTTCGTGCTGGTGAAGGTGGGCGACGGCGCGCGGGTGTTCGACGCTTTGCAACGGCGGGGCGTTATCGTCCGGCCTATGCGGCCTTATGGAATGGCGGAGTGGGTGCGAGTGACGGTGGGCACGCACGTTCAGAACGAGCGGTTTTTGGGGGAGCTGGCTGCGGTGATATAAGGCGGGAAACGAAGCCTTTCGCATCCACGAAACGGCGCGCGGGGCGCGCGCTCTCTCCGTGCCTCATAAGGGATTCGCTGATACTACTTAGGTGGAAAGCCCCAGAAATGCCTTGCGTTATCAAGGGGGCTGGTGGTTTAAACGCGCTTCGGCTGCCGGCTGCCGATCTCCTTCAACACTTAGCTCTGCGAGCATTGCTCATGCAAAGTTTGTGCGGTGGATGTCGTGGCTCTCATAGCGGTCGCAAGCATCAACCACACATAGATGAAGACCATCAACCGAATCCTCGCCGCTGCCGTGTTGGCCCCGGTGTGTTACGCCTCCGTTCCGGTCGGAGATAATGCAGAGATCTTCCTGACGGGCACTGTTGGCGTGCGGTCGGATAGCAATATCTTCCTGTCAGGGCGCAGTATGCCAGGGAATGCTCAAACACGCGACCGCGACGATGTCGTGTTTGAGGTGAATCCGGGCGTGCAGCTGACGTTTGGCAACAATTCGTTGGTGAAGGGCACGTTGAGTGTTACGGAGAGCTTCACGATGTATTCAGAGCATGAAGACCTGAATGACGAGCTCGCGGCGGTGGCTTTGAACACGCGTTATGACGACGGAAAGTCTCAGCTTTCGTTTAATGCGAGCTTCACGGAATTGAACCAGAATACCGTGGATACGCTGCCCGGGCCAGGGGCGTTGGCCGATGCGCTTATCTTGCGCGATGTTTTTGCCGTCGGAGGTTTGGGAGAGGTGTCGGTGACAGAAAAGTCGAGTGTCGCGGTCGGCCTGCAATATCAACAGACCGAGTTTGAGCGGGTGGCATTCAGCGACTCCCACGTGGTCACCATTCCGGTTAATTACTATTATGAGCTCACACCAAAGGTGGATCTGAGCTTGGGTTACCGCTATCGCGATCGCTCAGAGAGCATCCGTTTTGATACAAAGGATCATTTCTTCAGTGTGGGTGCTCGCGGTGAGTTCACTCCGAAATTGACTGGCCAGTTTGCCGTGGGTCTTACGCAACGTTCTTTTTCCCACGTATTCTTGAGCCGTGGTGACAAAGATTTGTTGGGGGTGGACTCGAGCCTGACCTATGCGGCGTCGCCGAAGACGAGTGTGTTGTTGGGGTTGAGCAACGATTTTGACACCAACTCCCAAGGTCACCAACAGCAGAACTTTGCTATCCGTGCATCGTCCACGACGGCGGTGTCGGCGGTGCTGAGCATTACTGCGTCCGCTGCATATCGCTCGATCGACTATTACGAAGGCGCGTCTCCGCGAATTGACGATTATTTCGAAGGTCAGCTCGGAGCCACGTATGTCTTCAATGAAAATGTGCGTGTCACGGGGGCATATTCCTACCGTTCAAATAATTCCGAACTTCCGAGTTCTGACTTCACCGGCAACGTCGTGAGTGTTGCGGCGAGCCTCCGGTTCTGATCGGCCGATCACGCTTCATTCTGAGATTGCGGGAGAAGATCGCTGCGGTCTTCTTCCGCTTTTTTTTATGGTATTACGTTCGTTCAGATGGGTGGCCGGGATGGTTCTTGCGGCCACTATGCTCGCGCAAGAGCCGCCGCGTGGAGAGGCAAGTGCAACGGTCGATTCCAAAGCGGACTATATCTTCAACGCATCGGATTTGATTCGGGTGCAGATCTTTCAGGAAGACGATCTCACGCGCGAGGTGCGGGTGTCGCAGGAATATCGGATTATGCTGCCGTTGATCGGCGCCATTGACGTCAAAGGCAAAACGGTGCGGCAGCTGCAGGAGACCATCCGCGAGCTATATGATCGGGACTATTTGGTGAATCCGCAGGTGAATGTCTTCGTAATCGAGTATGCGCAACGCAGCGTGAACGTGCTCGGTTCGGTGAACTCTCCGGGGATCGTTCTCTTCCCACAGGAACAGGGGTTGACGCTCCTCGATGCGGTTGCGCGCGTCGGAGGTTTCAGCCGGCTCGCCGATCGGCGAAAGGTTAAACTCACCCGCACGGCGGATGGTAAAACCAGCACTTTCATTATCAACGCCGACGAGATCATCGAGGGCAGTGCGCGGGCGGCTTGGCCGCTGATGCAAGACGACGTGATCTTCGTGCCGGAGCGTATTCTTTGACGCGGCGAGGATCGACCATGGATCAAGATTCTAAACAAATGGGTTCGGAAGGGTATGGCTACGGCTACGGCGGTGGCTATCCCGGGTATTCGGCAGTTGGATATGGGGAATCCGGCGGGGCGGCACACCGAACGTTTCACGATTACGTGCTGATCCTGCGTGAACGCATCTGGTATATAGCCGTAGTATTCCTGGTCGTGTTTTCGTCGGTGATCGTTTATACGTTCAGCCAGACGGAGATATATCAAGCGACCGCAACGGTGCAGATTTTCCGCCGCGATCCGACGATCATGCAGGTTCAAGCGGTGGTGGATAACGAGATTCGCTCCGCGGAGGATTTGAACACGCAGGTGAAGATCCTCGAGAGTGCTGCGATCATTCAGAAGGTTGCGGAGCGGCTGAAGGGAGACGATCTCAAGGAGTTCCTGGCTCCTTACGAGAAGGAGGGGGGGGACGAGCCGATCTCGATTCTGTCGATCATGGCTCTCAACCGGAAGATCGTTCCGCAGCGTCTAACGCTGATTCTCATGGTGCAGTATCGCCATCCCGACCCGTTTGTAGCGGCAAAGGTCGCGAACCTGTTCGTGGAAGAATATATTACCTATAACGCGCGCCTGCGCGTCGACGAGTCCATGAAGGCGGTGGAGGAGCTGCAAGTGCGTGTGGAGCAGCAACGGAAGAAGGTCGATGAGCTGGCTACGAACCTTCAGACCTATCGGGCCAAAAACAATCTTGTGTCGCTCGATGAGCGGAAAGACATCGTCACTGAAAAGCTGAAGGCGTTGAACATGCTCGTGACTCAGACCACCGCTCGACTGCGGGACGCTGAGGTTCGTTTGAAGCAGGTGCGGGAGCGACGGGAGTCGGATGGGGATCTGACCGAATTGCCGTTTATCGCGAGCCAACCGTTGATCAGCCAGCTGGTGCAGCAACTCGCGGCGCAGAAAATCGCGATGGCGCAGTTGAGGGAGCGCTATCGTGACAAGCACCCGCGGATGATCGAAGCAGTGAACTCCGCGGTGCAAACGGAGCGGGAGCTGGAACGTGCGGTCAAATCGGCGGAAGCGCAGGTCGAGTCGGAATATCAAACGGCATTGCGCAGCGACCGCGAGGCGCGGGCTCAGTTGGCCGCCCAAGAGGCGGAATCGTTGAGCCTCGATCGCTACGGAGTCGAATACGACAACATGGCGCGCGAGCTTCAGATCAACGAGCAGATCCTTCAGTCGATTATCGGCCGCACGCGGGAAACCTCGATGACGAGCTCGATCGAAACGCAGAATGCGCGCATCGTGGATCTCGCGCGGCCGATCGACGATCCGGTCGCGCCGCGAGTGGCGTTGAATCTTGGACTGGGGTTCATCGGCGGGATTGGCCTGGGTTTGGCGTTCGCGTTTTTCGTGGCCTATATCGATGACCGCGTGAAGAGCTCCTTCGACATCGAAGGCGTGGTGGGTTTGCCGCTGGTCGGAATCATCCCGCAGATCAAGCGCATGGAGCAGCCGGACAAGGCGCAGATTGTAGTAAATAACGCGGATCGGCAGGTGTCGGAATCTTTCCTGACGCTGCACTCGAGCTTGCGATTGAAGGATGAGAGCAAGAATGCGAAATGCGTGCTCACGACGAGCACCGTGCCGGGCGAAGGGAAGTCTTTTATCACGACGAACCTGGCGTTGACGTTTGCGGCTCATGGCGAACGCGTGGTGGTGGTGGACTGCGATCTGCGGAAGCCAAATATCCACAAGTCGTTTCGGATCGAGAACCTCAAGGGTGTCATCGACGTCTGCGGCGGCTCGGCGACGATCGACGATGTGGTGGTGCGCAATTTGCAGCCGAATCTCGATGTGATTGCCGCCGGGGGCCGGGCGAAGAATCCGACGCACATTCTCAACAGCAAGAATTTCGAGATTATGCTCTCGGATCTGCGGAAGCGTTACGATCGAGTTTTCATCGACACGCCTCCGTTGGCGGCGGTCAGCGATGCATTGATCATCCTTCCGTTGGTGGATGGCTCGATCTTCACGATCTTCTTCAACAAGGTGCGTCGCAAAGCCGCGCAGTTTGCGGCGAAGAAACTGCTCGATGCCAATGTGCCGTGCTTCGGCGCGGTGCTGAACGGGCTGAACCTCGCTGTATCCGGATATTATTACGCGCAGTATTACGACAAGTCCTATAAAGATTACTATGTCGTGATGGCCAAGGACGAGGAAGCGCGCGCGTAGTAGTCCGCTCCGGCGGTCTGCTCGCGCGTTCTCGAAGTCGGCGAGGGTGGGTTGCGGGCTCTTGGTTTGCCCGACTAACGGACTAACGGGCGGCCGCCCGCTGCAAGCGGTCGTTGATGGCGTCGCCCAATCCGCCGCGCGGCGCGCGTTCCAAGTGAATACGGCGGAACTTCTGCCGATCGACGCGACGCAGCACGGCGAAGAGTTGGCGCGCGGCACCGGTCAAACCGCCTTCTTCCTGAAGCCAGAAGATATTCCGGGCGTTTTCTGGAGACCCATCGGGTCGTGTGAAATAGATCCACGCTTCGTCCGGGCGGGCGGCCGCGGTCGGGGGTGATGGGAGCTTGCGGTGGAGCAAGGCAGGGGTGCGCGGACTGTAGTGACGCGCCATGAGACCGGGCGCGAGTTGCGCGTCGGCCTTTGGTTTTGGACGTCGAGTTTTGAGCGGACGATCGAGCACGCGCTCGATTTGCTCGGCGGTGATGGCTCCGGGGCGCAGCAGCCGAGGCGAGCGCGGATTGCGAAGATCGACGATGGTGGATTCGAGGCCGATGCTCGAAGGACCGCCGTCTAGGATGTAGCGGATTTTCGAACCCAATCCGTCCTGAACATGTTCGGCCGTTGTGGGGCTGACGTAGCCGAAGGGATTGGCGCTTGGTGCGGCGAGAGGAAGATTTGTCTGCTGGAGAAGCTGCCGGAAGAGAGGGTGGGCGGGCATGCGGACGGCGACACTCGGAAGGGTGGCGGAGACGATATCGGGCACGATCTTGCGCTTGGGCAGCACGATCGTGAGCGGGCCGGGCCAGAAATGCTGCGCGAGTAGAAGTGCGGCGGGGTTGATCTCTGCGATGGATTCGAGCTGCGCGAGATCGTGGATGTGAACGATCAGCGGATCGCTTGAGGGGCGGCCTTTGGCGCGGAAGATGGCGCGGCATGCGCGAGGATCGAGGGCGTTGGCAGCAAGTCCGTAAACGGTTTCGGTGGGAACCGCGACGAGGTCGCCCTCCTGCAAGGCGCGCGCTAGTCGAGCCAGGTTGCGCGAAGTGCCGCGATAGAGGCGGGCGCGAGTGGGCTTTGCCATGGCACAAAAAAGGCCGGAGCGCGGGCTCCGGCCTGGTAAGATCAGTGGCCCGGCTTTTATTGGGCGAGCAGCATGTTGCGCGACCGCTTGATGGTCTTCGTGATCGCGCGCTGATGCTTGGCCGAAAGGTGGGTGTATTTGCGCGGCAGGATCTTGCCGGTGTCCGTAACGTAGCCGCGGAAAGCCTGCGGAGTCGTAAACGGAATCTCCGCCGGAGTGAGGCTGCGCGTCGGTTGTTCGTTCGTGCTCATGTCGGAAAAAGGAGCAAGACACTGTTTTTCGAGGGTGGGATGTCAACGTGCATTTTTGAGATGCAATCGGCGGCTGCATGCGTCCATCTTGAGCGTGTTGCGGGTCCCCGTAGCTCAACTGGATAGAGCAGCGGTTTCCTAAACCGCCTATCCCGGTTCAAGTCCGGGCGGGGGCACCAGCGTGGTGATGCACTGGGTCTACATGCTTCGGGACGAACGCGGGCGGCACTATATCGGTGCGACATCGGATTTGGAGGCGCGTTTGGCGCAGCATCGGGCAGGTGGGACGCAGACTACGAGGCGGATGACGGGAGATCTCGAGTTGGTGGCATGTCGCCGATTCGAGACGTTACATGAAGCATTAGTGGCTGAGCGAAAGCTGAAGAAGTGGAAGAATCCGGTGAAAACGTTGGAGTTTTTGAAAGGGAACGAGCGGGAGAGGGCAGAATAGAGCAGCCCCGACTTGTCGGGGCCTATCCTGAGGTTGGGCTTGCCCCGATTTTTCGGACACGGGGTTGAGCGGATTTGATGTGGTTAGTTGCTGACAGATTCGAAGTCGAGCGGCGTTCGGTAACCAAGGGCCGAGTGAAGCCTGCGGGTGTTATAGAAGCC
>JAFAAS010000163.1 GCA_023426435.1 Verrucomicrobiota bacterium | reverse complement strand
CGCCACAGCCGCTCCCGCGTCTCGCGATCGTCACGCCGTCCTTCCAACACGCCGCTTTCATCGAAGAAACCCTCCGTAGCGTTCTCGATCAGTCGATCGCCTGCGACTACGTCGTGCAGGACGGCGCATCGACCGACGGCAGCGTTGATCTCATCAACCGCCACGCCGATCGCCTCCACGCCTTCGCCTCCGAATCCGACTCGGGCCAAGCCGACGCCATTCGTCGCGCATTCGCCAAAACCTCCGGCGCGCCCGACGATCTCATGGCGTGGATCAACTCCGACGACTTCTACCTCCCCGGCACCCTCGCCTACGTCGCCCACTATTTCGCCACGCACCCCGACGTCGACGTGCTCTACGGCCATCGCATCGTCGTCGACGAAAACTCCCGCGAAATCGGCCGCTGGTTCCTCCCGCCGCACGATCCCGAAACTCTTCGCCTCAACGACTTCGTTCCCCAGGAAACTCTTTTCTGGCGTCGTCGCCTCTGGGATCGCGTCGGCGGAATCGACCCGTCCTTCCAGTTCGCTCTCGATTGGGACCTTCTTCTCCGCTTCCAAGCCGTCGGCGCCAACATCGTTCGCGTTCCCTATTTCCTCGCCTGCTTCCGCGTCCACTCCGCCCAAAAAACCTCCGCGCAAATCTCCTCCATCGGCCAGCAGGAAATCGACGCTCTCCGCGCGCGCACCTTCGGCCGCCAGATTTCTCCGGCCGAACTGGAAAACCACCCACGCCTCCTGCGCTATCTCCGCCACAGCGCCCGGATCGAACTCCTCTGGCGCAGCCTCGGGATCCGCTCGCGCTGACCCCTCGTCAGACCCGCAGAGCAGCTTTGTTCGGTTAGCCCCGACAAAGTCGGCCCTACACGGCGCATGGTTATCCCCCGGTGCATGGAACATGCGCGCTGAGACCGCAAACGTCTTGGCAACCTGAGCGCCTCACCTCACCGTCGCCATTCCTTCGCGAATGTCCCCGCCTCCGTCCGCCCTCCCCTGCATCCTCGTCATGCCCGCCTACAACGAGGAAGGCTGCATCGTCCCGGTCGTTTCGGCGTGGCGCGACGAATTCGCCCGGCTCTTCGACCACAACTTCCGCCTCGTCGTCGTCAACGACGGCTCCCGCGACAAAACCGGCCAACTCCTCGACCAACTCGCCGCCACCGAACCGCGCCTCATCGTCATCCACCAAAAAAACTCCGGCCACGGCGGCGCACTCCTCCGCGCCTACCGCGAAGCCGTCGCACGCTCGCCTGACTTCGTTTTCCACGTCGATTCCGACGACCAGTTCAAACCCGCCGACTTCTCCGCACTCTGGTCCCGCCGCCACGAATCGCCCTGCATTCTCGGCTACCGCTCGGTCCGTAATGACGCCCTTCATCGCCTCGTCATCACGCGCATTCTCCGCGTCGTTCTCCTCGCGCTCTACGGCCGCTACCTCAAGGACTCCAACGTCCCCTTCCGCCTCCTTCGCACCGATTTCCTCGCACAAGCGCTCGCGATCATCCCGCCCGACACGTTCGCGCCTAACATTTTCCTCGCCGTCCTCGGCGCCCGCATCGACGCCGACCTCATGCACCTGCCTGTCTCCCACGAGGACCGCAAAACCGGCACCGTTTCCATCGTCCGCTGGAAACTCATCCGCGTCTGCTTCCGCTGCGTCGGCGAGCTCTGGCGCTTTCAACAAATCCTCAACGACCACGCTCCCCGCGTGAAATCCGCCGTCCTCACTCCCGCCGTCTGATCCGATGTCGTCGCACCGTTTTCTCATTCTCGGAGCCGGCCCCACCGGCCTCGGCGCCGCCTACCGTCTCAAGGAACTCGGCGTATCCGATTTCCTGATTCTCGAACAATCCGATCACCCCGGCGGCCTCGCCGCGAGTTTCACCGACGAAAAAGGGTTCACCTGGGACATCGGCGGACACGTCCAATTTTCCCACTACCGCTACTTCGACGAGCTCATGCAGCGCGCGCTCGGCGCCGACGGCTGGCTCACCCACCAGCGCGAGTCCTGGGCCTGGATGGAAAACCGCTTCGTCCCCTATCCCGTCCAAAACAACATCCGCTACCTCTCCAAGGAAACGATGTGGCGCTGCCTCGAGGGTATCATCACCGCCAATACCTCGGCCGCCACCCGCCCCGCCAATTTCCGCGAATGGATTCTCTCCCGCTTCGGCCCCGGCCTCGCCGAAGTGTTCATGCTCCCCTACAACTTCAAGGTCTGGGCCTACCCGCCGGAGCAGATGGCCCACCATTGGGTCGGCGAACGCGTCGCCGTCACCGATCTTCGCCGCGTCACCAAGAACATCCTCTTCGATCTCGACGATCTCTCCTGGGGCCCGAACAACACGTTTCAATTCCCGAAGCACGGCGGCACCGGCGCCATCTGGCGCAGCGTCGCTGACCTCATTGCCCGCGAGCGTTTCCGCTTCAATACGACCGCATCCGAAATCGACGCACAGCAACGCCTCGTTCGCTGCACCGACGGCTCCGAGTTCCGCTACGATACGCTCATCAACACGCTCCCCCTGGATGTCGCCACGCGCATGCTGGGCTCCGCTCATACGCCGCTCGCCGACGCCGCCGCGCGCCTGAAATATTCCTCCTCCAACATCATCGGCCTCGGCCTCCGCGGCCAACCGTCCGAGGCGCTGCGCACGAAGTGCTGGATGTATTTCCCCGAGTCCGACTGCCCATTTTATCGCACGACGCTGTTCTCCAACTACAGCCCCAACAACGTCCCCGACATCCGCACGCACTGGTCCCTGATGACCGAAACCAGCGAATCTCCCGCGAAACCGGTCGATCATTCGCGTCTCCTCGAAGACACCATCCAGGGCTGCCTCAACACTCAACTCATCCGCGACCGCAGCGAAATCGTCTCCACCTGGACCTATCGCGCGCACCACGGCTATCCGACACCTTCGCTCGAACGCGACGACATCCTCCGCACCGTCCTGCCCGCGCTCGAAAAACTCCGCATCTTCAGCCGCGGCCGTTTCGGCGCATGGAAATACGAGGTCAGCAACCAGGACCACAGCCTCATGCAAGGTGTCGAGCTCGCGAACTACCTCGTTCACGGCATCCCGGAAACCACCGTCCACTTCCCCGAAACCGCCAACGCCAACTGGGGCCGCCGCTAACGCCTCCTTGTAGGAGCCTGCTCGCAGGCGATGCTCCGCTCCCGCTCGATCATCCGGCCCTGCAGTTTCAGTTTGTCATTCTGATCGAAGCGAAGAATCCACGTGTGCGCCCGCCATCCATTGCTGCCACGTCGACATTCCTCGCGCATTTCCTGCCAAACTCGTGTTTCCTTCCTCGCATGACCCCGGCGCCGCTCGATCCTGAAACCTCTCCAGCCCCGCCGCCCTCCGACCAGGAGGCGCTCATTCGCCTGCTCCGCGAAGAGCTGATCAAAACCCAGCTCATCGTCCTCGATCTCAACGATCGCGTCCTCGAAAAGGAAACCGACAAGGCCGACGCCATCGCCATCCTCGCCCGCGTCGAACTCGTCCTCGAACAAAAGATCGACTACATCACCGAGCTCGATCGCGCGCTCAACGCCCAGATCGCCGATCTCCGCGCTCGCCTCGCCTCCGCCGAAAACGAATCCAAGGCCCGCGACACCATCATCCAGGATCTCGTCGCGAAACTCGACGCCGCGAACCAGGAAATCTCGCGCATGCACGGCGTCGCCGGCGACTACGCGCGCGACCTGAACCTCACCCGCGAAGCGCTCGCCCGCGAATCCGCCGAACTCGCCCGCACCCGCACCGAACTCGCCGCACGCTCCGCCACGCTCGCTCAAACGTCCGACGATCTCGCCGCAACGCGCGCCCGCCTCGCCGACACCGAACGCACGCTCGCCGATCGCGACGCCGACCTCGCCCACGAGCGTCGCCGCCTCAACCAAATTTTCGCCTCCGCCCTCTGGCGCCTCGGCCGTCCGTGGCGCGCGCTTTTCGGCCCGAAGGTCTGACCATGCCCGCACCCGGCGAAATCCGCCACGGCCTCGAAACGCCGCACCCGTTCCATCCGGCGGAAGGCTACTTCCGCCTCGAGGGCTGGGCCCTGATCCTCAACGCGCCCGACCGCACCCGCGTCCGCCTTCGCCTCGGCGAAAACACCTTCGCTCCCGAAGCCACCTCCGACCGCCCCGACGTCGCCGCCGCCTTCCCCAACGATCCTCACGCGCTCCACAGCGGCTTCCGTTTCCTCTGCCATCTCCCTTTCGGACTCCATCTCGGCGCTCTTGAAGCATCGATTGACACCAAAAACTGGATACACGTTCGCACGCTCGCGATCCCCGTCGCTTCCCATCCGCTGCTCGGCGCCTTCGAGAATCCGCCGCCCGAAACCGTCATCCACCAACCCGCGCGCGTCGCCGGCTGGGCCTTTCATCCCGAATTCAGGCTCGCCGATCTCGCGCTCCGCTTCGGCAACACCGAGGTCGCTTGCGATCGCGATCTCCCGCGGCCCGACGTCGGCCAACTCTTTCCTCAACACCCCGTCGCCCTCCAGGCCGGCTTCATCACCTCCGAAAACCTCCCGCGCGGCGCCGGCAAACTCCGTCTCCGCGCCGAAACTACCTGCGGTCGCAACTACTTCCTCGAATCCTCTCTCCGCGGCGACATCCGCGATGGCAACGCCCCGCGCAACTCCCCTTTCGCCAGCGTCCGCACCCCGCTCACCGTTCCGTCCGCCCCCGCTCGCTCCACGCGCGCGACTCCGACACGCGCGCTCCCACCGCCCGGCCCGCGCAATATCCTTTTCGCACTCTACGGCGATTTCACCTGCAACAGCGCACTCCATGTCGCCGCGCTCGCCCACGAACTGATCGCTCGCGGCTACGACTGCGTCGTCGCCGGGCCCTCGCACAAGGAAACCGTCACCGCCCTCCCGCGCGCCCGCTTCATGGCCCTCGAGTTCGACGAATGGGAAAACCTACCCGACTACTTCGTCGATCACGCCGGCCCCGCCTTCGTCCACGCCTGGACGCCGCGCGAAAACGTCCGCCATTTCACCGAACGCATCTGCTCCGCGTATCAGATTCCCCACTTCATCCATCTCGAGGATCACGAGCCGACGCTTCTCGAAACTCATCTCGGCCTTTCCACCTCCGAACTCCTCCAACTTCCACCCCCAGAACTCGACGCTCGCGTCCCCGAGCATCTTTCGCACCCGCGCCACTCCGCCGATTTCCTTCGCCGCTCCGCCGGCGTCACCACGATCGTCGAAAAACTCGCCGAACTCGTCCCGCCCGGCGTTCCGCATCTCACCTTCTGGCCCGCCGCCGATCCCACGCTCTTCGGCCCGCGCGATCCCGATCCCGCTCTACGCGCTTCGCTCGGCATCGCGCCTGACGCCACCGTTCTTTTCTACCACGGCAACGTCCACGCCGCCAACGCCGCCGAGGTTTCCGAGCTCTACCGCGCCGTAGCCCTCCTCAATCGCCGCGGCCGTCGCACTTTCCTGATCCGCACCGGCCGCGACGATCCCGCGCTGATGGAATCCGCCACCCGCGAAATCGGTTCGCATCTGTTGCACCTCGGACATGTTTCAGCGCACCGCTTTCTGCCCGAGCTCATGCGCCTCGCCGACTGCTTCGTGCAACCCGGCCTCCCCGGCGCCTTCAACGATTTCCGTTTCCCCTCCAAACTTCCCGAGTTCTTCGCGATCGGTCGCCCCGTCATCCTCCCCCACACGAACCTCGGCACCGTCGTAAAACACCGCGAAGACGCCTACGTGCTCCCCCAAGCCGACGCCACCGCGGTCGCCGACGCCGTGCTCGAACTTCACCGCGATCCCGCACTCGCCCGCCGTCTCGCCGGCGGCGCCCTCGCCTTCTCCGCCCGCGAATTCTCCTGGTCCCGCAGCGCCGCCCACCTGCTCGACTTCTACCTCGCGCACGCTTCCTTCCTGCAAGGCGCGCGGAAATAAAAAAGCCGCCCGGATTTCTCCAGGCGGCTCGTGAGTGGTAGGTGGCGCGCTCGCGCGCCACGTGGGGCGGAAGATCGATCGGTTGCGCGACAAGCGCGCAACCTACGGATCACTCCTTCTTCGACGCCTCGTCGAGGATGTCGCCGAGGTTCATCATGTCGGTGCCGGCACTGCTGCGGTTGAGCGCTTCGTAAGCCGAGGTTTCGGCCGCGAGCTGCTCTTCCGAGTAGTTGGCCGCCTTGATCGACAGGCCGAGACGGCGCTCTTCGCGATCGATCTTGATCACGCGCGCGCTGACTTCCTGGCCGGGCTTCAAGACGTCCTTCACCTTGTCGATGCGCTCTTCGCTGATCTGCGAGATGTGCACGAGACCATCGATGCCGTCCTTCAGCTCCACGAAGGCGCCGAACGAGGTGATCTTGGTAACCGTGCCCTTCACCACATCGCCGATGCGGAAGAACGAATCGATGTCCGACCACGGATCCGTCTGCAGCTGCTTCATGCCAAGGCTGATGCGCTGCTGGTTCGGATCGACGTCCAACACGATCGCGTCGACTTCGTCGCCCTTCTTCAGGACTTCCGACGGATGGTTCACCTTGCGGGTCCAGCTCATGTCGGACACGTGCACCATGCCGTCGATGCCTTCTTCGAGTTCGATGAACGCACCGTAGGTCGTCATGTTGCGGACCTTGCCGCGCACGCGAGCACCGATCGGGTAGTTGTGGCGAACCATGTCCCACGGATTCGGCTCCAGCTGACGCAGGCCGAGCGAGATCTTCTGCTCTTCCTTCTGAATGCCGAGCACGACCGCGTCCAATTCCTGACCGACCTTGAGCAGCTCGGAGGGCTTGGTGATGCGCTTCGTCCAGGACATCTCGGTGATGTGCACGAGACCTTCCACGCCGGGCTCGATCTCAACGAACGCGCCGTAGGGCACGAGGTTGACAACCTTGCCGTGGACCTTCGCGCCGACCGGGAACTTGCGGTCGATTTCGTCCCACGGATTCTTCGTGGTCTGCTTCAGGCCGAGCGAAACGCGTTCTTTCTCGCGGTTCACTTCGATGATCATGACCTGAACTTCCTCGCCCTGCTTGAGCATTTCGCTCGGGTGCGAGATGCGGCCCCACGACATATCCGTGATGTGGAGCAGGCCGTCCATGCCATCGAGATCGATGAACGCACCGAAATCGGTGATGTTCTTGACGACACCACGGCGAACTTGGCCGGGCTGAATCGACTCGAGGAGGTTGCGGCGCTTCGTGGTGCGCTGCTCTTCGATGAGCTCGCGGCGGGACAGAACGATGTTCTTCCGCTCGAGATTGATTTTGAGGACCTTGAAATCGTAGGTCTGGCCGACGTATTGATCGAGGTTCTTGGGCGGCTGCACATCGATGTGCGAAGCCGGCATGAACGCATCGACGCCGATCGAGACGATAAGACCGCCCTTCACCTTGGCCTTCACGCGGCCAGCGGCCACGGAGCCTTCGGGAAACTTCGTGAGAATGTTGTCCCAGTTCTTCTTCTGCTCGGCCAAATCGTAGGAGAGAACGGGCGCGCCGTCCTTGCCTTCGAGTTTCTGCACGAGGACCTCGATCGTGGAGCCGATCTGCAGCTCGCCGATGTCGATGAACTCGTTGGCGGGAATAAGGCCTTCGGATTTGCCGCCAATATCGACGACGACTTCGTTCTGGCGGATTTCGGTGATGACGCCCGGAACGATCGAACCTTCCTTCAACTTGTCGAAGGAGGACTGCTCCAGCAGCTCTTGCATGACTGAACTCATATAACGGAAGCCCGCGAAACGCCGCCTGCTCCACAACGTCGATCCACCGGCGGTGGCCCGCCGCTAAGCGGCAAGCCGTAGGTTGACTGTTAACTGACGTGTAGCGGACGACGGGAGCATGCGGCGACGTCGACCGAACCGATAGCAAGTGCCGCGAAGGGCCGACATTCCCGAACCGCCCCTCCCCCCGCAAGCCTCAATTTGGCGCGATCACTTCTTCCCCCGCCTGCCCCAACTCCGCCTCCAACGCCGCAAAAAAACCGCCATACAACCCATGCTCCCGCACCGCGATATCCGTCGCCCCGCGGAAGCCTTCACTCTCCTCCTGCTCACGCACGACGACAGCGACTTGCGTCACGCCGGGCGTGAACGAATCGATCTTCACCTCCAACGAGTTCTGCCGCGCGATCCCAAACGCTTCCGTCGTCCGCAACCCGCTGTGCGCGCGGATAATCCCCTGCGCCGCTCCCGCCCGCGACACCGTGAAATCGATCCGTTTCATCGCCCGCCGAGCCGCCTCGAACACGTCCTTCTGCTCCGCCTGATACTCGCGGATCTTCGGCTGCGGCGCCTCGAACCGCTCCCGCAACCGCGGCGGCAAATCCGCCGATTCGCAGCCCGAAAAGGCAATTGAACCGAACGCCAGAACCAGAACGAGAAGTGCGCGCATGAGAAAGAGTTTCCGCAGAACGTGAGCCCATTCCCCTACCACCTTTGTCGCTCCGCACGAAGCGAAATGGTGGAGCCCGACGTCCCCGTCGGGCTGGTCAGGGCGAGGCGTCCTCGCCAAGCCGCGACATCCAACCGGCTCACTCCATCACGCAACCTTCGCCCACCTTCAAACCCTCCGCTCGCCTCAGGCGCGCCTGCCCGCCGAAGCCTTGGCGGAGGAGGGCTGCTGCTGCGACAAACAATGCAGCGTCCCCAGCCCCCAAATGATGTGATAACAATCGATCGGAATCACCTCACGGCCCGGGAAACACGCGCCCAGCACTTCGTTCGCTTCCGCATCGCGCTTCGGCTGCCTGAAATTCGGCACCAACACCGCGCCATTGATCACGAGGAAATTCGCATAACTCGCCGGCACCATCTGCCCTTTGAACCCAAATGGTTTCGGCATCGGCAGCGTCGCGATTTCGAACTTCTTCCCCTTCGGCGTCCGGAAGCTTTTCAACCGCTCCATCACGTTTTCGAGGATCTTGTGATTCGGATCGCGCTTGTTCGTCTCGATGCAGGTCACAAACGCATCCTCGCGATAAAACCGCGTGATGTCGTCGATATGCCCGTCCGTATCATCGCCAACAATACCTTCGCCGACCCACAGGATCGTCTTCACTCCCAGATAATCCTTCAAATTCCGCTCGATCTGCTCGCGCGTGAGATGCGGATTCCGGTTCTCGTTCAACAAACACTGCTCGCTCGTCAACAACATCCCCGCGCCGTTCACGTCGATCGATCCGCCTTCGAGAACCATGTCGTTCACGAAGCGCCGCATCTTCAGTTTCTTCGCGATGCTCGGCGGGATCTCGTTGTCCAAATCATATGGCGGATACTTGTCGCCCCACGCGTTGTAAGCCCAATCCGTGATCGCGACTTCGCCCGTCTTGTCGTTCTTCACGAAAATCGGCCCGTGATCGCGACACCACGCATCGTTGGTCGGATGATCGTAGAACGTCACCCGCGACATCTCCGCGCCGGCCTTCTCGCAAAACCGCTTCGCGCGCGCCTGCAGTCTGTCCGCGCAGTTGATCCGCACTTCCTCAAACCGGCTGATCGCCGCGACAAACGTCGCAAACGCCTCCGGCACCGGACGGAACTGCCCCGGCCACGACTTGCGATTATGCGGCCACGAAAGCCACACCGCCTCCTGCGGCTCCCACTCCGCCGGCATGCGAAAGCCGAGCGAAGCGGGCGTCTCCTTTTTCGAATCTAGTTTTTTAGCCACGGATGAACACAGATGGACACAGATTTAACCGGTGGACCGTGATCCGTGTCCATCCGTGTTCATCTGTGGTTGATTCACTCAATCGATAAACCGCTTCGTCAGGTTCTCGTAAGCATCGATCCGACGATCGCGCAGGAACGGCCAGTGCGTGCGCGTCACATCGACCTTCCCCAACTCCACCGGCACGATCATCACTTCTTCCTGATCGATGCTCGCCTTCGCGAGAATCTGACCGCTCGTTCCCGCCACGAAGCTCTGCCCCCAGAACTCGATGCCGGGTCCGCCGACTTTCTCGAGCACTTCCGTGCCGATACGATTCACCGCCGCGACATAGCAACCGTTCGCGACCGCATGGCTGCGCTGGATCGTTTCCCACGCGCCATGCTGATTCGTTCCGTATTCTTCCTTTTCACCCGGATGCCAGCCGATCGCCGTCGGATAAAACAGGATCTCCGCGCCTTGCATCGCGGTCAGACGCGCGCCTTCCGGATACCATTGATCCCAGCAAACGAGCACGCCGATCTTGCCGAACTTCGTCTCCCACGCGCGAAAACCCGTGTCGCCCGGCGTGAAGTAGAACTTCTCGTAGTAAAGCGGATCGTCCGGAATGTGCATCTTCCGATAAACGCCCAACAACTTTCCGTCGGCATCGATGATCACCGCCGTGTTGTGATACAGCCCGCTCGCGCGCCGCTCGAACAACGAGCCGATGATCACGACTCCGTGTTTCTTCGCGACTTTCTGCAGCGCCACTGTGCTCGGTCCGCCCGGAATCGCTTCGGCCAGCTTGAAGTGCTCGTGATCCTCGCTCTGACAAAAATACTGCGAGCGAAACAACTCCTGCGTGCAGATGATGTTTGCGCCCTGCTTCGCCGCTTTCTCCGCGAGCTCGATCGTCTTCTTCAGATTCTCCGCCGGATTCGGCGAGCAGGCATGCTGCAGCAGCCCAAGCTTCACCGTCGTGCCGCGCGTGGACGGATGGCTGTAGCCCGCTCCGCCCGGAAGTTTCGTGCGCCGATTTTTCATTCCTCAATAAACAACCTTATTCAGCGGATATTCAACTATCCCTTCCGCTCCGAGCGCCTTCAGCTGCGGAATAATCTCCCGCACCACGCTTTCGTCGATGATCGTTTCGATCGCGACCCAGTCCGGATTGCTCAAATGCGAAATCGTCGGATTGCGCAACGCCGGCAGCGCCTGCACCAGCTTCTCCAACGACGCCCGCGGCAGATTCATCTTCAATCCCACCTTGCTCTCCGCCTCGAGCGCACCGCGCAACAGCAGCGCGATCATCTCGATTTTCTTCCGCTTCTCGGGATTCGCCCAGCTCGCTTTGTTGGCGATGAACTTCGTGTTCGTTTCCAGCAGCGTATCCACAATCCGGAGCTTGTTCGCCCGCAGCGAACTGCCCGTCTCCGTGATGTCGACAATCGCATCCACCAGATCCGGCACTTTCACCTCCGTCGCGCCCCAGGAAAATTCCACCTGAACCGGAATTCCTTTCTGCGCGAAATAACGCTTCACCGTGCCGACGAGCTCCGTCGCCACCCGCTTGCCCGCGAGTTGCTCCGGCTTCGTGATGTCCGACGCCTCCGGCACGCACAACACCCAGCGCGATTTCTGCGTCGACGCGCGGCTGTAAACCAGGTCGCACACTTCCACCACGTCGGATTCGTTCTCCTTGATCCAGTCGCCGCCGGTCAGCCCGCAATCGAAAAACCCATGCTCCACATAACGGCTGATCTCCTGCGCCCGCACAAAGCGGCCGTCGAGCTCCTCATCGTTGATCGACGGTTTGTAGGAGCGCGAACTGGTCGTGATCTTCCAGCCAGCTTTGCCGAACAGGTTTTTGGTGGACTCCTCGAGACTGCCTTTCGGCAATCCGAGCATCAGAAGCGGTTTTCGAGCGGACACGCGCGTCACGCTCACATGGCACAACTCGCCTTCAAGAAAATTCTCCTTCTCGGCAATTCCCCGATTCCGCCGCGGTCATTCGCTTTTGACAAATAGCATTGTAAAACTCACATACCCGCAACGCATCGTTCCCCCTTTCCAATGCGCGCTGAACCGAAACCGTTGGTCGTTGTAGTCGAAGACGAAGTCGAACTCGCCAACCTTATCGCCGAGCATCTCGAACGCGCCGGCATGCAGACCCAGATCTGCAACCGCACCGCGCACGCGCTGCGTTTCCTGAAACATAATTTCGCCAATCTCCTGTTGCTCGACATCAGCCTGCCCGACGGCAGCGGATTCACCCTCCTCGACGAGCTGAAAGCCGCCGACATCAGCGTCCCGGTCATTTTCCTCACCGGCGAGATCACCGAAACGACCAAGATCCGCGGCCTCGAATCCGGTGGCGACGACTACATCACCAAGCCGTTCAGCTACGCCGAACTGGTCGCGCGTATCCGCGCCGTATTACGCCGCGCCGAGTCGAAATCCGACCACAACCTCACCAAAAACGTTCGCGTCGGCGACCAACCTTTCGATTTCTGCGGCGCCAAAGTCACCCCCGACCGCCTCGAAATCGCCTTCCCCGACGGCACCATCCAAAAGATCGGCCGCAAAGAGCTCGGCATCCTCGCCTACCTCAACGCCAACCAAGGCACCGTCATCACGCGCAAGGCCCTGATCCATTCCGTGTGGGGCATCCACGCCGACGTCCGCAGCCGCTCGCTCGACCAATACGTCGTCAAAGTCCGCGAGCTCTTCAAAGAACACGGCCTCGACCTCTCCGCCTTCCGCACCGTCCACGGCATCGGCTACATCTTCGATCCCGCCGGCGTCTCCAAAGAAGGCCGGGAGTAAGGTGGAGCCCGACCTCCCGTCGGGCTAGTTTCAAAGGTAGGGCGAGCCGTCCCCGGCGAGCCGCAACGTCGCGACCGCCC
>JAFAAS010000100.1 GCA_023426435.1 Verrucomicrobiota bacterium | reverse complement strand
CTTCTATAACACCCGCAGGCTTCACTCGGCCCTTGGTTACCGAACGCCGCTCGACTTCGAATCTGTCAGCAACTAACCACATCAAATCCGCTCAACCCCGTGTCCGAAAAATCGGGGCAAGCCCACAGGGATCCCCCCGTGCCTCCGTCCCTCTGTGGTCCACCTTCCTTCTTTCTTTGCGCCTTCTGCGCCTCTTTGCGGCCATTCCCGTCTCCGTCAACGAGTCGACTATCCCCCACCGTTGCACCTTCGCTCACCTTGCTCTCCTCTGTTCCCTCACCCTTCGCGGCTAGCAATTCCCCCCACCCCGCATGAAAGCCCTCGTCCTCACCGCCCCGTCCACGCTCGAACTCCAAGACTTTCCCACCCCCATCCCCGCCGACGACGAAGTTCTCATCCGCATTCGCGCCTGCGGCATTTGCGGTAGCGACATCCACGGCTGGGACGGCTCCAGCGGCCGCCGCAATCCTCCTCTCATCATGGGACACGAAGCCGCCGGCGAAATCGCCGCCACCGGCCGCAACGCCCAACGCTTCAAACCCGGCGACCGCGTCACGTTCGACTCCACCATCTACTGCGGCGAATGCAACGACTGCCGCGCCGGCCGTATCAATCTCTGCGCTCACCGTCGCGTCGTCGGTGTATCACCTTCCGAATACAAACAACACGGCGCCTTCGCCGAATTCCTCGCCGTCCCCGAACGCATCGTCCACGCGATCCCACCCGAGCTCTCCTTCGAACACGCCGCGATGATCGAGCCCGTCGCGATCGCCATCCACGCCGTCGGCCGCCTCGCCTCGCATCGTCCCGAAACCACCGTCGTCGTCGGCGCCGGCATGATCGGCCTCCTCGTCGTCCAAGCGCTCCGCTGGGCCGGCGCCAAAACCATCGTCGCCGTCGATCTCGAAAACTCCCGCCTCGAACTCGCCCGCACCCTCGGCGCCACGCACACGCTCAACTCCCGCACCGGCGACGTCCCCGCCGAAATCGCGAAACTCACGAACAACCACGGCGCCGACGCCGCCTTCGAAGTCGTCGGCATTTCACCAACCACCCAGCTCGCCATTCAACTCGTCCGCCGCGGCGGCCACGTCGTCCTCGTCGGCAACCTCGCCCCGAAAATCGATTTCCCGCTCCAAAACGTCGTCACCCGCGAGCTCACCCTCCACGGCACCTGCGGTTCCGCCGGCGAATACCCGCTCTGCATCGATCTCATCGCGCGCCGCATCATCGACGTCGCCCCGCTCATTGCTGCCCGCGCCTCGCTCGACGAAGGCGCCGCGTGGTTCAAACGTCTCTCCGCTCCCGACGGCGGCCGATACATGAAGGTCATCCTCCAACCATGAGCGCTTCACCTTCCGATCTCTTTAACCTCTCCGGCAAACGCGCGCTCGTCACCGGCGCAAGCCGCGGACTCGGACGCGAGTTCGCCCTCACGCTCGCCCGCGCCGGCGCCGATGTCGCCATCACCAGCCGCAGCATCGACGCGCTCACCGACACCCGCGCCGCCATCGAACAACTCGGTCGCCGCTGCTCCCCCGTCGCCCTCGACGTTCGCTCCGAATCCAGCATCGCCACCGCAGTCGAAACCATCGACCGCGACTTCGGCCCGCTCGACATCCTCATCAACAACGCCGGTTGCAACATCCGCAAACCCGCCCTCGAGGTCACGTGGGACGACTGGAATACAATTCTGGATACAAATCTCCGCGGCGTCTTCTTCGTCGCCCAAGCCGTCGCCCGCCAGATGATCGCGCGCCAGATTCCCGGCCGCATCGTCAACATCGGCTCCGTCACCTCCGTCGCCGGTTACGCCGGCCTCGCCCCCTACGGCGCCAGCCGCGGCGGCGTCCGCCAGCTCACCATGAGCCTCGCCGCCGACTGGGGGCCGCACGGTATCACCGTGAATTGTCTCGCCCCCGGCTGGTTCAAAACCGCCCAAAACGCCGTCATGTATGACGACGACGCGTGGGTTTCCTATCTCACCGATAAAATCCCGCTCCGCCGCCCCGGCCGCACCGGCGACCTCGACGGCGCCCTCCTCTTCCTCGCCAGCGACGCCAGCGCCTACGTCACCGGCCAAACCCTCCTCGTCGACGGCGGCATCACCGTCAACGACACCCGCGCTCTCCCCCGAAAATCCTAATCCCCCGTTCTTCCGTCATCCCATCCGTGTTCATCCGTGGCTCTAATTCGTATTCCTTCGTGTCCCTTCGTGGCTCAACTTCATCCTTTCCTAATCCCCTCATGAAACTCCTCCGCCTCCTCAGCCTCCTCGCGCTCGCGATCACGATCGTCCACGCCAAGCCCCAGCTCGGCCTCCAATCCTGGACGTGCCGCAACATGGACTTCGAGCAACTCGTCGCCTTCGCCAAAAAACACGGCATCACCCAACTCGAGCTCTACAGCAAACACCTCGATCCCAAAGCCCCTCGCGAGGAAAACCTCCGCAAACGCGAAATCCTCAAACAAAACGGCCTCACCGCCTACTCCATCGGCGTCGCCGGCACCACGATGAACAAGGAGGAAAATCGCGTCCTCTTCGAACTCGCGAAGCTCTTCGACATGAAGGTCATCGTCGTCGAACCCGGCGAGCCCGCGCAATGGGACGTCCTCGAGGAGCTCGTGAAGGAATACGACATCAAGCTCGCCATCCATAACCACGGCACCGGCACCACCTACGGCAACCCCGCCGTCGTCAAACACGTCCTCGCCACCCGCGACCCGCGCATCGGCGTCTGCATGGACATCGGCTGGGTCACCGCCGCCGAATTCGACGCCGAAACCGTCTTCCGCAACTACGGCGACCGCGTGTTCGACATGCACCTCAAGGACAAGCGTCTCGATCTCCGCGACGACCGTAACCGTCCCACGGATACGCACATCGGCCTCGGCAATTCGAACTACGCCGGTCTCTTCGCCGCCATCAAGGAAACCAACTGGTCCGGCGTCATGGCCATCGAAACCGACAGCCCTGAATTCGCCAAAGACCCCACCGAGTTCGTCCTCCGCGCCAAGGCCTTCTTCGAAAAACATTTCAGGTAGGGCGAGGCGTCCCCGCCGAGCCGCAGCGTCGTCTCCAAGCCCATCAACCGCGAAGGACGCGAAGAGGCGCGAAGGGAGAACCTCCTTCGGCAGACAAAAGCCAACCGGACCTACCGCATCATCATTTCTCAGTGACCTTCGCGTTTCTTCGCGTTCTTCGCGGTTTCCACTCAAACCGCTACGGCTAGCTGAATTCCCCCACACACCATGCGCCCTCTCGCCGCCACCCTCTTCGCGATCGCCCTCCCGGCCCTCGCCTCCGCCGCCAATCACCTCATCTACCTCGGCACCTACACCAACACCGAAAGCCGCGGCATCTACCGTATCCACCTCAACGCTACAACCGGCGAACTCTCGACTCCCGAGTTCGCCGCCCAAGCGCGCAATCCGTCCTTCCTCGATCTCCACCCGACGCGACCGATCCTCTACGCGATCGACGAATCCGACACCGGCGGCGGCGTCACCGCGTTCAACATCGATCGCGCCACCGGCGAGCTCACCCGCCTCAACACCGAACCCACCCACGCCGGCGGCGTCGCCCACCTCGCCGTCGACCGCGACGCCCGCCTCGTCCTCGTCGCCAGCTACGGCCGCGGCTACACCGCCGCCTTCCCGCTCTCGCCCGACGGAAAACTCCAACCGCGCACGTCCCTCCTCCAACACGAAGGCCCGCTCGGCCCGCGCACCGATCGCCAGGAAAAACCTCACGCGCACTCCGTCACCTTCTCGCCCGACAACCGCTTTGCCTACGTCGCCGACCTCGGCCTCGATCGCGTCCTCGCTTTTTCCTTAAACCCTTCCGCCGGCACCATCGCGCGGCACGAAGCCGGCGACGCCTCCGTGCCGCCCGGCGCCGGCCCGCGCCACAGCAAATTCTCCCACGACGGAAAACATTTCTACGTCCTCAACGAACTCGACGCCACCCTCTCCACCTTCCGCCACGACGCCACGACCGGCGCCCTCTCGCTTCTCCAAACGCTCTCCACGCTCCCCGCCGACTACGACGGTCCCAAGTCCTGCGCAGAGATCCGCATTCATCCCAACGATCGCTTCGTTTACGCCTCCAACCGCCGCCACGACAGCCTCACCGTCTTCGCGCGCGATCCTTCCACGGGCAAACTCACCTTCGTCCAAAACATCCCCGCCGGCGGCGCCATCCCGCGCAACTTCAACCTCTCCCCCGACGGCACCTGGCTCGTCTGCGCACACCAGGACTCCAACTCCCTCTCCGTCTTCCGCGTCGACCCCACCACGGGCCATCTCACCGCGACCCCGCACCGCGCCACCGTCCCCCGCCCCGTCTGCGTCCTCTTCGTCCCGTAGCTCCCGCTCGTTCTCCTTCTCGTAATCGTTCTCGTTCTCCCCCCAGCCGATCATTCGCGGTTTCTCATCCTCCTTCCGTTCGCTCGCGCCGCTGAACCTTTTTCGCACCCTTTCGTGTGTTTCCCGCGCAGCCCCTCAAAATCCGAAATCGAAAATCCAAATTCGGAAATCCCCAATCCCCTCACTCCTCGTTCTCCGCCACCCACTCCCGCCGCGCCGCTTTGCTCGCCGCCCGCTTCTCCCGTTTCTTTTTCATCCACATCGGCTCCGGCGCCTCGCCCGCCATGATGCACCCGAGCGGCTGAATTTCTCCGACCACCGTCGCCAATCCAAACTTTTCGATCTGCGCCTTCACCTTCGTCGCATCCTTGTAGCCGAGCGGCGACTCCGACAAATCCGGCGCCCCGTTATACCAGCGGATATCCAACCCGCCCGTCGTCTCCGCGAGCACCTGCTTCACCCGCGCCGGATCGATCTCCCCGTCCGCATCGCGATACGGCGCGAGCATCGCCTTCCGCGACAAATTCCGTCCCGCCCCATGCGGCGCAAACGACAGGAACGCGTCATTGTCTCCGCCCAACACGATCAGGATCTCCCGCGCCATATTCAGCGGAATCAACCCCAACAACGGCCGCCCGTCCGCATCCTTCCACGCCGGCGTCGCACCCTTGCCGTGATAAAACGAGTCACCTCGCTTCCACACGAAATTGTGCTCGTTGCCTACCTGCGCCAGCGCCCGCTGCCCGACCCGATGCAGAAACTCATCGTGAATCAGCGCGTGATTGACCCGCGTCCAACGCGACACGAACTGCAACGCCTCCCAATACGCGCGCCCTTCCTCCGAACCCGCCGGCAACCACGCCGCCGCCGCCGGAGTGCTCACGGCGTTTCGCCGCACCCACAAATCCGCCGCGATCATCCCGCGCTTGTAAACATCCGCGCCCAACCCGCGCGACCCGTGATGCGTCACCAGCACATGAAACGCCCCGCCCCGCCGCTCGATCGCTTCCGCCAAGTCCGAATGTCCCGACCCTGCAATCGCCCTCTGCTGCTCGGCCGAAAACTCCACACGCCCGATATACGCGAAATGATTCCCATCGCCCTGCGTCCCCAGAAACTCCCGCGCGCGACTCTGCAGCCCCGACAAAAACGGATTCTCCCACACCGGCTCCTCGAGCATCGTGTGATACATCTGCTTTCCCCGCGGACGCCCACCCGCGCCGAAATGCGTGGACGCCCATAGCTGATCCATCAGCTCCGATACGGGATGATTGTCCGCGAAGAAACTCGCGAACATCGAACAACAAATATCCGCGGAGTGTGCGCCCGGCAGAATCGCATTCTCCACCTCGATCGCGCCACCCACCGGAATCGTCGCCGGCCCCACGCCTGCCGGACACGTATCCGGCATCAAACTACCGCGCTTGATCACCGGCACGTGCAACAACTCCGTCATCCGCGCCCGTGACGCCGCCAGGCTCGCCACCTCCGCTGGCGTCTCCGCCTCGACTGCCTCGCTGAACGCCAGCGGCGCCTTCCGCAGTTCCGCCCGCTTCGCCTCCTTCGGATAATCCACCTCCAACGCCGCAAAAACGCCGTCCCGATCCAACCCCGTCCCCTGCAACTCCCGCGCCCGCTTCAACACCGCCCCCAACCGCGCATCCTCCCGCCACCCCGCCGCCAACAAATCCCGCACCTTGATCTCCATGCCCATGACGCAACCTGCGCGCTCTTGCCCAAATGTCTAGGCGCGCCGATGCCGTCCTACTTGGACGCGCGAGCGTTCCGACCCTCCAGCCAACTTCACCCAAAAAAACCAATACGCCGGCGCCCCGAAGAGCGCCGGCGGTTCTGTTGTTTCCACCCGAGATAACCGTCAGAAAATGAACTGCACTTTTCCGTAAACCACGTGCGCGTCGAAATCGTTCATCCCCGGCCAGGTCTCGTCGCGGTTCGTCACATAGCCATACCGCAAGGTGTAGATCAGCGTCTCGCTCTGCCGGCGCTTCCAGGTCAGATACGTCGCCTCCTGCTTCTGGCTCGCGCCGAAGGGCATCGAGGTCGCCGAGTTGTCGATGAAGTTCGACGCATCGTAGAGCGAGTAATCCAGCAGCAAATCGTCGCGCTCCGTCAGCACGTAGCCCCCGCCGATGGCCACGTTCACGTAGTTGTTGTCCCCGTGCTGGACAAACTGATACGCCGGCGTCTTCAGCTGATCGTAGGTCACGTTGATGTTGCCCGTGAGGTAGAGCCGGTTCGTCGGGCTCCAAGTCACACTCTGGCTGATGATGTGCGCGGTCAGCTCCGAGCTCTCCACCGGCGCGAGTCCCGCCTCGATGCTGTTGATCGTCGACTGCTGAAAGTCGTAACGCGTCACGAGGCTCAACTTCGAGATCGGCCGCCAGGTCATGCGGAAGTTCACGTCGTGCGTCTCGAAATCCTGATCCGTGATGTAGGCCGGGTAACGGTCGCCGCCCGTCACGGGCGTGTTGTCGCGCGCCGCGTCGTAGTCGTTCACCTTCACTTTGAAATAATACTGCGCCGCAAACGTCAGGCCGGGCTTCGCATACCAGTTCGCGTTCAACGAATACTTCTGCGTGTTGCGTTCGTTGTCCATCGACCGGTCGATCGTCCTCTGACCGGTGTGATGAATGATGCGCTCCTCCTGGAGCTGCCCGCTCCCCTGCACCCACTCCGCCTCGCCACTGAACACCCAGTTAGGCTTCCCCGTGTAGCGCACTTCGATCGCCTCGGAAAACTCGTCCCAGTCCTTGTCGTGGTCCCCCTCCACGTCCTCGAGTATCGCCGGCACCGCCGCGCCGCCGCCGAAGTTCGTCTCCACAAATTCAGCAAGCGTTTCCTGATGCCGGTTCTCGTAACGGAAACTCGGACGAACCGTCCAATGCTTCCGCGGCGTATAAACCGCGTTCAGGTTCAACACCGTCTGCTTCAACTCGGCATGCCCTTCGAGATCGTAGTATCCTTCGTCGCGCTGCTGCCGGCGCACGAACGCCGGATCGAACACCGGGTCATAACTCTGCCCATAGATGCGGCTGCCATGGATCAGCGTATCCAATTTCGTGATAAGCGCGCCGCCTGAGATCGTCAGCTGCTCATTGAGCTTGCGCTGATAGAATCCGTGCGTCGCCCACAGATCGTTCGCCGTGCCGTCCTTCTGCGTGAAAATGCGATCGGCATTCTCGAACGGCCGGCGACGATTGTAGCGTTTGTTGTTCAGCTGCGTCTCGGAATAGCGCGTGCCGACATTCCACTTCTGATTCGGCTGCGACTGATTGCCCACATCGAGCGAAACCGTCTGCACCACTTCATCGATGTCGTAAAATCCAGGCACGATGTTGCGCGTGCCATACGGCGCGCCGACGAGATTCGTATCGCCCCAATGCGTCGTGCTCTTCGTGCCGCTGCGTTCGCTTCGCTCGTAACGCAGACGAATCAGCGTCTGGTTCTCCGTGTAGGCGCCCACCTCCAGCCAGGCCTTGCTGCGATCGATCCCGAGCTCTTCGTCGAACAACGCGAAGCTCAGGTCGCGCGGCCGAAAGACGCCGCCCGAGCCGTCATACCAAACTCGATACTGCTCGAATCCGGCGGCGACGTGGAACTTGTCCGTCTTCTCATAGCGCCCCGCGATCCGGTAATCGTAGTCGAAGGGGAGCACGCGCGCCTCGAAGGTGAAGAGATCGTCGTCGCCTTCACGGGTCAGCCGATACTCCTCCAGACCGCCCATGAAATCCTTGTTGTGCTGCAGCATCTGTCGATACGCCGCGCGGTCGCCTTCATGCAGCGCACCGCCGGCGGCAACGGAAATCACGCCACTCGACGTGACGGTCTGGCCGCACAACACAGCCGGGACGACCAGGGTGGCCCAAAGAGAGCAGGAGCGAAAGCTTGTCATGGCGGGCGAGGGTTGAGGTGACGGTCGGGGTTAGAAACGCAGCGACGAATTGACGTGCGAGCCGTGGACGGCCTCGTGGCATCCCGCCGTCCAGCAGGTGCCGCGCTGAACGAAGGCCGCGTGATCGCGACCGCCAATCATCAGCTGGCCGCTCGCGGTCTGCTGCTGGAAGTGGCACTGCAGGCAGAGCGTCGGATTGCGCGATTTCAGCATCTTCGCGTTCACGGTGCCGTGCGGATTGTGGCAGGTCGTGCAGTTGTCGCGCAGCGCCTCGTGCTCGAACACGAACGGCCCGCGCTGCGCTTCGTGGCAGCTCAAGCAGGCCGCATCCGCCGACACCAAATTCGTGCCGCCACCGATCACCGCGTCACCCGAATGCGGGTCGTGGCAGTCGTTGCAGGTCACTTTGCCTTCCATCACCGGATGCGCGTGCGGCAGCGCGAACTCGCCCCGCTTGTCGAGGTGACACTGGAAACAGGTCTCCGGCGAGCTGCCGGGATTCACGATCGTGCCCACTTCGCCGCCGGACTTCACGTGCGCGCTGCCGGGACCATGACACGACTCGCATCCAATCCCGAGCGCGTGCTCGCCGCTTGTCATCAGATTCGCATGCGTCGCATCGTGAAACGAGGACGTCACGTTCTCATGGCATTCGGAACACTCCTGCGAGCCGACGAACTTCGCGTTCGGCACCGTGGCCGGAGGCGCCATCAGCGTGCGGTTCGCCGTCACGCAACCGATCAACAGGAGTCCCCACACGGCGACACCGCCGAAGAGCAGGGTATTTTTCGTGCAACGAAAACGTGGGGTCATACGAAGAGGCGTTGGCGGCTGAGTGGGTGTCCGCAGGACGGCTTGTGAGGCAGTGTGCTTACTCTATCGGATGTCGGCCGCCGCTGGCTGCGCATCCTTTGGCAGCCTCACTGCAGCCATTGCTGCAAATCTTGGCGGCAAATCGTGCATGATCCCTCCCGCAACCCATGCGCCTCGCCGCGGATAAGGGATGGCTTGCACGGGATTCCTCCTCGCCGGGCGCTTACTTCTGAATCCCGCCGTTGTGACAATCCGAGCACGTGAGATCGGGATCGAGGTCGCCGTCCGGGTGCTCGAACTCGAGTCCGCTCGCCGACAACAAATCGAGCTGCGACCCGCTGCCCTGCGAAAGAATCGTGTGACACGAATTGCAATCGCTCGACCGCACGCCTTCGCCCGTCTCGGTCTTGTGCTTGTCGTCATGACACCGGAAGCAGCCAAGCCAGTCCTTGTGCCCGATGTTGTTCGGATACACGCGCCAGTCCGCCTTCCGTTCCGGGAAGATCGATGTCGCGAACAACCGCTGCACGGTCTCCACCGCCCCCGTCAGATGCGGATGGCCGCTGTAACGAGATTCCAAATACGCGGCGATCTTGCCCGGCGCTTCCGCATCCGTCGCCATTTCCTGCTCCATCGCCTTCACCGCCTCGCGCTTGATGTTCGGCAGCTGCGTGCTGAGCGCGCCCGACGCCATCGCCCGCTCCACCAGATCGTTCGCCGTCGGAAACACGTGCGCCGGCCGGTTGTGGCAATCCATGCAATCCATCACGCGAATCTTGTCCGCCGGCGGCTCGCCTTCGAACTCCTCCGTCTTGAACACCCGCGCGGTGCCGTTGCGCAGATTGGTCACGCGCATCCACGGGATCTCCTGCCGCTTTTCGTCGGTCGCGTAGTATTCCACTTTCTCGTTCTCGTTCACGTGCCAGTGGATCCCGCCCGGCGGCGCATCCGGGTTGCTCTGGTTCACGTGCATCAACATCCGCACGCTGTAGGGCGTGTTCTTCTTGTCCGAGAGAAAGTGCGTGTAGTTGATGTCGACGTTGCCGTGAAACTTCTCCGGCCAGTGGCACTTCTCGCAGATGTCCTGCGCCGGCCGCAGATTTTTCAACGGCGTCTCGATCGGCCGGTTGTAGTTGTCCAACGTATACGCGATCAACTGGTGCACGCCGTTGATCTTCGCCTTGAAGAACCACTCCGCGCCGGAACCGATGTGACACTCCACGCAGTCCACGCGCGCATGCGAGCCGCGTTTATACGTCACCAATTCCGGATTCATCGCCTGGTGACACACCTCGCCGCAGAACTGCACCGACTCCGAATAGTGATACGTCTGATAACTGCCAAACGCGCTCAGCAGCAAAAACCCGAGCGCCCCGCAGCCAAATAACGCCACCATCCGCCGCTGCCGCGGATTCGAGAGATCCAGCCGCCACTTGTCCGGCATCGTCGCCGCATGCTTGATCGCCCAGCGCCGCTGCAACCACGCCCCGAATCCCGCCAGCACCAGCCCGCCAATGAGGAAGCTCGGCGCGACAATATACGTGAAGATTCCCAGATAAGGATTCGCATCCCCCTGCGTGAAATCCATCCACACCAGCAGCGCGAACGAGAACAGCGCGCCCAGCGCCACCACAAAACCGATCGCGCTGATCCAGTTGTTGAAATGCGAACGCGCACGCGGAGCATTCGACGAAGGATTCGAGCTGGAATTCGACATGGTGCCGGAAGCAGAGCGGGTCTCCGGCCCGCTCTTCGTCAGAAATCTCGCTTCAACAACCGCCGCTCATCTCACGCCTTGAACGCCCGGATGAACGCCACGAACTCCTTGATCTCTTCAGCCGAGAGTTCGTCGCCAAACCCTTTCATCTTCTCCTTCCCATTCTCGTCCTTCACCCCTTCGGTCGTGATGCGAATGATGTCCTCGTCGGTCATCTCCGCCTGCACTTTCGCATCGGTGTAGTCTTTCACTTTGAGGCGCTTTCCCGCCTTCGTCTGCCCCTTGCCATCCGCGCCGTGGCACTTCTGGCAGTGATTTTCCCAGTTCTCCGCCACCGGCGCCGCCTGGCTCATCACTGCGGGGAAAACGAACACGAGGCCGACAAGAATGATCTTTGCGATGGAGTTCATGATTTCGGATTTCGGAAGGGTTGGGCCGCTACTCGGGGTTTGCTGCAGCTTGCCCGAATCCCCGCATCCCGACTGCGCATCCTTTGGCAGCCTCCGCGCATCGTTTGCGTCCTTCCGCGAAATTCCTGCGCAGCCGCTCCGCACTTTCTGCCCGACCGTCACAAAGTTTGAACAGCAGAGCACAAGGGATGCGCAGCACCGCCGCGCTTCTTCAGGCATCCTCCATCCACGCGCCCGCCCTCCGCGCATCGCCCAAAACTCATCCCCTTTTCTCCATGCGCACACTCTTGCGCGATCTTCGCGACATCCTCTCCTCCCTCAAACTCACCGTCGCCCTCATAGCGCTGTCGATCGTCCTCGTCCTCGCCGCGACGCTCGACCAGGTGAACATCGGCGTCTGGGCCGTGCAGGAAAAATACTTCCACAGCTGGGCCGTCTTCTGGCCCGTCGGCGACCTCTCCCTCGCGATCTTCCCCGGCGGCTACACGCTCGGCGGCCTCCTCCTCGCCAATCTCGTCGCCGCCCACCTCTTCCGCTTCAAGCTCACGTGGCGCAAATCCGGCATCTACCTCGTCCACTCCGGCCTCATCATCCTGCTCCTCGGCGAACTTTTCACCGGACTCTTCCAGGACGAATACCACCTGCGCATCGCCCACCACGAAACGAAGAACTACGCCGAGAGCTACCGCGGCGTCGAACTCGCCATCGTCGACACCACCGACCCCGCCGCCGACCAGGTCACCGCCATCCCCGAAGCGATCCTCGCAAAACACGTCTCCGCCCAGCACCCGAGTCTCCCATTCCGCGTCGCCGTCCGCCACTTCTACCCCAACTCCACGCTCCAGCTCCGCCGCGCCAACCCGCACGCTCCGCCGTCCCACGCCAACGCCGGCGCCGGTCCGCAACTCATCGCCACACCGCAGCCCGTCACCTACAAACAAGACGAGCGCAACATGCCGTCCGCGTTCGTCGATCTCATCGGCCCCGACGGCTCCCTCGGCACCTACCTCGTCTCCACGCTCCTCCTCGAGCCGCAACGCTTCGAACACGCCGGCCGCAACTACGCGATCTCCCTCCGCTTCGCGCGCCACTACCTGCCGTTCTCACTCACGCTGCTGAAATTCACGCACGACCGCTACGCCGGCACCAACATCCCCAAGAACTTCTCGAGCCGCGTCCGACTCACCACACCCGACGGCATCGACGATCGCGAGGTCCTCATCTTCATGAACAACCCGCTGCGCTACGCGGGCCTCACGTTCTACCAGGCCGGTTTCGAAAACAACGACACCACCTCCATCCTCCAGGTCGTCCGCAACCCGAGCTGGCTCCTCCCTTACATCGCCTGCATCGCGATGACCCTCGGCTTCCTCATCCAGTTCGGCCTCCACCTCTTCGCCTTCGCCAGACGCCGCACGTCCTCCCCCTTGAGCGTTCCGGAGCCGAAGTCCCCTCTAAAAAGAGGGGTGCCCGAAGGGCGGGGTGTGTCCACCGCTTCGCCCTCTCCTCAGTTCCGCACCTGACCCCCGAGCCTCGGCTCCACCGCCCGATGAAACGCTTCCTTCCTTTCGCCGTCCTCGCCGTCGCCGCGCTGGCCGTCCTCGCCACGCTCCGCCCGCCGAATCCAAAATCCGAATACGACATCAACGCCTTCGGCCAGCTCCCCACCCTCGTCAACGGCCGCCTCAAACCCCTCGACACCGTCGCGCGCACGTCGCTCCTCGTCTTCCAGGGCCGCCAGCGCGTCGCCGCGCCCGACGGCCGCCGGCTCCAGCCCGCCGAATGGCTCCTCGATGTCTTTTTCCGCCCCGACGTCGCGCAACACTACCAAACCTTCGAAATCGTCCACCCCGACGTCCTCGCCCTGCTCAATCTCTCCACCGACGTCGGCGCCGCCGGCAAACGTTTCTCCTATCACCAAATCGCCCACGGCCTCGCCGAGCTCGAGCGCCAGGCCAAGCTCGCCGAGGGCGTCGAAGCCCCGCTCCGCACGCCTTTCCAACGCGCGGTGCTCACGCTCCGCCAAAACCTGATCCTGTATCAGCGTCTCCAGCACAGCCTCAACGCCCCGCGCTCGCCCCGCGGCCACGAGCACGGGCGAGCCGACGAAAACACCCCCACCTCCGACTTCCTCACCCAGCTCTCCACCTTCGAGAAAGACGCCCCCGCCGGACTCGCCGCGCTCCGCGCCCGGCGCGCCAACGAACCCCACGACGCCACGCTCGCCCGCGCCTTCGCCGATCTCACGCAGGGCTTCGCCACCATTGAAGCCTACGGCTACCTGCTCCCGATCCCGCCCGTCACCGACAAATCCGATCCACTCAACTGGCGCAACCTCGGCGTCTCCCTCCGCGAAACCCTCGCCGGCAACCCGCTCAATCCCGCCACCACCACCTACGCCGCCCTCGGCCTCGCGTGGCGCAATGACCAACCCGAATCTTTCAACACCACCGTCCACGCCTATCGCGCGTCGCTCGAAGCCGAAATCCCCGCGATCCTCCGCAAGACCGACGTCGAAGCGCGCTTCAACTCCGCCCAGCCGTTCTACACTTCAAGCATCCTCTACGTTCTCGCGTTCCTCTTCGCCGTCTTCTCCTGGCTGCGCTGGCCCGACACCCTCGGCCGCTCCGCTTTCTGGCTCCTCATCCTCGCCTTCGCCCTCAGCACGGGCGGCATCGCCGTCCGCATGTGGCT
>JAFAAS010000090.1 GCA_023426435.1 Verrucomicrobiota bacterium | reverse complement strand
GGCTTGGACGCGCAGAGCGGAACGAAGGGGGGCGGTCCGAGATGATGGGGAACTGCCGGCGGGTAGGGTCGGTGCGTTCAGGTGTCGCAATTGCGACACCTGAGCGCACGGGCGGGCGGGCGCGAGGCGGGTGGGCGCGGGCTAGATGAGGCGGTTTTGGCGCATGACTTCGGAATACCAGTGCGCGCTGAGCTTGGGGGTGCGCTTCAGTGTTTTGTAATCGGTGTAGCAGATGCCGAAGCGGCGGGCGTAGCCGTCGACCCATTCGAAGTTGTCCATGAAGGACCAAAGGAAATAGCCGCGGATGGGCGCGCCGTCCTGGATCGTGCGGTGCAATTCGGTCAGGCACTGGCGGACGTATTCGAGACGGTGAAGATCGAGCACCTCGCCGTTGACGGGCGGCTCGTCGTCGTAGCCGGCGCCGTTTTCGGTGATGTAGATGGACTTGGGTTTGTAGAGGCTGGTGACGTGCTGCGGTCCCCAATACATCGCGCGCGGGAGGAGCTTGAGCCACCAGGAGTTTTCCGGAGCGGGGTAATTTTTCGGGAACGGAAGCTGCTCGGGTTTGCCGCGGCGTCCGGCGCGGACGAAGACTCCGGTGTAGATGTTGGAGCCGAAGAAGTCGGTCGGCAGCGAGATGAGATCGAAATCGCCGCGTTGCACCTGGGCGCGGTCCTTGCCGTAGAGGCGGTGGTAAACGGGCGAGTAGTCGCCGCGAAAGATCGGGTCGATGGAGCGGCAGTTGAGCTCCACGAATTTCGCGCGCGCGGCGGCGATGTCGTCGGGCGTTTCGGTGACGGGGACGGCGATCGTCGAGTCATCGGTGATGCCGACCTGGGAGCCGCGGCGGCCGTGTTCGCGCACGGCGCGGACGCCGTGGCCGTGGGAGAGAAGCGCGTGGTGGTAGGTTTGGTTGATGACCTGGGTGGGCGCGAGGATGCCCGGCGGCCGGATGGTGTCGCCGTAGGCGAGCGCGGTGAAGCAGCGCATTTCGTTGAGCGTGATCCAGTGTTTCACGCGATCGCCGTAGGCTTTGACGATGGTGTCGGCGTAAACGCCGAAGGCGTCCGCGGTTTCGCGGGAGCGCCAGCCGCCGATATCTTCGAGGGCCTGCGGGAGGTCCCAATGAAACATTGTAGCGTAAGGCTGGATACCTTGCGCGAGCATCGCGTCGATGAGCCGATCGTAGAACGCGATGCCCTTCGGATTCACGGCGCCGCGGCCCGCGGGGAAGATGCGGGGCCAGGCGAAGGAGAATCGGTAGTTCTTCACGCCGAGCTTTCGCATGAGGGCGAAGTCCTGCTGGTAGCGGTGGTAGTGGTCGCAGGCGACATCGAGGGTGTCGCCGTTCGCGATCTTGCCGGGGATGCGAGCGAAGCGATCCCAGACGGACTCGCCCTTGCCGTCGGTGAAGGCAGCGCCTTCGATTTGGGGAGCGGCGGCGGCGACGCCCCAGGTGAAGTTTCGCGGGAACTTGTAAGCCATGATGGAGTAATGACGGGTTCGCGGCGGAAAACAAAGCGCGGCGCCAGTCAACCAGTTGAAGTGGGAGCGCGGGGCGGAGACGTGCGTCAGGGCGTGGAGCCCCGCCGCACGACTCAATGGCGCGAAGGCGGCAGGGTGAGTTCGAGCATCGAAATGCCGGGCGACTCCATGGTGAACCGCGCGGTGCCGTTTTCGACTGCGATCGGGGAGGACGAAGGAGCGAGGGTGTTGTTCGCGGCGAGCTCGCGGGTTTGTTCGCGCGACAAATACGCGGGGCGGCCGAGGTCGTGCCAGCGGGCAACGACGTTGTTTTCGGTGGAATCCACGCGGAAGAGCCGGCCGGGAGTTGCTCCCGGCGGAAGATCGAGCGTGACGTCGATCGAGCGGCGCGTGGTGTCGTCGAAAGGATCGTAACTGAAGACGAGCACGTGCGCGCGGTCCTTGGAAAGCGTGGCGATGGCGCTGCAGGCGGGGTCGGAGGTGTCGTTATTTATGGATACACGTTCGGTGCCGAGCATCGAAAGCAGCTCGAAGGCGTGGTAGGCGGGTTTGCGGAGGCCTTGAAGGCTGAGCAGGCCGTAGCCGCCGAAGAAAGCTTCGCGGCCGTAGCCGACCTGATCGTAGATATCGCTGAGGCACCAATAGGAAAAGACGTCGGCTTCCTGCGAGACCTCACTGAGGAGGCGCGCGATGAAGGCGGCCTCGGACGGTTGTTCGCGGTGGTGATCGACGCCGTGGAACGAGCGGCCCCATTCGTTCCAGTGGAGTTCCCCCTTGAAACCGCGGCGGTCGAGCATGGCGCGCACCCCGCGCATGAGGTCCATCGCGAACGTCGGCGATTTGTTGCCGCGATCGGTGGAGGTGGGATCGAACGGCGCGAGAGGATGATCGACGGCGCTGTCGTTGTTATAGACGTGGCTGATCAGGTAATCGGGTGGGCAATCGTTGGCGGCGCCGAAGTCGAGGAGGTCTTCGATCCATTCGGCGCGAGCGGTGGACGGGCCGCCAACACGCAAGGAGGAATCGACCGATTTGATCGCGCGGTAAGTGCTCTGCCACAGCCGGTGAAAATCGTCCTGGGTGCCGCCCCAGAACCAGCCGTGGAGATTGGGTTCGTTCCAGACCTCGAACGGCCACGAGCGCACGACGGAGAGCGAGTAACGGTCGACGGCGTGCTGGACGGCGTCGCGGACGAACGTTTCCCATTCGCGCCAGTCGCGCGGCGGACTCGTGTGCGCCTGGGTGGTGAACACGGTGGTGGGGCCGGACGCCATGGCGCTGGGGACGAAGGACGTGTTGAAGACCGGTTGGATGCCGCGATCGAGCAGCGAATCGATGACGTAGTCCACGGTCTGCCAGTTGGTGCGCGGCTGCTTGGGCTCGTAACCCATGAACGCGCCGGGCCCCGGGCAGAAGACGCGCATCTCGTCGTCGAACATGCCGACGGCGCGCACGTGGGTGGCGCGCAGCTCGCGTTGCGCCATCTCGAGTTGTTCCTGCATGTCGCGACGGACCATCCAGCGGAATTGGTCGACGTTGAGAATGCCCTCCCAGGTGTGGCGGAACGGAGTGCGCGGGCGATTCCAAGCGGGACGGAAATGCACGCGGCGGACGGCGGCCTGGCGGTGAAGGGAAGAGGAGACGGTGTCTCCCGTCAGGATCTGCATGCCGTCATCAAGATTCGGATACGTCGCAATCGAAACACCCGGAGCGTTCAACCGCATGAGAGGCGGTTGAGCGTCGGCGAGCTGGCGGCGCGCGAACGGAACGGGCATCGGAAGCGAGAGGCTGGCGCGTGGCGGGCGAGGTGGCGATGGCGGAGTTTCACGAAGGCGGCGGCGCGGAGGCTGGGGGATTTCCGTGCCACTTGCGGTCGAGGGAGCGGGAGGCAAGAAGCTGCATGACAGGGTGAACGGTGCGCTCATGCGATTGAGCAAGGCCCTCATTTCACTTGTCGGAGAATAGGCGCACGGTGCCGGCGCTCGCTCCCTTTACCCCTGCGATTTTGCCAACTTGCCGGTGAAAGGCGCGCGGCATCGGTTATCTGAGACCCGATACGCTTATCCCAACCCTGAACTAACAAACTATGATACACAAACTCCCCCATCCGCGCCGACTGCGCTGGCTTGCGGCCGGTGTGCCGTTCGCGGCGCTTTCGGCTTTGGGCCAGGCGCAGCCGGCCCCGGCGCCATCGAACAACGAAGTCGTGGTGCTCTCGCCCTTCGAAGTCCAATCGACTTCGGAAGAAGGTTACTACACGCCGCAGGCGGTCAGCGGCACGCGCACCCGCACCGAATTGATCAACCTTCCGATGAACCTGACGGTGTTCAACGAGAACTTCATTCAGGACATCGGCGCACGCGATCTCGTGGACATCGTTTCGTTTGCTTCGGGCGTGTCCGGGGGCGGCACGGCGGCGTCGGATCTCGCCAACGGCGACACGCTCGGCTTCATCTTGCGCGGCCAGGGCGGATTTGTTCCGAACCGCAACGGCTTTCGGCGCCTGCGCGTGGTGGATCCCGCGACGATCTCTCGCGTCGAGATTTTGAAAGGCCCCTCGTCGGTCCTCTATGGACAGGCGTCGCCCGGCGGTAGTGTGAATTACATTACGAAGCGTCCCGTGCAGCGCCGCATCGCGAGCACGAGCCTGCAGGTGGGCAGCTACGATTTCTACAAAGCCTCCGTGGACTTGAATGTGCCGACGGCGAACAACGCTTTCGCGTTCCGTTTCGTGGGCGCGTATCAGGAAAACGATTCGTGGATGGACCGGGTCAACGTGGAGCAAACCACGCTGTATCCGTCGATGACGTGGTGGATCCGGCCCGAGACGACGTTGACGGTCGAGTTCGAGCAGACGAAGCGCAACCAGGACAATCCGGTGACTTCGCTGCCGTTTCACAATCTGCTGGATTGGGATGTGCCGGGCTCCTACGGCGCGGTGGACGAGAGCTGGAACAATCGCCATCCGAACGACTTTTTCGACACCACGATGCAGGCGTTCACGGTGGAATTCGTGCACAAGTTCAACGAGAACTTCACGGTGCGCGCGAACTGGTCTGACGTCGATTGGGACGACAACCGTTTCACGAACGACGCGCCGCAAGGCGTTTTGAGCAATCCGGACGGCACGCCGACGGATCCGCTCATGCTCAACGGCCGGCAGGTAAATCGCTCGGCGCGCGGCTCCTTCGATCGTTATCGCCAGATCGAACTGCTGAACAATTTCGAGTGGCGCGGAATCGAGGTGCAGAACCTCGTTGGATATCAGAACGGCGCGGAAAAGTTCGTGCAGATCCTCGATACGCTTCCGCCGGCACGCGACAACGTGCAGTGGAACCTGGAAGACCCCAGCACGTGGATCCTTTCGACGCAGACGCCCGGCGGCATTCGTCCGAACACGGGGTTCCATGCGCGGAATCGTCTGAACAGCGGCTACTTCGTGAACCAGATGACGTTTCTGGATGGCAAGCTGCACACCCTCGCGGGCGTGCGGCTGGATAAAATCGAGGCCGACATTCTGCAGAACCCGAGCGGCCCGACTCCGACGCAGGTTTACAACGAGTATCCCTCCAAGGTTTCGCCGCAATACGGCGTGCTTTATAAACTGACCGACACGGTCTCGGCGTTCGCCAGCTACTCGACGTCGATCGTCAATCTCTACACGACGCAGGCCCGGTATCCGGACGGCACCTACTTCACGCCGGTTCCCGGCAGCGGTGAAGGTTGGGACGCGGGTCTGAAGACGGATATGTTTGGCGGGAAGCTTTCCGGTGTCGTCTCCATTTATCAACTACACGAGCAGGACATCATCCGGCAGCTCGCCCAGGTGACGGTGAATGGGGAGACCTTCACGCCGTCGCTGCAGTCGGGCAAAAACAGCAGCTCCGGCGTGGAGATGGACCTCGCTTATCGTCCGACAAAGCGCACGCAGATCGGCGTCGGTTACGCTTATACCTACGCCTATGTCGAAAGCGACGTCGCCGCGGCGGCCGTCGTCAACGGCGTGCGGATGCTGACGCGTGAGAACCATCAGCTTGCGTATTCGCCGCGGCATCAGATCTCGGGAAATATCCGTCAAGATCTCGGCGGCTTCGGCGTGTTCACCAACACCTACCTGCTGGGCAACGGCAAATGGGTCGACAAGCGCCAGCACACCGAAGCGTGGTTCGTGCATAATGGCGGGCTGGTGCCGCCGTGGATGCTGGATGCGCACGCCGTCGTGAACGTTGGCATCGGGGCGGAGTTCAATCTGGGCAGCGCCCGGTGCAACGCCTCGCTGATGCTGAAGAACGCGCTCGATGAGCGCTATCTTTCGAGTCGCAGCTTCTTCGGAGCGCCCCGGACCCTCGAGTTCACCCTGCGGGCGAACTTCTAAGCGGGACGATCCGCACGATTTCCGCCCGCCATCTGATTGTCATCGGTGGCGGGCGTTTTTGTTGGTGCGGCGGACGACAGACGTAAGGGCTCATATGAGGCACTCACTCCGTGGTTTCATCCGGTGTGGTTTGGGGTGTGGCATGTTGGTGCTGGCTGGCAGGGGAACGACGGGCTGGGCGGCGGAGAAGACGGCGGAGATTCGCATCGTCGTCGATCTCACGAGCGACGGGCGCAAGTTGCCCGCGCCCTCGCGCGAGCGTCCGGTGATTTATCTGCCCGTCACGGCGAAGGACCTGCCGGTGGGTGACGATGCCCCGCCGCGGGAGAGCGTGCATCGCTGGCTGGCCGAGGCGCTCGCTCAGCAGGGCTACCTGCCGGTGAATCCGCCGCAGGATCGGCCGTCGCAGCTTCTTGTTTTTCAATGGGGCGGGCTCGATCCGAAGATCGAAGAGTTCGAGGCACAATACGACGAGAACAGCGTGGTTGCGGGGCAGAGGTTTTGGAATGAAAGGGATTTTATCGACCTGCTCGCGGGTGCGTCGGCTGGCCGGCCCATGGCATCGTGGCAGCGCGAGAAGCTGCGCAACGAAGCGACGGCCAGCCGGTATTTCGTGCGCCTGCGCGCGTATGATTACGAGGCGGCGAAAAAGAAACAGTCCAAGCTGTTGTGGCATGCGCGCGTCAGCACGCCGGCAGATGGGGTGAAACTGCGCGAAGTGCTCGCGACGTTGATCAAGGCGGGTGGACCGCACTTTGGCCGGCAGACGCGCGAGCCGGTGCTGATGCGCCGGCCCTACGTTCCCGATCGGAAGGTGGAGCTCGGCGATCCGACGGTGCAGGACTATTTGCCGCCGACGGGAGGGACGGAGAAATAGGGCGGTTCGAGGAGGCTGTTTCGATGGGCGGATGAGCAACATCGCCTGCGAGCAGGCTCCTACAATCGGCGGCGGCGTGGTGCAGGGCGGGCGTTGCACTCATGCGGTTTAGTCGTTCGCGGCTTTCCCGCGCGGGAGATCGAGCGTTTTGTGCGCGAATCGGCGGCGTATGTTGCGCCCCGTTTCTCCATGACCTCCTCACCTGCCATGCTTTCGTTTCGTCTCTTCGCTCTCATCGCATTCACGTTTCTCTGCGGGATACGCGGGCAAGCCGCGGAGGCGGTGCGGATCGAGGGCGAGTTGAAGCAGTGGCACAAAGTCACGCTGACGCTCGACGGACCGGAGGCGAACGAGGCGGATCGGGATGTGAATCCATTCATGGATTATCGGTTCGATGTGACCTTCACGCACGAATCGGGTGCGCCGCGCTATACGGTGCCGGGGTATTTTGCGGCCGATGGCAATGCGGCGAACACGTCGGCGAAGAGCGGCAAGGTCTGGCGCGCGCATTTCGCGCCGGATCGGACGGGCACGTGGCGGTATCAGGTGGCGTTTCGGCGCGGGAAGAACGTTGCGGTTGAGGCGGGAGGCGAACCCTTGAGGCCGTTCGACGGGCGCTCGGGACGTTTTTCGGTGGCGGCGAGCGACAAGCGGGGCGCGGACTTTCGCGGCAAAGGGTGGCTGCAGTATGTCGGGAAGCATCACCTGCGATTTGCGGGGAGCGGCGACTATTTCCTGAAGGCGGGGCCGGATTCGCCCGAGACGCTGCTGGCGTATCGGGATTTCGACGACACGGTATCGGAGAAGAAAGACGTGCATCTGAAGACGTGGGAGCCGCACGTGCGCGACTGGCGCGAAGGCGATCCGACCTGGGCGGGGGGCAGGGGGAAAGGATTGATCGGCGCGATCAACTATCTGGCGAGCGAAGGGATGAACACGATGTCGTTCCTGCCTTACAACGCCGGCGGGGATGGCGACAATGTGTGGCCGTTTGCGTCGCGCAGCGACAAGCTGCGTTACGACTGCTCGAAGCTGGATCAGTGGGCGATCGTGTTCGAGCACGCGCAGGCGAATGGGATTCACCTGCATTTCAAACTGCAGGAAAACGAAATGGACGACAACCGCGTCGGCACGCTGCGCGAGGTGAAGCCGGTGCCGGAATCGTTGGACAACGGGGCGCTGGGGCCGGAGCGGAAACTGTATCTGCGCGAGTTGATCGCCCGATTCGGACATCTGCTGGGGGTGACGTGGAATCTCGGCGAAGAAAATACGCAGACGCCGGAAGAGATTCGCGCGATGGCGCAGTTCGTTGCGGACACGCATTACTATCCGAGCAACATCGTGCTCCACACGTTTACGAACGAGCAGGAGTTTATCTATGATCCGCTGCTCGGCGACGGATCGGCGCTGACGGGATTATCGCTGCAGAACGACTGGTCGGAGACGCATGAATGGACGGTGAAGTGGGTGCGGGATTCCGCGCGGAGCGGGCGTCCGTGGGTGGTGGCAAATGACGAACAAGGACACTGGGCCTACGGTGTGCCGCCCGATCCCGGTTATGAAGGATTCGACGGCGTGGCGCGCGATCCGCGGCGAAATTATACGTTGCACGAAGTGCGCAAGCTCACGCTGTGGGGCAACCTGATGGGCGGAGGGGCGGGCGTGGAGTATTATTTTGGATACAGGCTGCCGGCGCACGACATCAATGGAGAGGATTTCCGTAGCCGCGATCGGAGCTGGGACTACGCGCGGATCGCGCTGGAGTTTTTCCGCGACCAGAAAATTCCGTTCTGGGACATGCAGCCGGCGGACGAACTGGTGGGCAACTCGGTGGGGGCGGAGCCGTATTACTGTCTCGCGAAGCCGGGCGAGATTTACGTGATCTATCTCGCCTGGGGGGATGTTTCGGCGATCGATCTGCGCGGGGTGACGGGAGAGTTTAGCGTGAAATGGTTCAATCCGCGCACCGGTGGAGAACTCATCGACGGGCCGATCACGCGCGTGGAAGCGGGGAAGCGTATCCGTCTCGGGCTGCCGCCGCACGACGTGGAAGAGGACTGGGTGGCGATTCTGCGACGCTGAACCGAAGATGCGGTCCGTGCCTTTGAGCCGATGAAATTCCGATATCTTATGGTGCCCGGCGTGGTCGCCGCGGGATTGTTGGGCGGCTGCCGGACACCGGCGGAGCCAGCGATGCGACACGAGGCGAGATCGACCACGATCACGATGACGCAGGAGTATCAGTATCTCAGATACCTGCCGCCCGGCTACGCGGAGGACCGGGAGAAACGGTGGCCGCTGGTGTTGTTTTTGCACGGTGCGGGCGAGCGCGGGCGGGATCTCGAGATGATCAAGAGACATGGGCTGCCGAAGTTGATCGATGCGGGGAAGGATTTCCCCTTCGTGGTGGTTTCGCCGCAGTGTCCGCCGGGCGAGTGGTGGAACATCTTTGCGTTGGAAGGATTGATCGAGCAGGCGGCGCGCGAGCGGCGGATCGATCGCGATCGGATTTATGTGACGGGATTGAGCATGGGCGGTTTCGGCACGTGGGCGCTGGCGGTGCGGCACCCGGAGCGTTACGCGGCGATTCTGCCGATTTGCGGCGGAGGCGAGCGGCAGCTGGCGCGGGTGTTGCGCGAGATGCCGGTGTGGGCGTTTCATGGTGAGGCGGACCCGGTGGTGCCCGTCGAACGGTCGGAAGAGATGATTGAGGCGATCAAGAAACGGGGAGGTTCGCCGCGGCTGACGGTGTATCCGGGAGTCAAGCACGACTCATGGACGGCCACGTATGAAAATCCGGACATTTACGAGTGGATGTTGCGGCAGCGATTGAGCGAACGGGAGAAAGCGAGATGAGCTGCAAACAGAGGCGGGTGGCGAGGTCTGTCTGGTTGATGGGGGAATGCTCAAGCGGTTGAGGAGGGCGGCGGATGCGGGGAGTGGCAGGGGAGCCAGAGTGGGAAGATGAGACGAATAAGCGCTTGGGTGGCGATCGCGGTGCTGGTGATGGCGGGGGAGTTGGGTGCGGGGACGGCGCGGGAGCGGCCGTTGATGAGGGATTTCGTGGGGTTGAACAGTTATGCGCCGGGGCATTCGCCGCATCGGGCGTTCGATCCGGAGTTGTATCGACCGGTGGGAAGGTTGTTGCGCGAGTATCACAAAGTGTCGCGGGATTTGGGTGACGATCCGGCGGTGCCGGCGCCGTTGCCGTTCGGGAAAGATGGGACGGATTGGGCGGCGATTTATCGCGAGTGGACGGAAAAAGGCTGGGACGTGGAAGTGTCGTTGCAGTTCGAGAGCATCGAGCGAGAGAAGTGGACGGACATCGAGGCGCAGGCGCGGGATTATGGGCGGCGGTATGCGCGGGAGTTTGGGCCGTCGGGGGAGCGGAGGTTTGTCGACACGGTGGAGATCGGCAACGAGCCGACGAAGTGGAGCGACGAGGATTATACGCGGATGTTTGTCGCGATGGCGCGGGGGATTCGCGAAGGCGATCCGAAGGTGCAGATTGCGACGAGCAACATCACGGCCGGGCCGAGCGGGGCGTGGGACAAGAGCGTGGAGTGCATTGCGGCGTATCCGGAACTGTATGACGTGCTCGCGTTGCACATCTATGCGGAGGTGGAGCAGGATCCCTCGTGGCGGAGGAGTTTTCCGGAGAATCCGAAGCTGTTGCGGTATTTGAACGACATCGAGGCGTTGTGCCGCTGGCGCGACGCGCATGCGCCGGAGAAGGAGGTTTGGGTGACGGAGTTCGGCTACGACAGCAGCACGAAGACGGCGGATCCGAACGGGAAGATGCCGCACTGGGTTGGCGTGACGGATGAGCAGCAGGCGCAGTGGCTGGTGCGGTCGCTACTCGTGTTTGCGTCGATGGAGGTGGGACGGGCGTATATTTATTTTTTCAACGATCGGGATACGCCGAGTTTGCATGCGAGCGCGGGGATCACGCGGAATTTTGAGCCCAAGCCGTCGTTTCATGCGCTGGCGCATTTGCAAGAGGTGCTCGGGAATTATCGTTTTGGACGGATGGTGCGGAACGAGCCGGGGCGGGTGCGCGTGCAGGAGTTTGAGCATGGCGACGATCCGACGCGGGTCGTGTGGGCGGTGTGGTCGCCCACGGGGGAAGGAGTGGTGTCGCGGCGGGTTTTGGCGAATGTGCCGGGGGTGCTCGAGCGCGCGGAGCGGATGCCGCTGGCGCCGGAGGAAGATGGTGGAGCGAAGGCGCGACAGCGCGAGGATGGCGCGATTGAAGTCGAGGTGGGGGAAAGCCCGGTTTACCTGATGATCAAAAAGGACGAATCGATGACTACGAAGGACTCAGTTGCGGCGGGAACGCGTCTGCGGGCGAAGGAGCTGAATGCGTGGCTGAGGTCATTGCATCCAGTGCCGGAACCCTCGGTGGATCGCGTGATCGTGGGCGATCCGGAGACGGTGGTGCGCGGTATTTCGGTAATGTGGACGCCGACGTGGGACGCGCTGCGTGAGTCGCTGGCGGCGGGGTGCAACGTCGTGATCGCGCACGAGCCGACGTTTTTCAGCCATTTGGATTTGGACGCGTTTGAGGGAGAGAAGAGCGGATTGTCCGAGGCGGCGTTGAAGGCGATGAGCGCGACGCGCGATGCGAAGAAGCGATGGATCGAGGAAAACGGGATGGTGGTGATCCGGTGTCACGACGTGCTCGATTTGATGCCGGGCGGCGTCGCGGATTCGTTGGCGAAGAAGTTGGGGTTTGCGGAAGACGATGTGATCGTGAACCAGCCGTATTATCGCGTCGTGAAGGTCGAGCCGGCGATGAAGGCGGAGGAGCTGGCGAAGCGGATGGCGAAGGCGTTTGGGGAGATCGGGCAGCCGGGCGTGGTGTTTTATGGGGATCCGGAGCGGAAGGTGACGAAATTGGGATTAGGAACGGGGTATGCGTGCGAACCGTGGAAGTTGGTGGAGTTGGGCGCGGACATGGCGCTGACGATCGACGATCGTATCAAGACGTGGGTGGAAACGGAGTGGGCGGATGACGCGGGGTTTCCGTTGGTGGTGATTCATCACGGCACGAGTGAGGAATGGGGCGTGCATACGCTGCATGGGATTTTGCAGGAGCGTTATGCGGCGATGCCGGTGAAGTTGATCGTGCAGGGATTTCGGGCGCGGTGGATTGAACCGCGAATGGACACGAATTCACACGAATGAAGCGGATCTTTGACCACGGATGGACGCGGATGCAGAAGAGGCTGCGAATCCGAATCCGTGTTCATCTGTGTCCATCCGTGGTTGAGTGATTGGGACTCTGCGTGACGCGGGCGGCGAGGATTGTGGCGGCGGCGAAGACGAGGGCGGCGATGAAGAAGGAAGCGCCGGGGAAGTGGAGGCTGGATTGACCGTCGATGCTGGCGCCAAAGATCCAGCCGAAGAAGAGCGGGCCGATCATGCCGGCGATGCAGCGGAGGCCGGTGAGGGCGCCTTGGAGCTGGCCTTGTTCGGACGGAGAGACGTGTCGCGTCATGTAAGTTTGAAGCGGGGCGCCGCTGAGTCCCCAGAGTGCCATGACGCCGATGCCGACGATGAAGATTTCGGAGCGATAGGCGAAGGCGTAGATGAGGAAGCCGAGGGTGGGGGCGACGAGGCCGACGAGCAGCGTGGTGCGTTCGCCGAGTTTTTTCACGGAGTAGCCGACGGCCCAGAGTCCGACGATGGCGGAGGACGCGCCGATGGCAGTGACGGCGAGACCGATGGCGCGTTCGCCCCAGCCGTAGCGGAAGCTCATGTAGAGGACGATGAGGTTGGGCAGCGCGGCGTGGGCGAAGGAGGTAAGCCAGGCGACCCAGGAAAGGCCGGAGAGCTCGACGTGTTTGCGCAGGAGGATGAGAGCGCCGAAAGGGTTGGCGCGTTTCCAGGAGAACGGAGCGCGGCGATCGAGCGGGAGCGATTCGGGAAGAACGAAGATGCCGTAGAAGGCGTTGGCGAGACAGAGGACGGCGGCGCCCCAAAACGGAAGGCGAAGGTCGATATCGCCGAGCAGTCCGCCGATGGCGGGACCGATGACGAAGCCGAGACCGAAGGAGGCGCTGAGAATGCCGAAGCGCGCGGAGCGTTGTTCGACGGGCGTGATGTCGGACACGTAGGCGGCGGCGACGGGATAAGTGGCGGAGGTAATGCCGGAAATGATACGTCCGATGAACAGCCAGCCGAGGGAAGGCGCGAGGGCCATGAGGATGTAGTCGAGGCCGAGGCCGGCCATGGAGAAGAGCACCACGGGGCGGCGGCCGAAGCGATCGGAGAGGACCCCGAGCGCGGGGGCGGCGAAGAATTGCATGAGCGCCCAGATGAAACCGAAAACGCCGGTGACGTGGGCGGCGCGAGAGACGTCGCCCTCTTCGAATTCGACGATCAGGCCGGGCAGCACGGGGGAGACGATCCCCAGCGCGAGCATGTCGAGCGTGACGGTGACGAAGATGAAGGTGAACGCGGCGCGGGAGGAGGAGGGCACAGAGAGAGAGTGCGCGAGGGGGGCGCGACCCGGACGCGGGAGCGGCGGGGTCGGGAGACCCCCGCCCTACATGGTTTACAGGACGGGGGAGACGAGGCTGGTCCAAAGGCGGTAGCCCTCGGGCGTCATGTGCAGGCGGTCGTCGAGATAAAGTTCGAGGCGAGGCTGGCCGGAGGCGTCGAGCATGGGCGTGAAGACATCGACGAAGGTGCAGCGGGGATCTTCGGCGCAGAGCGCGGCGATGCGGGTGTTGGCTTCGCGCATCTTTTCGAGGATCGCGGTGCGGCTCGGGCTGGGTTTGAGCGCGAGGAAGACGAGCCGGGCGGAAGGAAGCTTGGAGAAAAGTTGGGCGCGGACCTGTTGGAAAGCGTCAACGACGTCGGCGACGGTGCGATTGTCCTGAAGATCGTTTTCGCCCGCGTAGAGAACGACGGTGTGTGGTTTGAGTGGATACACGAGCTGCGGCGCGAGGGTGAGCTGATCGAGGAGCCAAGTGCTGCCGATGCCGCGGCGGACAACGGGAAGGTTGGGGAAATCGGCGGGGAGTGACGTCCACATTTCGATGGACGAACTGCCGGTGAAGACGATGCCGTTGAGCGGAGGCGGGTTGGCTTGGTCGCGTTGGAGGTAGCGTTCGACCTTGGGCTGCCAGCGATCGGCGCGTTGCGCGAGGTCGACGGCGTCGGCGGCGAAGGTGGAGGTGCACGCGAAGAGGGCGGTGAGGAAGAGGCGGAGGAGTGGCATGGGAATCAGAGGGCGGCGGAGAGGGAGAACGGGCGGGAGAGTTGTTGTCCGCGTTGACGGGCGCAATTCGGAGAGCGGGACATCGAGAAGACGAGCTCGGCGCCGTCGGTGATCGCGGAGTGAGGGAGCTCGAGCGAGGTGACGGAGGTGCGGTTGAGTTGGACGTCGCTGACGTAGCAGGCGTCGGGCGCCTGGTTTTCGGCGCGGATGCGGAAGGCGCCGCTGTTGGGGAGGCGAAGGGTGGCGGATTCGAAAAGCGGCGAGCCGAGGATCCAGGCGGGATGGCCGGGGGTGAGCGCGTAGAGACCGAGCGAGTGAAGGATGAACCAGGAGGACATGGCGCCGTTGTCTTCGTCGCCGCAGAAGGTGTCGGGCGAGTAGAGCTCGTGGAGAACGCGGCGGACCCAGTATTGCGTGCGATCGGGGCGGCCGGCGGCGGTGAAGAGCGCGAGGACGTGATGAACGGGCTCGTTGGAATGGGCGTATTGGCCGAAGGGGACGGCGGCCATTTCGGTCATCTCGTGGATCGTGGCGTGATAGCGGCCGATTTCGTAATGAGGAGGAAGGGCGAGGAGACGGTCGAGTTTGGCGACGAAGGCGTCGTCGCCGCCGAAGAGCGCGGAGAGGCCGGCGGCGTCGTGGGGAGCGGACCAGGTGTGTTGCCACGGGCCGCCCTCGATGTAATCGCGCGTCCAAGCGAACTCGCGGAAATGGGCGGGGAAGGAGCCGTCGGCGTTGCGACCGCGGAGAAAGCCGACGCGAGGGTCGAAGATGTTTTGGTAGTTGAGTGCGCGGCGGAGGAAACGGTCGGCGTCGGCATGATGGCCGAGGGCGCGGGCGAACTGACCGGCGCCGAAGTCGCCGAAGGCGTAATCGCACGTGCGGGCGGCGGAGTGGTCGAATTCGTCGTCGGGGACCCAGCCGAGCTCGTTGAAACGAGAGAGGCCGGAGCGGCCGCAGGCGAAAGACGGAGGCTCTTGCGTGGCGTCGTGGCGGACGGCGGCGTAGGCGGTGGAGATATCGAAATTGCGGATACCCTTGAGGTAGGCGTCGGCGATGGATACGCCGGCGTGGGAGCCGACCATGCACGGGATATAGCCGGGGCTGGCCCAGCTCGGGAGCCAGCCGCCTTCTTTGAACGTGTTGACCCAGCCCTGGATCATTTCGCCGTGCTGCTCGGGTGCGATGAGCGTGAGCAGCGGCATGAGCGAACGGTGGGCGTCCCAGAAGCCGATGTCGGTGTAGAGCGGGCCGGGGGCGGTGGCGCCGTCGGGGTGGAAGAAGCTGCGATGGATCTGGGTGCCGGAGGCGTCGAACTCGTGTGCGATTCTTGGATACAGCAGGGAGCGGTAGAGGCAGCGGTAGAATGTGCGGCGTTGGGCGTCGGTGGCGCCCTCGATTTCGATGGCGGCGAGACGGTGGTTCCAGTCGGCTTCGGCGGCGGCGCGGGTTTCGTCGAAGGAGGCGGGGCCGAGCTCGCGGCGGAGGTTGAGGAGAGCTTGATCGACGCTGACGAAGGACGTGGCGATCTTGGCGGTGATTTGGCCGTCGACGGGGCGGTCGAGTTTGAGCCAGACGAGTTGAGCGGGATCGTCGGGTGCGGGCGGGGCGCCTTTGACGTCGAGGATGTTGAACTCGAGGAAAGGTGCACTGAGTTCGGCGGCGAAGAAGCAGCCGAATTCGCCGGGGACGGCGGCGCCGGCGGCGATGGCGGTGGAGACACCGAGGATGAGGCGGCGATCGCGGTCGATGGAGAGGATTTTTCCGGCGGCGGGGCGGAAGGTGAGCCAGGCGTTTTCGCGCGGTTCGTAGGTGAAACGGAAGTGAGCGCCGCGTTCGGTGGGGGCGATTTCGGCGAGGATGTCGTGGCGGACGAGGCGGGTGCGGAAGTAGTGAGGACGGGCGATGGTTTCGGATTTCGGGTAGTAGGATTCGCCATCGATGACGGTGAGCGGCGGTTGCGGGCCGGAGCCGAGGAGAAGGAGGAAGTTGCCGTAGTCGCCGATCCAAGGGGAAGGTTGATGCGTGGCGCGGAAGCCTTGGAGCGTGGGCGAACGGTAATCGAAAACCCAGCTGCCGGGATCGGTTTGCGGGATCCAGCCAACCATGCCGTGAGGGCGCGTGGTGAGCGGGAGCGTGTTGCCCTTCGAGAAGGCGAGATGGGAGTCCGTTCCCTGGAAGGTGTTGACGAGGTCGGCCAGGGAGCGGGGGCTCATGAGACGAGACGATGGCCGCAAAGAGGCGCAGAAGGCGCAAGAAGCGGAAGGGGATTAACCACGAAGGGACGCGAATTCACACGAAGGAGGTTGTGAGGCGAGTCGGGGCGTAAAGCCTCTCCTGCGCGGGCTCAAGCGGTTGAGTGGAGCGAGGTTCACGTGCGGGGACGAAGGCGGCATGGTGGGGCATGCGTTTACGGATTTGGCGGAGCTGCGTGGTGGTGGTGAGCGTGGCGGCGGGTTGGGGTGCGGAGACGCCGACGATTCCGGTCGGGCTCGATGCGTATCGGCAGTGGGAGGATTGGGCGGTGCAGCGGATTGGGGTGCGGGCGTATATGCGGAGCACGTATGATCGGAAGGGCGGCAACGAGCGGGCGGATGCGAGCCACTATTTGTATCAGCTGGCGGAGGACAAAAACGTGACGCTCGATGTGGCGGGGCCGGGCGTGTTGTATTTTGCGCGTTACAATCACTGGCATGGGAGTCCGTGGATCTACGAGGTGGACGGGACGGAGCATGTGATCACGGAGACGAGCACGGCGACGCCGACGAAGCCGGTGGAGAATTCGGTGCTCGAGCCGCGCGAGGCGTTGCCGAATCCGCTCACATGGACCTGGTCGGTGACGAAAGGCGCGGATTTGATGTGGGTGCCGATCGGATTTCAGGAGTCGTTTCGGATGATGTATGGACGGACGTATTATGGAACCGGATACTACATTTATCATTCGATCGATCCGGCGGCGCCGTTGTCGCGGCCGGTGACGGCGTGGGATGGGAAAACGCCGCCGGATAGAGACGTGTTGGAGTTGATTGCGAAAGCGGGCAGCGACTTGGTGCCGGCGGCGGAGTCGGAGGAGGGACGCGCGATGGGATTGTGGGAGAAGAAAGGGATGTTGGATTTGCCGAGCGGCGGGATGGCGCAGCGGGTGGTGGAGTTGACGGCGGACGCGCCGCAGCAGGTGCGGGCGTGGACGTTTTCGGTGCCGCGAGGGCGGGCGATCGATTTTGGGCGGGCGCGGCTGCGAGTGACGTGGGATGGCGCGGAGCATGCGTCGATTGATGCGCCGGTGGCGTTGTTTCATGGGGCGGGCACGCTCTACAATCGGGATAACCGCGAGTATCTCGTGAAAGCGTTTCCGGTGAACATCCGCTACGATGCGGAGCGGGTGCATCTGGCGTGTTATTTCCCGATGCCGTTTGAGCGGAAGGCGGTGATCGAGTTGGTCAATGAAAGCGGCGAAGCGATCGAGGGCGTGCGGTGGTCGGTGCGGGTGGCGCCGCTGAGGCGGCCGATGGCGCATGTCGGGTATTTCCATGCGACGTATCGGGATTTTCCGAATCAGGTGTTGGGCGAGGATATGGTTTTATTGGATACGCGCGAAGCGGAAGGCGGCGGGGATTGGTCGGGGAGCTTTGTGGGGACGTCGTTTATCTTTTCGCATCGTTCCGGGTTTACGACGCTGGAAGGGGATCCCCGTTTCTTCTTCGACGACAGCCTGACGCCGCAGGCGTATGGCACGGGCACGGAGGAATGGGGCGGGGGCGGCGACTATTGGGGCGGGCGGAACATGACGCTGCCGTTCGCGGGACATCCCTGCGGGGCGCGACGGGCGGAGGAGGCCAAGAGCGATGAGGACCAGATTCAATCGGCGTATCGTTTCCTGCTGGCGGATCTCATGCCGTTCGGGAAAAACGCCACGATCAGGCTCGAGCATGGCGGGGAGAACGAGTCGACGGAGCACTACAAGACGGTCGCGTTCTGGTATGGACGGCGCGGGGCGACGCTGGTGAAAACGGACGCGTATCAGGCGGCTGGAGACACGGCGAGCGAACGGGCGCATGAGGCGGTGACGCCGAAAGCGTCGGAAAAGTATGCGTTGCATTCGCGGTATGAGTGGGGGCCGGACACGGTGAAAGGACGCGAGATTTATCCGACGCATTCGGAGTGGGCGCGAACGATGACGGGCACGACGGAGTTCACGATGGCGATCAATCCGGGGAACGTCGGCGTGCTGCTGCGGCGGAAGCTGGATTATCAGTATCCGAATCAGCGGGCGGAGGTGTCGGTGGCGCCGGTGAGTCGCGATGGGAAGGTGGGAGAATTCAAGGCGGCGGGCGTGTGGTATTTGGCGGGGAGCAACACGTGTTTGTTTTCGAATGTGTCGCATGAATTGTCGGCGTCGCAGCACGTGGTGCAGACGTCGAACCGGCGGTTTCGCGATGACGAATTTTTGGTGTCGCGAGCGCTGACGAGCGGACATTCGAGGATTCGCGTGCGGGTGACGTTCACGCCGGTGGAGATTCCGTTGATGCCGGGGCGGCCGTTGCCGGAATTGGCGTGGAGCGAGATACGGTATGATGCGTATTCGGTGATGCCGCCGGCCGCGGCGCGCTGAAGGCGCGCGCGGCACGGAAGCTCCAAGATCCAAGCGCCAAGCTCCAGAGAATCTTCAAAATTCAATCACCAAGACGGAGTGAGGGTTTTTATCACGATTCTTATTTGAACCACAGAGGCACGGAGACACAGAGAAGAGAAAATTGGAATCGCCGCAAAGAGGCGCAGAAGGCGCAAAAAGGAGAAGGGGTTCTTTGCGCCTTTTGCGTTTTTTTTGCGGCCAATGTGAAACTCAGCCTTTTACGGCGCCGGTGGTGAGGCCGGAGATGAATTCTTTTTGGAGGAGGAGGAAGAGGCACATGACGGGGGCGATGGAGACGAGCGTGCCGGACATGATGAGACCGTAGTCGGTGGCGTAGAGTCCGCGGAGGTTGTTGACCGTGACGGAGAGCGGAAAAAGTTCGGGTTCCTGGAGGATGATTTGCGGGCTGATGAAATTATTCCACGCGCCGAGGAATGTGATGAGAAGGAAAGCGCCGATCATCGGGCGCACGAGCGGGATCACGATGGTGAAGAAGATCCGGAATTCGCCGGCGCCGTCGAGGCGCGCGGACTCGAGGAGTTCGGCGGGGACGGAGTTGAGCATCGACTGGCGGAAGAGGAAGACGCCGAAGGCGGGGGCGAGCGCGGGGAGGATGAGGCCCGTGTAGGAGTTGAGGAGACCGAGTTGCCAGAGGAGTTGGTAGCTGGGCGCGATGAGCAGCGGGGCGGGGATGATGAGGGCGCCGAGGACGACGGCGGTGAGGAAGGAGCGCGCGCGAAAATGGAATTTGGCGAGGGCGTAGCCGCCCATGGCGCACGCGAGCGTGGCGGCGGCGCTGGAGACGCTGGCGAAGAAGAAAGAGTTGAAGAGCGCGCGACCGATGGGGTGTTCGGCGAAGAGACGTTCGAAGTTGGCGAGGGTGATGCGATCCCATGCGATGCCGAGAAAGCCATCGCCGGTGGGAAGGAAGAAGGATGTGAAGAAGTCGGTTTGGTTTTTGACGGCGGACGTCGCCATCCAGAGGAGCGGGATGAGCGTGAGTGCGGCGAAGAATATCAGCGCGGCGTAGATGAGGGGGAGGGTCAGGCGGCGCATGGGTTTTTATGAAACCGCGAAGGGACGCGAAGAGACGCGAAGGGAGGCAACGGGGATGGCTGCAAAGAGGCGCAAGAAGGCGCAAGGAAGAGCCACGAATGGGCGCGAAGGAGGAGAGGCGTTTTCAGGGCTCGCTTCGATTCGTGTGCCGTCGTGTCCATTCGTGGTTTAGTTTTCTTCGTTTCGCGTGACGCGGAGTTGGAGGAGGGCGGCGAGAGCGAGGATGAGGCCGAGGATCCAGCCGATGGCGCTGGCGTAGCCGAGGTCGCCCGTGAGGAAGCCGGTTTGGTAGAGATACATCACGATCGTGAGACCGCGGTTGTCGGGGCCGGCGGAGTTGTTGAGCAGGACCCAAGGAAGTTCGAAGGCTTGGAAGCTGCCGATGATTGAGATGAGGAAAACGAAGCCGGCGACGGGGCGTATTTCCGGGAGTATTACATGGCGGAAACGCGCCCAGGGGCCGGCGCCGTCGAGGCCGGCGGCTTCGAGGAGCTCGCGGCTGACGTTTTGGAGCGCGGCGAGGAAGTAGATCATGTTGAAGCCGGCGTAGAGCCAGACCGTCGCGACGATGAGCGAGGTCATGACGTGGCGGTCGAGCCAGGCGAACTCAGGATCCCAGGCGGGGAAGAGATGGTGGAGGCCGGCGTTGATGAGGCCGGTGCGGCTTTGGAAGAGAAGCGCGAACACCATCGCGACGAAGACGAGGCCGACGAGTGACGGGGCGAAGAAGATGAGGCGGAAAATCGCGCGGCCGCGAAGACCGGGGCGGTTGAGAAGGAGGGCGAGGCCGAGGGCGATGGGGAGTTGGATGAAAACGGAGCCGGCGGTGTAGAGCGCGGTGTTGCGGAGGGCGGTCCAGAAAAGCGGATCGCGGAGAAGGAAGAGGAAATTGTCGAAACCGACGAAGGCGCTGTGTTTCGGGCCGAAGGTTTGCGAGAAGGCGAGGACGAGGGATTGGGCAAGCGGGTAGAGCGTGAAAGTGGCGAAGAGGAGGAGGAACGGAGAAAGGAAAGCACACGGGGCCCAAGGCGGGTGGGGCGGGGCGGGGCGGCGGCGGGACGATGCGCGGATCATGGTGTCGGACGATAGAGGACGTTGCGGTCCATGCGGGCGGCGATGTCGGATTGGGCGGCGTCGAGGAGACGTTGCGCCTCGGGGAGGAGCGAGTCGGCGTCGAACTGGTTGCGGGCGATCGCGGTGGCTTTCAGCGAGACGAGGATGGCCATCATGCGCTCTTTCACGAGCGGGAGAAACGGGGAGGAGTTGCGAGGAGGAACGTTGGGCGCTTCGGCGATGTAGAGATCGCCGACGGGTTGGCCGGAGAAGAAAGGATCGGGTTCGTGATAGACGGGGAGGTCCCAAAATTTTTTGACCGGCGAGATGATGCAGGTGGCGCGGAAGTGAGCTTCGGCGACCTCGGGCGAGAGATAGAGATGTTTGGCCATGGCCCAGGCGCGGTCGATGTCGGGTGCGCTTTTCGTGATGGCGATGCAAGAGCCGCCGGAGACGGACGTGCGGCGTCCGCCGGGCTCCCAGGCGGGGAGCTTCATGAGCTTCACTTTGCCGTGGAGCGCGGGGATGTAGGTTTTCCACGTGCCGGCGAGCCAGTCGGGGAGAATGGAGGCGATCACGGTGCCCTCGATTCGCATGCGGTCGCCGCCGGCGGTGAATTCGCGAGCGTCGACGCAAAAGCGGTCGGGACCGGCGATCCAGGATACGAGCGAGGCGAGCGTGCGGGCGTGGCGCGATGTATTGAGTTGTGGATACCCGGAAGGATCGAAGAACGGATCGCCGGCCTGGAGGAGAAGCATTTCGATGAGGTCGAAATTGTTGTCCCAGAAATTGAGGAGGTAGCGATCGGGGCGGTTGTCGCCGTCGAAGTCCTGTATCAGCGGAGCCAGGACGCGGCGAAAGTCGTCCCAGGTTTCGATTTGAGACATGTCGATGCCGGCGGCTTCGACGATGTCGGCGCGATAGCCGAGCAGGCAGGGGTGGACATCATGCGGGAGGCCGAACGTGTGGCCGCGACTTGTCCAGAGGCTGAAGGAAGGCTCGTTGATGGCGTCGAACAGGCCCTCGGCGCGGAGACGATCGGTGAGATCGATGAAGCCGACGCCCTCGAGCGGGCCGGCGAAGGCGCGGGCCATGGCTTGGCTTTCGGTTTCGACGAGATCGGCGATGGGGGCTTCGGCGGTGAAGGCGGCGATAAGCCGGCGTTCGAGCGCCTGGTAGTGGATGAGTTGGACGTTGAGTTGATCGGCGGGAGCGGGGTGGGCGGCGTTCCAGGTTTTCGCGGCTTCGACGTAGGGAGGAAGATTGGGCGGACTGAAGAGCCAGAAGTCGCGGCCTTGTTTTTCCGGGCGGGGCCAGGCGAGGTAGGCGCCGATCGAGAGTAATGCGCCGCCGAAGATGATCCATGCGCCGAGCGAGAGGAAATCCAGCGGGCGGGGCGAAGGCATGCGGGAAGAAAAGGAGGTGGGGATGCGTGGGATCAAGTCCGCACGAGAAAGCCGAGGGGAGGGCGCTCGGCGGAATCGTGAAAGTGGAAAAGATCGGTTTTGGTGCTGGCTTGCGGTGAGCTTTCTTAGCGGCGCGCGGGCGAAACCTGGCGCGAAGGAGGGCCGGCGGATTCGGGGCGATAGTCGGGGTCGCGCGCGAGGAGCCAGCGGTCGATTTCGACGCCGTCTTCGCGCATGGAGATTTGGAACGTGTGTTCGCCGGCGGTGGGGACGTCGAGATAGAGCTGCAGGGGGATGCCGACGTGAACCTCGGGTGTGCGCTGGCGGCAGTCCCAGGACCACGCGTGTTTCTGAGTGGTTTGCCAGCGTTGGCCGCTTTCGGGCCATTCGCCGTCGAGACCGACGTGGACACCGTTGTCCTCGGTGTTGGTGGAAAAAGTGCGGAGCCAGACGTAGTAGCGGCCGGGATTCTGGAAGTGTATCCGATACGAGATTACGGCCATCGCGCCGGGGTCGTTGGAGAAGTTTTCGGTTGGGACGAGAGGATCGTCATGGCTGCGGCGGGTGTCGGGCAGACATTCGATGTAGGCGTGATTGCTGGCGGTGTCGGCGTGGGACGGATCGCCGTCGGGTTCGACGTTTGGGGTGAAGTCGGTGCTGATACGATGCCAGGCGCGAACGGTGTGGTGGGCTTGTTGGGTAAAATGTTCGGCTTCGCCGGCGACGAGACCGTCGTGTTCGGCGAAAACGAGATCGGGCGCGGCGATCGGAAAGGTGCTTGGTGCGGGGGTGGCGGCGAACGCGACGGAAGTGCCGACGAGCGAAAAGATGAAAGAGCGGAGCATCTTGGGCAAAGTGAGAAGGCGGGATTAAATGCCGACCCGGCGAGGACTCGTGCGGTTGAGTAGGCACGGGGTTGCAGGTGGTCTTCGCAGGCGGTTTTTCGTCAAGAGCTCATGGTGGCACGTGCGATTCTAGTCCTGTTCGGCTGGGGGATGTGGGGGGCGCAAGCGATTGCGGCGGAGTCGCCGGATCCCTATCGCGAGCGGCGCGAGCGGGTGCAGGCACGGGATGCGACGCAGCGGCGGGTGCCGGCGATTCCGGAGAAGGAGCAGAAGATACGCGTGATCATCGACGCGGATGCGCACAATGAAATCGACGACGTGTGGGCGATCGCGCTGGCGTTGTTGAGCCCGGAGCGGCTGCAGATCGAAGGATTTGTGGCGGCGAACTATGACAACGAGAATGAAGGCGCGGGGCCGCGGAGCATCGAGACCTCGGCGCAGACGATTCACACCTTGTTGGAGAAGGCGGGAATGGCGGGGAAGATTCAGGTGAAGCTCGGATCGGCGCCGATGCGGTATCAGTTCGAGCCGTCGGAGTCGGAAGGTGTGGATTTCATCGTGGAAAAGGCGATGGCCTCGACGCCGGAGGATCCCTTGTGGATCGTGGGGTTGGGGGCGGCGACGAATATTGCGTCGGCGTATTTGAAGGAGCCGCGGATCGCGGATCGCGTGGTGGTGTTCTGGCACGGGCGGACGCAGTGGCCGGAAAAGGCGACGAATTTCAATGTGCACGGCGACGTGCGGGCGGCGCGGCGGCTGTTTGATTCGGATCTGTCGTTCGTGTTGTTCGATACGGGCAGCCGGCTGTTTTGTCCGATGGAGGAGTCGGCGCGGTGGGTGAAGACGGGGGAGTTGGGGAAGTATTTGCACGAGTTTCGTTTCAAGGGCGGGTGGTATCAGAGCCCGACGAAAGGATTCTACGACCTGGGGGACATCGCGGCGCTGGTGGATCCGGCGCTCGGCACGTGGGAGGTGGTGGACGCGCCGGAAGTCGGCTGGGATCTGGTGTATCAGTTTAAAAATACGCGCGGCCGGATCCTGCGTTGCGCGGACATCGATCGTGACGGAACGTTTGCGTTGCTGACGAAGAAGTTGAACGAAGCGGGTGAAAAGAAGAGCGGCGGGGAGGTGGGGGCGGCGGCGACGGAGAAGATACGCGTGATTTTCGATACGGATGTCGGTGGCGACATCGACGATGCGGGGGCGTTGGCGATGTTGCATGCGCTGGCGGATCGCGGGGAGGTGGAGATTCTCGCGATGGGCGTGGTGAATGGGCATCCGGCGGCGGTGCCGTATGTGGATGCGTTGAACACCTGGTATGGGCGGCCGGATGTGCCGATCGGGGCGATCCGGGGACGCGCGCCCTTCGAGAGGGATTTTTTCATGGCGCCGATCGTGGCGGAGTATCCGCACGATCTGGCGGAGGAGGGTGCGCCGGAAGTGGTGGGGCTGTATCGGAAGATTTTGGCGGCGCAGCCGGATCGAAGCGTGACATTGATTGCGGTGGGGCCGGTGACGAACATCAGCGCGTTACTCGATTCGGGGCCGGACGAGCACAGTGAGCTGAGCGGGGTGGAGTTGGTGCGCAGGAAGGTGAAGTTCTACAGCGCGGCGGGGAACGGGGATGGAAAGCTGCCGCATGGAAAGCCGGGGTTTAATTATCACATGGACATGGCGTCGGCGCGGAACGAGCTGGCGAAATTTCCGGCGGACGTGCCGATGGTGCAGGCGGGGGGCACGGGGTGGAATTTGCGGATTGGGTCGTGTTATTGGAATGCGGTGCCGCAGCATCTGGTGCGGAAATCCTTCGAGAAATATTTCAAAGGTGAGCGCGATATGGATCGGCCGACGTGGGATCAGTTGCGGGTGTTGTATGCGTGCCGACCGGGATCGCGCGGTAAGTTCGAGTTATCGAATGAAGGCGATTTGGGTTTCGATGCGGAAGGATTGTTGCGCTGGACGCCGGAGCCGAAGAGAGGGCGCGCGTATGCTTATGTGAAGGAGATGGAAGCGGTGCGCGCGGAGATGACGGAGTTGATGATGCATGAACCGCGGTGGGGAAGATGAGCGCGGGAACGCACGCGTGCGGACCCGCGCGAGCCAGTCGGACGTGTAACCTAATAGGTGACACTGGACCATGGCTCGGTCGGGGGG
>JAFAAS010000060.1 GCA_023426435.1 Verrucomicrobiota bacterium | reverse complement strand
CCCTAAAACAGCTCCCCTTGCAAAGCCTTCGTCGGCGGCTGCACCGGAGTCGTTGACGCGCTCCCCGCCGTATCCGTTTTTCCAGCACCCGCCGCCGCCCCATACCGTTTCCGCGCCTCCACCCCCGTCGATTTCATCTCGAACTCGTCGAGCAACCTGAACAGCTCCTCCGGCTGCGGCGTCCGCCATTCCGGTTTCACCGGCGGCAAATTCAAATTCAACGTCGTCAGCTTCAAATTCGTCCTCAACCGATCCGCGCTCGCCGCCACCGCCTCGCGAAACCGCTCCGGTTTCAACTCCGCCGCTTTCTCCAGCACGCATTCCACGCTCCCGCCGCACTCCGCCAGCCACTTCGACGCCGTCTTCGGCCCCACGCCATCCAACCCCGGAATGTTGTCCGACGTATCGCCGACAAGCGCCAGATAATGCGCGATCTGCTCCGGCGGCACGCCAAACTTTTCCCGCACCCCCGCCGCATCCAGCAAGCGCCACCCGACCTTCGGATTCGCCGACGGCGGCGGCAGCATGATCTTGATCTTCTCGTCGACGATCTGCGCGAAATCCTTGTCGCTCGAAACGATCAGCACGTCATGCCCCTGCTTCGCCAGGCTCACCGCCTCCGACGCCAGCAAATCATCGCTTTCCACGCCATCTTCCTCGATCCCCGCCAGCCCCATCGCGCGCGTCAACGCCTTGATCGGCTCGATCTGCTGCCGCAGCGGATCCGGCATCGGCTTCCGCTGCGCTTTGTATTCAGCCAACAACTTCAACCGGTCCTGCGACTCGCCGAGATCGAAAAACACGAGGGTCGCATCCGGCTTCTCTTGATCGATCAGCTTCCACAACGATTTCACCCATCCGTGCAACGCGCCCGTCGGAAACCCTTTCGACGACGTCAGCTCCGGCAGCGCATGGAAACACCGATACGCGAGATTGAAACCGTCGACCAGCAGCCATTTCGCCATGCGTCGAACACAGTCCCGCTCCCTCCTCAGGTCAAGTGGCCGCATATCTTCGCGTTGTTACAGACGATTTGATTTTACGCCGTTTGTGCCGATCACCGTCATACCGCCGTCCACCGTCTCGCTCACGGCATTTCCTTCCTCCCTCGCCAGACTTCCAATGCGTCTCACCCTGACGCGCTCGCTCTTCTCCTCCCTCGCGTCCGCCCGACTTCCCGCGCTGCTCGCGGTCGCGTGGCTTGTGTGCGCGTCCGTTTCGCTCCCGGCCCAAACCTTGCGCATCGGCGCACCGCCTCCCGGCGTCCTCGAACGCGGCCTCCCGTCCTTCGCCGTGCGCAGCCCCGAAGCGCTCGGTCTCACCCAGCCTCCCACCGATCTTCGTCTTCTGCCCGACGGCCGCGTCCTCGTCTTCGCCGCCCAACAGCTCGTGCTGGGCGACGGCGTTCGCTGGAAGGCATTTCGCGCCGCGCCCAACGAAGATCCCGTCACCGGCTCCAACATCGCGATCGACGACGACGGTTCGCTCTACGTGGGCGTCCGCGGCGGTTTCGCTCGCATCGTTTTTCAGGAAGAAGGCACGTGGCGCCCCGCCTTCGCCCAATCGCTCACCCCCGAAAACACCGGCGCGCCACCCGTCGCCCGCCGCGTGTTCGAATCAGGCCGCGAATGGTTCTGGCACAGTGGCAGCGGAACCGTGCGCCAATGGCGGCCCGGACAGGAGGTTCGCTCCATCGGCCGGGGCGACACGCTCGAACACGTTTTCACCTTCCGCGATCAACACTACATCGCCGATCGCACCACCGGCCAGCTCTCGCGTTTTGACCCACACGCTCACACTCCTCGCGCCGCCGAGGTCTTCATCGAAGCCGAACCGAGCCAGACGATCACGTGCACCGTCGCTTTCGGCGAAGACCAGCTCCTCGCAGGCACCTACGGCAGCGGCCTCAAGATCTTCGATGGCGAACGCCTTCACCCTTTTCGCCAAAACCGGCTTCTCGCCGGCGACCTGCGCATCAACAGCCTCTGCGAAACCGAGGGCGGCTACTTCGCCGCCGCCGTCGAAAACATCGGCATCGTTTTCTTCGATCGCGACGGCGCCACCATTCAAGTCCTCGATCGCAGTTTCGACCACCGCCTCGCTCATGTCCGCCGGCTCGTTCCCGCTCCCGGCGGGATCGTCTGGGGCCTGCTCAGCGACGGGGTCTTGCAGGTCGAATTTCCCTCTCGGATCTCCCATTTCGAACAGCTGATTGGCACCGGCGGCGCCAGCGCGTATCCGCATCGGCACGACGGAACACTCTGGCTCATGGCCGACGGGAGCATCTTGCGCGGAGACTACGACGAGGATCGACGCCTCAAGGGTTTCGTCCACGACACGCCCGCCGGGCTCTTCGCCTTCACCTTTTCGACCGCCTTGGGCATGCCGGTCACCGGCACCGAAAAGGGGCTCTACGTCCGCACCGCCAGCGGCTGGATCCAGACTCTTCCCGAAATCACCTACCCGCGCATCCTCAACGTCGACCCCAGCAACGGCCGCTGGCTCTACGGCGGCGTCAACGAGGTCGGCTGGCTCCGCCAGGATGGCGTCCACTTCTCCGCCGAACGGCATCTCATTCCCGAATTGGGCAACATCTACAACTCCGTCGCCGATCCCGACGGCGGCGTCTGGCTCGAGCTCGGTTCCAGCCGCGCCGCACACCTGCGCCTCGAGGAGGAACGCCCCGTCGTCGATATCTTCGATCATCGCCACGGGCTCCCCGAGGGCTGGGTGCAATGCTTCGAGCTCGACGGCACGATCCGCTTCAACATCGGCGGACAAATCATGCGCTTCAATCGCATCGACCGCCGCTTCGAACGCGACGCCGCGTTTCACGAGCGGTTCTCCGATCTGCGCGACATCGTCGGCCGCCCCGCCCGCGACGCGCGGGGCCGTATTTGGATCGCCGCCAACGGTCGCGTCCAGGTGCTCGACGATTCCGACGGCACTCTGCGCAATCTTCACGAAAAAATCCCCGCCGGCCTCATGCCGTATTTCTTCACGTTCGAAGACGAGGGCGTGGTTTGGATGCACACCGATCGCCGTTTCGCCCGCTACGATCCCGCTCTGCTCACTCCGGATCCGGAACCGCTGCGCGCGCTCATCACGCACGTCGAACTTCCCGCCAGCGCCCGCACTTTATTCCCCGCCACTGATCCGATCTCGCTGCCGTTTTCCGACAATTCCCTCATCGCTCATTTCGTGACGCCGCACCAGTCGTTCGGCACTTCCGTCACTTTCGACGTCCAGCTCGAGGGCACCGGCGCCGGTTGGGTTTCGCTCGGCACCGCCGGCTCCGCCGCCTTCAACCGTCTCGCCGCCGGCAACTACACGCTTCACGTGCGGCCCAGCGTCGGAGGCCGCGTCGGCCACGGCTCCTCGTTCGCGTTTTCCATCTCGCCGCCATGGTATCGCACAACCTACGCGTATGCCGCCTACGCGCTGGCCGCGGCGGGCCTCGTGCTTCTCGCGGGCCGCGTTTCCTCCTACCTGCAACGTCGCGAAAACCTCCGCCTCGAACGGCTCGTCGCCCAACGCACCCAGGAGCTCAACGCCACCACCGAACGCCTCGCCAGCCAGGTCGAGGAAATCCAAATCCTCTCCCAAGCCATCGCGCAAAGTCCCGTCGCCGTCTTCATCGCCAAACCCGACGGCACCATCGTCTTCGCCAACCCGCGGGCGTGTGAACTTACTGGATACACGCCCGACGAGCTCAAGGGCCGCAACGCGCTCTCCCTTCGCGCCCCGTCGACCTTGCCCGCCATCCTCGAGGAACTCGCCGCGGCCGTTCGTTCCGGCGACTCCTGGCGGGGCGAACTTTCCAATCGCACCAAGTCCGGCAACATCGTCCACGTTCGCTCGATGGTGGCGCCTCTCCGCAGCGCGGACGGCCAGGTTCGCCATCACCTGATTCTCGAGGAAGACATCACCGGCTGGCTCGCCGAACAGGAACGCCGCCGCCGCCTCGAGAGCCGCCTGTTGCAGGCGCAAAAGCTGGAAAGCATCGGCACCCTCGCCGGGGGAATCGCCCACGATTTCAACAACATCCTCACCGCCATCCTCGGCTACAACGAGCTCGCCCGCCTCTCCGCCCACGACAACGTCGAACTCCGCCGCGACCTCGACCAGGTTCATTCCGCCGGCCTCCGCGCCAAGGATCTCGTCAGCCAGATCCTCACGTTCTCCCGTCGCGGCAACACCCGCCTCTCCCCGCTCGATCTCGCCGTGCCCGTTCGCGAAGCGCTAAAACTCGTGCGCGCCTCCACGCCCGCCACCGTCGAAATCGTCGCCGACGTCCAAAGCGCGCTCGTGCTGGCCGACTCCACTCAGATCCAGCAGATCGTTTTGAATCTCTGCACCAACGCCATCCACGCCATGCGGCAACGTCCCGGCCGCCTCGAGGTGAGCGTCAAGCCGATGGACGTCTGCCGAAACCTCGCCGCCGAAATCCCGCACCTGCATCCCGGACCAACCGTGCGCCTCGCGATCTCCGATCAGGGCGAGGGCATGGACCAGTCGATGCTCGATCGCGTCTTCGATCCGTTCTTCACCACCAAAGCGCAGGGCGAAGGCACCGGTCTCGGTCTCTCCATCGTCCAGGGCATCGTCACCGGCCACCACGCCGCCATGCGCGTCAACAGCGTTCCAGGCCAGGGCACCTGCTTCGAAATCTACTTCCCGCTCACCGACGAAAACGCCCCCGCGCACCCGATCCTCGCCGCCGCTCCTCGCGGCGAACGCCAGCGCATCCTCATCGTGGACGACGAACCTTCCGTCGCATCCTTCATCGGCTCACGCCTCGAACATCTCGGCTTCGTTCCCACCGTGATGCACGACCCGCGCGTCGTCTTGAACGCGATCATCGACCAACCCGATCAATATCACGCATTGGTCACCGATCTCACGATGCCGCACATCACCGGCGCCGATCTCCTCCTTCAGCTCCGCTCCCTCGGCGTCCGACTTCCCGCCGTCATCATCACCGGCTACGGGCGCGACGCCGTTCGCGCCAAACTCGAAGCGATCCCCGCCTGCGTCGTCCTTCCCAAGCCGTTCGACGGCGACGACCTCGCCCGCGCCCTCGATTACGTATTGAAAATCTCGATTCAGCCGAGCGCCGCTTCGTAGCCGGAGTCGCCGCGCGCCTCGTCGCCCGCTCCGTTACTCGCGACTCAGCCTCTCCTGCGCTTCGAGCGCGCGCCGCGTCAGCTGCCCCGCCTTCTCGGCTTCCACCAACTCTTCCACCGCCGCGATCGCCGTCGTGCCCGCGTCACGCATTTTCCGATACGCGGTCAACACCGCCTTCCACCCCGCGAGCACGTCCTCCTTCCTCTCCCCGCTGGCCAGCTGCGCTTTCGCATTCGCGCCCAAATACGCCGCCAGCAGCAGCGCCGATGCTTCCTGCGCCGCTTCGTCATCCTCCGGAACTTCCATTACCCAGGGCGCAACCTCGCGGGTGAGCGTCAACGCCACCTCCTCACTCTGTTCGACAAATCGTATCACCACGCCCGCCGCCTGCGCCGCTTTCGGCCCCGCCACTTCCTCATCCAAAATCTCCAGCGCCGCGATGAACTCCTCCCGCGTCGGCGTCGCCTCCACCGGCGCATACTGCGCCGCCACCTCGCCAAAGTGGCCATCGAGCCGGTCCCGGTTCGCCGTCAACAAGCCGATCACAAAGCGCTTCAAATCCGCGATGCCTTCATCCAGCGGACTGCGCGCGTAGGTATAACGCACCTTCAAGATCGTCCCGCGATATCCCGTCAGCCCCGAAATCGTGATCAACACCTGCCCTTTCATCACAATGCGGTGCGCCACGATCGTCGCGAGTCCGTTGCCACTCGGCTCTTCGCGAATCACCGCCGAGGGCAAAATCTCTTCCACTTCCCCGCCGCGTTGCTTCCAAACTTCCTTCAACTCCGCCGCCGTCTGCGCCGTCAACCGCAGCATCACTTCGCTGTCTCCACCGGTCGGAAGATCCGTCACTCCGCCGCCATACGCATACGCCGTCAGCGTTTTCTGCTGATCGTTCGTGTAGCTCACCGACACCCCGAGCTCCGCTTGCTCATAAACGCGCTCGCCCGTTCGCACCCACCCGCCGCACTCATCGGGAAACTCGAGCCCTGTTCTCGGCTCCACATACGGCGCCGCTCCAACGCCGCCCGCCAGCGCCCAAGCCATCACGCACACCACCAGCATTCGCATCGTCACGTGCGAACGCTGACCCATTCTTTCGCGCTCGCACGCGCAAAATCCACCTCCCTCCCCGCCGCTACTCCCGCTCTTCACTGCCGCCGGGCGTCACGATCGAGGGATTCCGATACGCCGAATTCGCCGTCACCTCCCGCAAATGCTGCTTCTTCGGCGAGCCGCCGGGGCTCACCAGATTCGCCGTCACAAAGATCAACAGATTTCGTTTCTGCGCGCTTTCGCCTTTCGACCGAAACGCCCGCCCCAACAACGGCAGATCGCCCAGGATCGGCACTTTGTCGTTCACTTTCTTCACTTCCTCTCGCGTCAACCCTCCCATCACCAGCGTCGCACCATCCCAAATCGTCACTTTCGTCGAAATGTCCCGCACCGAGAAAATCGGCTGATAAAATCCTGACGGCACCGTCACCGTCGTGCTGCCCGAAATCGCAATGCTCGGTCCGCCATACTCCACAAACCCGTCGAACTCCGTCACGCGCGGGTTCAGATCCAAACTGATGCTGTAATCGTCCTCCTCCACCGTCGGCGTCACGCGCAACTCCACTCCGACATTCCGCGCCGTAAACTCCTGCGGCGTCCCCGCCGTGATCGCCACGCCCGCCGAACCGCCGCCGCTCGCGCTCCCCGTTCCCACTTGGCTCTGCGTCTGCCCAAAGCTCTGCGGATAACGCATCTCCTGCGCCACCGTCATCGTCGCCGGATTCCCCGACAACACCGTCACTTTCGGAGCGCTCAACAAATCCGTCCCTTGCTGCTGCGACAACGCCCTCACCACCGCATTCACATCGAATTCCCCGATCACGCCCGCAATCGTCGCCAGCGGTCCCGCCCCCAACGCCAGATCCGGCGCCCCCGGAATTCGCGGCGCATTGTTCACGATCGGAATGTTGATCTCCTGCTGCGTCGCTTCCTCGCCTTCATCCTGCACGCCATTGTTGTTCGCATCGTTGAAAGCCCGCGGTCGCACGATCCTCCCTTGCTGATTCGAAATCGTGTTGCTGAACGCCGACGAAAGCGCGCGCGCATTCGTCGCATAAACCGCCTGCGCTCCCGCATTCCGCTGCGTCGTCTTCGTCGAAAGATTCCAGTTCACGCCCAACTCCTCGAGCGCCCCTTCCTGCACTTCCATGAACTTCGCCTCGATCTCCACCTGCCGAACATCGTTGTAGCGATTCAGGATGTTGCGAATCCGATCCAGATTCCTCGCCGTGTGCGTGACGATCAGCGCCGACCCGTCGAACGCCAGACTCGATCCCGGCGTCCCATCGAAATTCACGCCCGCCTGCTGAAGAAACCCGCGAATACCCACCCCTTCCGCCCCCACCGCCGCCGCGGGCTCGTTGCTCGCCCCCGCCGACGAAAACGGATCGGCCCGCACCTCCGCCGCCCCCGCGCCCGTCATCCGCAACACCGTCGCCCTCGCCACCGGAAAAAACGCCGTCTCCAACGCCGTCGTCTCACCGCCCGGCCGCACCACCACCGCATCCGGCTGCACCTCGTATTGATACCCCACCGCTTCCGTCACGAAATCCAACACGCGTCTCAACGTCGTATTCCGCAGCGCGATCGTCACCGTCGGTGCCCGGTTCGCCGGATCCAACAACACGATGTTCACGCCGCGCGGAAACGCATCCGGTTCGTCCACCTCCTCCGCGATCGCACTGAGCGCCGTCACCACCTGCCCGATCTCCACCCGCGTGAAATTCACATGCGGCACCACAATCCGATTCAGCTTCTCCTCGAGCGGCGCCGCCCGCGCCGACTTCGCCGCGTCGCGGCCGCGTTCCACAAACACCCGCGGCCGCTCCCAACTCCGCGCCACTTCCTCCAGCAATTCCTCCCGCGTCCGCTCTCGCCGATTCGATTCTCTCAAATCTTCCGCCTTCTCGATCCTTCGCAGAAACTCCTTCGCGTCGCCATTCCCCGGCTCGCTTTCCAACACCGTCTCAAACGTCGCTCGCGCCGCCGCATATTCTCCCGCCAAAAACTGCGCTCTCCCTTTCGCCAGGTTTGCATCCGTCTGCGCCATGATGCCGGGCGCCATCCACAACCCGATCATCCACACGACAAAATTAAGCCCAAGCCGGATCGTCCTCATAAATTTCATCACCGGGCGGTGGTCATCCGTCGCACGGCCTCCACTTTCCCTTCGCTCACGACCGCCAGTTCGATCGCCGGCGGCGATTGCTCGATCCTGATCACGCGATACGCGGCGTCATCGCCTGCAATCTCATCCCCCACGCGCACGACGCGTTCCTCGTCTCCGCCGATCCGCTTCACCACCGCCACCGGATCCGACACCCACGCCCGTTCCACGTTCGTCAGCCAAAGGGTTCCACCCGTGCGTTCATCTCGCACCTTCGCTTTCGCCACCAGAACATTGACCGCCATGCTCTCCGGCCAAACCCGTTCCGCTCGCTCCACCACCAGCGTTTCGATCGCCACTTCCAATTCCGCCAAACGCTTTCCCGCGCCCGCCAACACCACGCCCGCCGTCTCCGCATCTTCAAACACACCCCATTCGCCTTCGCCCGTTTCAACAAACCCGACCAATTGCACGCGAAAGGGCTCCACCTTCGTCCGCACCAACTCGAACGCCGCCGCCGCCGGCGTATTCAAATTTTCAATTCGCTCTCCTTCCCTCTTCTCGATCCGCCGCGCACTCCACCGCCCGAGCGCGGCATCATAGAAAATCTCCGGCGGCGTGAACAGATCGTAGCCCCACTCCGCATCTCCGTTCACGACCGGCGCTTCCCACCGCGGCGCGGCCACGCCTTCCGCCCTCTCTTCACTCCGTCCCGCGCCGATCGACGCAAGCTCTCCTCCGATCACCGCATCGAGCCGCTCCACCGTCACCGAAAACTCCGACCCTCCACTCGCCACGAAACGTCCTTCGTCCGCGCCAGCCACCGCCGCCGCCCCCTTCACCGGCTCCACGTCCACGGACGTCACCGCCATCGGCAACGCCGCTTCCGCCAGTCCATTCAACAGCTTGCGCAGCACGTCCGTCCGCCCGACGAATCTCACGCGATAGGCCGTCGCGCGAATTTCATCCGCCCCAAGCGACCAGCGCCGATCCACGCCAAACGTATCCATCTCCCGCACACGTCGCTCGCTTGCCTCCGACTCGCCTCGCTCGCACGCGACGAGCTCCTCCGGCGCCGCCTCGAACAACGTCGACAACACCGCCTCCGCCAGTTCCCGCTGCCGCATCACTTCCGCGATCCGCTCCCGCTCCGGCCCCACCGCGGTAAATTCGGCGAACCCGAATCGCTCGCCTTCCTTCACGTTCACGCCGTTCGCCGCCGCCCGTTCCCGCATGCGCTCGACAAAGCCCGCCAGTTCGAAAAACGCCTCCTCCGTCCGTCCGCTCACTTCCGCGTCCCGTTCAACTCGCCCGAGCCGCGACGCCGCCCACCACCGCGCGATCTCTGCCCGCCGCGCCTCCATCTCCGCTTCAATCGCCGCCAATCCTTCCTGCGCAAGTTCCACGTTTCCACCCAGCGCCCGCCACTCGCGCTCTTTCAACCGGAGTTGGTTCCTCGCAACTGCCCACGCTTCCACTTCCCCCCACACCATGATCGACGCCCCGATCGCACCCACCACCACCACAACTGTCCCCACCCTCTTCCACCTCGCCCCTCGGCGCGCGTGCATCATCGCCCCGCCTCCTCGTCGCCGGTCGTCGCGAACCACGACGCTTCCATCACCAGCGTGACATCGAAACCCAGAATCCCCGCCCGACTATTGTCGAATCGCGGATGCTCCACCGCCGCGACACTCCGCGCCGCCTCCAATTCCTCGAGCAACCGCCGCACTTTCTCATAACTGCTCGCATTCGCCCGCTCCGCCGGCCGCGCCCGGTCCAGCATCCTTCCACTCACCGCCACCTTCAGAGCCGTCGCGTTTTGCTCCTCACCGCCCGTTCGCGACGGGCTTTCCACCACCGCCAACCGCTCCAGCCACACATCGTCCACCGATCGCAACACTTCCTGCAACTCGGCCATCAACCTGAGCCACGCCGTTCGCCCGTCCGCCACGCGCCGCAACCGCCGCTCCTCCGCCTTCAACCGCTCGACTTCTTCCCGTCCGCGTTCCACGCGCCGCTCCATCGCCCGCAACGGCGCGAGTTGCGTTTCGATTGCCTCCGCCTGCCGCTTCGCCGCTTCCGTCGCCTCACGAAGTTGCCACATCGCCAGCATCAACACGCTCAATCCCACCACCGCCGCCGCCTTCGCCACGCGGCTCCACCGGCCCGACGTCGCCGCCCGTCTAAATTTCGCCGGCAGGAGATTCGGCCGGCTCTCACCCGCACTCGCCGCCACCGCCAGCCCCACCACGCCCGCCAGTCGTCCTGCCACCACACTCGCCCCCTGTTCAACCGCCCGCGCCGCCAACTCCACCCGTCGCAAGGGCTCAAACCGCTCCACCCGCAAACCCGCCAACGCACTCATCGCGGCCTCCGATTCGATCGCCGCACTCGCGCCGCCAAGCAGGATCACTCGCGGCTCCAGCCCCACGCCTTGCCGCTCCGCGTTCGCCATCGTCCGCGCGATCTCCGTCTGCAACCGCTCCGGCAGATCGGGCGAGACCGACATCTGATTCAACGTTCGCGCGTAAAACCGCGCACCGTGCGCAAACACCAGATGCGTCGAACGCATGCCCACTTCCACCAGCAGCACACCTTCCGCCACCGCTTCGGGATGACTCCATCGCAAACACTGCCACAACGCCACACAGGCCGGCGTCACCTGCACCACCGTCATCCCCGCGCCCGCCACCGACGCACAAAGTCGCTCGATCACCTCCGCCTTCGCCGCCGCGAGCATCAACTCCAAATCCGCTCCGCCTTCCTCCAGCGCCCTGTAATCCCACACGACTTCGCTCAACGGATACGGAATGTTCTGCGCCGCCTCGAACTCGACCACTTTCGCCCGCTTCGCGCCCGCGATCCCCGGAGTCCGCACCCACTTCGTCATCGCCACATGGCCTGGCACTCCCAGATACACCGTTTCGCCGCGCGCTTTGTCTATCTTGCGCAACGCCGCCGACACTCCCGCCGACCACGCTTCATCATCCCCGGCCACGCCACCGCACGGCTCGATTCCCCATGCTTCCAATACCAACCCGCCGTTCGGCCCGCGCGCGCAGCACGCCCAGCTTACATCGCAAACTCCCACATCCACCAACCACCACCGCCCTCGCTTGTTCGTCCCGCGCTTCACGTCGCGACCCTTTCCGCCGAGACCGTGGCCACCGCGTTCCGTTGCTCCATCCGCCTCGCCGCGCGCTTCGCCAACGCGAACACGCCGCGCAGCAGCAACCGCAAAAACAATCCATCGCAGGATTTTTGCATGAAGTGGACGCGCCGACTTTGCGTAAGTCGTTTGCGTCGTCACGCTCAATTTCACGTTGTGCGACTCCGGTGCGCACGCACGCTCCGCTCTCTCTTTTTCCATGTCCGCTGCCCTGCCTTACAAAATCGCCGTTCTCGTTTTCCTCGAAAACGCCGCGGGCCAGCACCTGCTCCTCCTCCGCGCCAAACCGCCGAATCTCGGCGTCTGGAGCCCCATCGGCGGCAAACTCGAAACCGCCACCGGCGAATCTCCGTTCGAATGCGCCGTCCGCGAAACCCGCGAAGAGACCGGCCTCGAAATCACCTCCGGCGATCTGCACTTGTTCGCGATGATCGCCGAGAAAGCCTACGAGGGACAATCCCACTGGCTCATGTTTCTCTTTCGGTGCCGCCTGCCCATCGCCTCGCTGCCCGCCGATATCAACGAGGGCCGCTTCGGCTTTTTCACGCGCGACGAAATTTCCGCTCTCCCGATTCCCGAAACCGACCGCAACGCCCTCTGGCCCATCTACGATCGCTATCGCGACCGTTTCGTCGCCCTCCGCGCCGATTGCGCCCCCGGCAAACCCGTCGCCGTCGAGATCGAAGAAATCACGCCGCCGTAATTCCGCCAGCCCTTAACCCCACCTGCTGGCCAGCCGCCCAGCCGTTCGCCGTAGGATAATTCGTCAACCATACCAGCACGCGGGAGCTTGGTTATCGGCTCTTCAAAGTAACTCTCGGCTGAGGCATGCGCCGCTTGCGATGAGCGCCCAGCTTTCCTTGGCAATGAATTTCCGTTCAGAGGATTACCCGGGGGAACGGCCGGCCCAATCAGCACTTGATTTCTCGTCGGGCAGACGGACACTAGCCCGTTCAACACAACCGAATCACTTTCCGTGAGCAAAAAAACGAGCACCACAGCCGAGAAAAAAGCCGGAGAAGGCGCCAAACGCCCGGATTTCAGTCGTGAACCGGTCAACGCCAGCCTCACCGCCGAGCAGAAAATCGAGCTCTATCGCCAGATGGTTCGTATTCGCCGCTTCGAGGAACGCAGCCTCCGCGCCTATCAGGCCAAGAAAATCGGCGGCTTTCTCCATCTCTACATCGGCCAGGAAGCCGTCGCCGTCGCCTGCTGCTCGTTGATGGGCAAAAACGATCACGTGATCACCGCGTATCGGGATCATGGACACGCCATCGCCGTCGGCATGGACACCAAACCGCTCATGGCCGAGCTCTACGGCAAAGCCACCGGCTGCTCCAAGGGCAAGGGCGGCTCGATGCACTACTTCGATCCCTCCCGCAACTACTGGGGCGGCCACGGTATCGTCGGCGGCCAGATCCCACTCGGCGCCGGTCTCGCCTACGGCATCAAATACAAGGGTCTCAAAGGCGCCGCCATGGCGTTCATGGGCGACGGCGCCGTCAATCAGGGCGCCGTTCACGAGGCTTACAATCTCGCCGCCCTTTGGAAGCTTCCCGTCGTCTTCGTCATCGAAAACAACGGCTACTCCATGGGCACCAGCCAGGCGCGCTCTTCCGCCGGCGATCTCGCGCGCCGCGCCGAGGGTTACCACATGGATTGGGGCCAGTGCGAAGGTCACGATCTCTACGAGGTGCGCGCCACGATGGACAAATTCCTCTCCGCCGCTCGCGACGAATCGAAACCGTCCATCGTCGAGGTCCGCACTTACCGTTACCGCGGCCACTCCGTCGCCGATCCGGATAACACCTACCGCAGCAAAAACGAAATCGAGGAATACCGCCGCACCAAGGATCCGATCCAGGTCTTCCAACAAATCCTCGTCGCCGAGGGCGTGTTGAAGGACGAGCTGATCGAGAAAATCGACACCGAAGCCCGCGCCGAAGCCGACACCGCCGCCGACTTCGCCGAAGCCAGTCCCTTCCCCACCGTCGAAGATATCCAGAAGGACGTTTACTGGGAGACCGACAATCCTTCCGAACGTAAATCCCAAGGCCGCCTCTTCTTCGACTAAATCGCCCTTCGTCCTGCTCCCTGCTCCTTTCTCCCTGCTCCGTCTCCATGCCTTTAATTTCCTATCGCGAAGCGCTGCGCCACGCGCTGGCTGAAGAAATCGAACGCGACGCCAACGTCGTCGTCCTCGGCGAAGAGGTCGCCCAGTTCAACGGCGCCTACAAGGTCACCGAGGGCCTCCTCGCCAAATACGGCCCGCAACGCATCGTCGACACCCCCATCAGCGAAGCCGGCTTCATCGGCATGGGCATCGGCGCTTCCATGCTCGGCGTTCGCCCCGTCATGGAGCTCATGTTCTGGTCCTTCTACTCCGTCGCTTTCGACCAGATCCTCAATAACGCCGCCAACGTCCGCTACATGTCCGGGGGCGCCATCAACGTCCCCATCGTCATCCGCGGCCCCGCCAACGGCGGCACCAACGTCGGCGCCACCCACTCGCACACACCCGAAAACGTCCTCGCCAATCACCCGGGCGTGAAGGTCGTCGTGCCTTCAACTCCTTACGACGCGAAGGGCCTGCTCAAATCCGCCATCCGCGACAACGACCCGGTCTTCTTCCTCGAAAACACCCTTCTCTACGGCGAAAAGGGCGAGGTCCCCGAGGGCGAATACGTCATCCCGCTCGGCCAGGCCGACCTCAAACGCGAGGGCACCGATCTTACGATCGTCACCTACGGCCGCTCCGTCCTCCACTCGCTCAAAGCCGCCGAGATCCTCGAGAAGGAACACGATGTCTCCGTCGAGATCGTCGACCTCCGCACGATCCGCCCGCTCGATATCGACACGGTCCTCAAGTCCGTCGCGAAAACGCACCGCGTCCTCATCGTCGAAGAACAAAAACCTTTCGCCAGCGTCGGCTCCCAGCTCGCGTTCATGATCCAAAAGGAAGCGTTCGACGAACTCGACGCCCCCATCAACCGCCTCGCCACGGTCGACGCTCCCGCCATCTACAGCCCGCCCGTCGAAATCGAGCAGCTCCCCAATCCCCAGCGCGTCCTCAAAGCCGCCCTCGAAACCCTCGCCTGATCGGGCTCTCAACTCTCAACCCTCATCTCTCAACTTCCGTCCATGGCCAACATCATCGACATGCCGAAACTCAGCGACACCATGACCGTGGGCACACTGGTCAAGTGGCTGAAAAAGGAAGGCGACGACGTTAAGACCGGCGACATGCTCGCCGAGGTCGAAACCGACAAAGCCACGATGGAGCTCGAGAGCTTCTTCGACGGAAAAATCCTAAAAATCTTCGTCGCCGACGGCTCCCAAGTCGCCATCGGCGACCCGCTCTGCGCCATCGGCAAGGAAGGCGAGAAAGTCGACGCCCCCGCCCCCAAAGCCGCGCCCGCGCCCGTCGAGAAACCGTCCGACAACGCCAAACCTTCCGGCGAAGGCGCCGCAACCACGTCGAAAAACGAAACCGAAGCCCAGCCCGCCAAGCTCCCGGCGTCCGCTCCGGCCAGCGCCGCGCCCGCTCCCGCGCCGACCACATCGTCGCCACGCCCCGAAGGCGCCCGCGTCAAAATCTCCCCGCTCGCCCGCAAGCTCGCCGAAGAAAAGGGCATCGACTACTCCCAAGTCACCGGCTCCGGCCCCGGCGGCCGTATCGTCCGCGCGGATATCCTCGAGGCCGAAAAAAATCCGCCCGCGAAGAAGTCCGGCGGCGGCGGCTTCACCGGCGGCACGCCCGCGCGCACCGGCCCGATTCAAGACGAACGCACCGTTCCGGTCTCCAACATGCGCGGCGCCATCGCCCGCCGGCTGCTCGAATCGAAAACGCAGTATCCGCATTTCTACGTCGAAATCGAAGTCGACGCCGCCCCGCTCCTCGCCCTCCGCGAGCAGCTCAACACCGGCCTCGAAAAGGAGGGCGTCAAACTCTCCGTCAACGACTTCATCCTCAAAGCCAGCGCCGAAGCCCTCCGCCGCGTTCCGCAGGTCAACGCCTCCTGGGAAACCGCGCCGAACGGCCAGGGCCAGATCCGCCATCACGGCGCCGCGCACGTCTCCTTCGCTGTCGCCATCGAAGACGGCCTCATCACACCCGTCGTCCGCGACGCCCACCAGAAGTCCATTTTCCAAATCAGCACCGAAGCCAAATCGCTCGGCAAACTCGCCAAGGACAAAAAGCTCAAACCCGAGCAATTCACCGGCGGCACCTTCTGCGTTTCCAACATGGGCATGATGGGCGTCTCGCGCTTCTCCGCGATCATCAACCCGCCCAACGCCGCCATCCTCGCCGTCGGTTCCACGATCAAGAAGCCGGTCGTGAAAAACGACCAGATCGTCGTCGGCCAGGTCATGGCGCTCACCCTCTCCTGCGATCACCGCGTGGTCGATGGCGCCGTCGGCGCGCAATACCTCGCCGCCTTGAAACAGCTGCTCGAGTCTCCCGCGCTCCTCCTGGTCTAGGCCACTCGCCCGCGGAAAAGCGTCTCCTCTCACCGAATAGGCATTCGTGCCTGTTCGTGTCCTCTCGTGGTTCAAGATCACGCCGCCCATGACGCGTCCCCTCAATCTGATCGTCGCCTGCGCCGAGAATCGCGTGATCGGCCGCAACGGCCAGCTCCCGTGGCGCATTCCCGAAGACTGGCGCTTCTTCAAAAAACAAACCGCCGGCACCACCGTCATCCTCGGCCGCATCAGCTTCCAATCCTGGAAGAGCATCCTCGACGACGATCGCCACGCCATCGTCCTCTCCCGCGATCGCTCGCTCGCCCGCGATCGCGTTCAAGTCGCCCACTCGCTCCCCGCCGCCATCGCGCTCGCCGAACAATCCCCGCGCGAAATCTACATCTGCGGCGGTCAGCGCGTCTTCGAGGAAGCCATTTCACTTCCTCAAGCCGAGCGTCTCTACCTCACGCTCGTCCACGCGCACGTCCAGGGCGACCGCACGTTTCCCGCATGGCGCCACGAGTTTCCGCGCGTGCTTTCCCAACGCGAAAGCGCCGACGAAAACTTCCGCTACACGTTCCACACTCTCGCTCGATAAGCTCTAGCACATTAAATAATGTCATAGCCATTGGCCGAATCGGAAAACCCGACTTGAACCACGAAGGCACCGAGCACACAGAGGAAAGCCACGGGATCTCTCTGTGCCTCTGTGGTTCACCTGAAGGGCTATCGTTTTTCTGAAACGCTCTAAACGCCTCCACGCTCCGCTCACGATTCCGGCGTCAGCGGCAACTCGAGCGTGAACTCCGCTCCGCGGCCCACGCCATCGCTGCGCGCCGTCAACGCGCCGCCCATGTTCTTCGCCGCCAAGGCTCCATTGTGCAGCCCGAAGCCGTGCCCGTTCTCCTTCTTCGTCGTAAACCCGAAGCTGAAGATGCGGGTGAGATTTTCCTCCGCGATGCCATCGCCGTTGTCGATCACCGCGACTCTCGCGCGCCCGCTCTCCACCGTCACCCGCACGGTGATCTGCTTGTCCGTCCGCGCCGAATGTTCGCACGCATACTTCGCGTTTCGCAGCAGGTTGATGAGAATCTGCAGCACCTTGTGCTTCTCCACCGTGATGACCGGATGGGCCTGATAATCCCGCATGATCTTCACCGCGTGCCGGTCGAACGAGGCCGCATCCATGCGCAACGTGTCCTCCACCAATTCCACCAGCGACACCCGCTCCGTCACCCCCGACACCGTCGCGTAGTTCTGCTGCATCGCGACGATGTCCTTGATGTGTTCGACGTTCCTTCGCAGCGACGCCAGCTCGCTCACGAGTTCCGCCTGTTCCGCTTCGAGATGTTTCGCCAGCGAATCCAGGAACGCCGGCAGCTGCTGCCCGCGGGGATCCTTCGTCAAAAACTCCGCGAGATCCGCCTGATGCTCCTTCAGCAAATCGCGCACTTTCCCGACCCACGAGATTTTCGAATCGTGCACGCGATCGCTCAACAGCGTCGCTGAAACATTCACGCTCGTCAGCACGTTGCCGACGTTGTGCAGCACGCCCGTCGCCACCTCCGCCATGCCCGCCTGACGCGAGATCTCCAAAAGCTCCCGGTGCACGCGCTCGACTTCCATCTGCATCCGTTTGCGCTCCTCGATCTCCGCCGTCAGCTCCGCAGTGCGTTCCCGCACCTTCGCTTCCAGCAATTCGTGCGTTTGCCGCAACTGCTCGTGCTTGCGCCGCAGGTGCAGCATCCAGCCGCCATAGGCGAACAGCCCCAACGCCATCAAACCCGCTGCCCCGCGAAACCAAACCGTCTCGTAATACCGCCGCGGCAGGGTCAACGCCACCGTCGCCCCGGTCGTGTTCCACACCCCGTCGCCGTTGCACGCCTGCACTTGGAAGCGATATTCGCCGGGCCTCACGTTCGTATAAAAAGCCGACCGCCGGCCGCCCGCCTCCACCCACTCGCTCTCATATCCATAAAGGCGATACCGATAACGCACTTTCTGCGGCGCTCGATAATCCAGCGCCACGTAGTCGAACTGCAGGTTGCCCGCCGTCGGCTCCAACTCAGGCACTGCTCCGCCCGGAAACTCCCGCCCGTCCACCCTCACGCGTTCGATCGACACCGCCGGCGCGGGCCGCGCTCCTTCCACCGTCTCCGGATCGATCATGATCACGCCTTGCGAACTCGGGAACCACACCCGCCCATCCGCCGAACGACAGCCCGAAAACTCCTGCGCCGTCTTGTTCGTCGTCTTCACCGAGTCCTCGCCGTCGTAAACCGTGCAGGTCAGCCGCGCCGCGCTTCCATCGGCCACGGCATTCAACTCGTTCGCACTCACGCGAAAAATCCCGCGACTCGAATCCATCCAAAACGAGCCACGCCCATCCGGCACGATCGCATACACTTCGTTTTCGTGCAGCCCGTGCTCCCGCGTGATCAGGCTCATCTTCCCGTTTTTGATCCGCGCAATCCCCGTGTTCTGCGCCGCCCAGATCACCCCTTCGTCATCTTCGCGAACGTGATTGAACGTGCTCTGGTAAATGCCGTTCTCATGGCAGAGGTTCCGCAACTCCCCGCCTTTGATCTGCAGCACGCCGTCGATCGCCGCCACCCAGATCGAATCGTCCTCGGCCACCACCAAATCGCGAATCCATTTTACCGATACAGGCGATCCGTCGTTCAACAAGAGCGGCACGAACTCATCGTTCTCCAGCCGCATCAGGTCCGGCCCGAAACTGACCAGGATCCCGCGCGAGTCCTCCGCGATCGCCGACGGCCAATGATCGCGCTGCCACGATTTCACCACCCGCCCATCGCGAAACCGGTCCACCTTTCTCCGGCCGTTGAGGAAATACACATCGCCGTTCCGCGCCACGAACACGCGCTTGATCCAGCGCGACGAAAACCCGTGCGACTCCTCCACGCCATAATTCGTGAATTGTCCGTCGCGAAAATAAGACGCGCCTCCCGGTGTCGCCATCCAGAGGCCTCCATCCGGCGCCGTCGCCACCGACAAACACGCCTCATGCGCCAATCCTTCCGGCGTCGAAAGCACCGGGAATCGCACGTCCGACAACTGGCTGAGCCCATCCTCCGTTCCCACCCAGATGCTGCCGTCGTCCGACTCCGCCAGCGTCAGGATTCGATCGCTCGCCAGCCCATCCTGCTTTCGGATCCGGCTGAACTTCCCCTCATAATAACGAAACAAGCCCGACATCACCGTTCCGATCCACACCGCGCCATGTCGATCCACCAGGATCACATTCGGCTGCGAATCGAAGCCTTCCACCGGCCCCAACGACACCTGCTCGAGATCCGCGGTGTAACAAAAAAGACCGTTCGCCGTCCCGAGCCAAATCTTCCCGTCCAACCCGATCGCGATCGACGAGACGATGCGGTTGGCCAACGCGCCGTCCAGAAACGCGAATACGTTCCCGTCCTCCCAATAAAAGACGCCATCGTCGACCGTTCCCATCCAGATGCGACCGCGCTGATCGTCGCAAATCGTCCTCACGTCCGCCTGCGGCACCGGGACGATCGACTGGAACGCTCCGGTGTCATCGAGCACACCCGCCAGATCGTTGCCCGCCACCAACAATCCGCCGCTCCGGCTCCACCGCAACGCATTCACCATCATGTAGGGTCCGCCCCAGTCCGCCCCCGGGATCCGCTCAAATCGTCCTCCCTCCGCCAAAACCAGCCCGCCGCGATCGAGGCCAAGCCACAAGCCTCCCTCCGATCGCCCCGCGATCGCCGCAATCGCTTTCGACGGCACGCTGTCATTCGACGTCGGATCGAGCACACGAAATCCCATCCCATCGAACGCCACCAGCCCATGCGAGGTTCCGAGCCACATCCGCCCGTCGGCCGACTGCGCCACCGCATTCACCGCACTCGCCGGCAATCCATTCGAACGACGCCAGGTCTGACAGTTGTATTGCGTCAGATTCCGATCCGGATCCAGCGCCCGCGCTTCCAGCACCAAGCCGAGCACGGCCACAAGCGCCGCCAAACAGCTCCGCCATCGCCCAAACCCGCCCGCCGCCACACTCATGGAGCAAACACCACTCATCGGTCCGCTAACTCCTTTCCAGCGCGACGCCGCCGTGCCCCGCCACAGCGTTCGCGTTCGTTGATCGCTGAGGCCTCGTTTGACCCTGAGTGCGTCGGCAACAGTCCGCATCCGCGTGAATCATCCCCTCTAATCGGCCACGGCCGACGCGGATGAAGTCACGCTTTCGCCAAAATACCTCCGGCGAACGGCCCGCCTTCCCTCAACCCGGCCCGACGTCCGAACGATTCTGCGGCTTCGGGGCCTGCGTCCCCGCCGACTTCCGCTTCGCCCGGCTCGCACCGACCGCCACCGCGATCACCACCGCCACCCCCAGCACAATCAAAATGGTTTCGATGCCCATGAGCGCACCGTAAGTCGCTTCCAGCCCCCTCGCCATCGGTGCCCCACCCCAACGCCGCCTCAGGCCCTCGCGTAGCACTCAGGAATCCCGCCGCGCCAACCGCGGCGACACAGGCTCGAGCCGTTCGACGTTCGCGCGGCTGTAAATACTTCCGCCCCGTCCGCGCCGCTATAGCATATTAAATTATGTCATAACCGTTGGCCGAATCGGAAAACCCGATTCGAACCACGAAGGCACCGAGCACACAGAGGAAGGCCACGGGATCTCTCCGTGCCTCTGTGCCTCTGTGGTTCACCTGAGGGGCTATCGTTTTTCTGAGAACGCTCGAATACTTCCGCCCCAAAAAAAAGCGCGGCGCCCCCGCCTCAAGCCTGCGTATCCGAACTGCGGATTCGCCGACGCTGCCACCACCACCCCGCCGCACACAGCGCCACCGTCCACCAGGCATACGTCGCCGGCTCCGGAACCAGCACGCCAATGGGCGCAAACTCTTCGAAGTGCAATTGAGCACCGCTGTAGTTGATGTCCTTCACGATCAACTGCCCGTCGAGCCGGTTGTTCCGATTGTTCAACGTCATCTCCGGCGCCAGGATGCTGCCGAAGAAATCGCCATTGCTCCCGATCGTCACACTTCCAGTCCCGTTGAAATTCCAGAGCAAGTGCCCGCCGACGTTCCCGTTGTCGTTGAAATTATATCCGCTGAAGAGCGTTTGCCCGTTCGCATTGATGACGTTCACGACCGCCGTCTGATTAGCCGCCAGATTGAACGCCACGTTGTTCACGTTGTTGATCCCATCGTAGCTGCTCTGCCCCAGCTTCGAAGCATCCAACTGGAAGACCACCACGCCCGGCTGTGACGACGACGAGGTAAACGTCAGCGTCTGGTTTCCTTGATTCACCGCAATCGTCCCGGTCTGCGCCGCGTTCTTCAGCGTCTGCGAAAGCGAAATCGCCTGCGACTGAATCGTCGCCCAATTCCAGTTCGCCGGCCCCGGGTTCGTCTTCGGATTACTCGTATTCGCATTCAGGATCAGCTTGCCGCTGGAAGATGTCACCTGATTGCCCGAAACGCTGAGGTGGGAATTCTTCGCCGAATTGATCGACGCGTAACCGCGCTGAAGATGCGAATCGTTCTGCAGGGTCAGCTTGCCCGAAACGAACAGCGTCGGATCGGCTCCCGCTCCATGATGCGAAGCCACCGGCGTGCTGCTGAGCGTAAGATTCCCCCGGACCGCCAAACTCCCTTCGATCGAATGCCCGCTGAAGCTCGCATTGCCGAAAGCGACCAAGTTGTAGTCGCGCACCAAATTGTCGAAGATGTTGACCGCTTGCGCTGTCGTCTGAGCCCAAACAGCCGAAGCCGGAGCCAAAATGACCCCAGCTAGGAATACCCAGAGCCTATAGGGTATAATCCTCATGGCGTGCTAACAAAAGTTCGAATCGGCATGTCGTCAACGGTCTGTTCGACAATTAACGCACGAAGTTGAGTATCCGAGTCAGAACAGGCGAAAAAAGACGTTAAATCCCGCTCTACGCCCGCATTGAAGCGGCGCTGATCGGCAGAACCGACCTATCGCAACTCACCCGCGCTTCCCCGCGCCGGCCCGCACTTTCGACTCCGCCGCCCTGAGCAATTCACTCTCTTCTTGGCCGCGCCGGGTCTTCGCCGCCTCGTCGATCGCCGCCTGTGCCGCTTCATCGCCTCGATCCGCCAAGGCCAGCGCCCGCCAGAAAATCGCCGACGCTTGCCCGCGCGCGTCTTCCGGAAGCGCATTCAGCAGCGTAATCGCTTCCTCCGCCTGACCCTGCCGCCATCGCACCGCCGCCAGCGCCACCTTCGCCTCGTTCATGTCAGGATTCTCAGCATGCAACCGCTCCGCTTCCTTCACGATCTCCGGCGTCGCGCGATTGACGATACAACTCAAGTTCACCCGTGCCGCCGCCAGTTCCGCATTCTCCGGCTCCTGCCGCACCCAACGCTCATGCAGTTGCCACAATTTCTGCAGATCGAGCCGCGCCGCATACACCCCTCTCAGCGCCACATACGCCCACAACGATTTCGGCTGTCGCTCCACCACCGTTTGCAACGCCCGCTCCAGCCCTTCGCTATCCTGCCACGCCGACGCCAATCGCACGAGCGCCCGCAGCCCCGTCAGCGAATCCCGGCACGCATCCAACGCGTCCTGCCACGTCGCCCGGCCATTCGCATCCGTGTAACGCATCCGCTGCAAACGCGACGCGATCGCCAGCGTGATCGCATCCCGTGACCACACGCCCCACGCTCCCTGACGCAGCCGCTCCTCCAGCCGATCGAGATCGCCCACCCGCGCCGCCAGCTCCGCCGCCGCTTCCGCCACCGGCGCAGCATAGCCGATCTCATCCGCCAGCGTATCGACCCACACCAACGCTTCCCGCGCCTGCCCGATGTCCGCAAACCACCGCACCAGCATCGCCGCATCGTCCGCATCCGTTTCCGCCGCCGCTTTCAACGCCTCCACCAACTGCTGCCAGCCCGGCAATCCCGGACTCGAGAAATCCGCCACCGCGCCCGGCGCGAATCGCTCCAGCAAAAACGTCATCGTTTCAATCGCCCATCGTTCGTCATGCTGGCGCGCAGCATCTTTCAACAGCTCCAGCGCCGCTCGCACGCGCACCGCCGGCTCCGCCGTCAGCCGCCGCAACTCCTCCCGCGCCGCGTCGCGTTTCCCCTCGTCCACGCTCCACACCCGCACCGCCGCATACTCGAACTGCGCCAGCGGATTCGACGGAGCGATCTCCACCAACTGCGCGAGGTTCGCCTCCGCTTCATCTCCGCGCCGCATCGCCATCGCCAGCGACGCCGCCATCCGGAAATACGCCGCATCGTCGCGCGCTGCCTCATCGACTTTCTCCAGCGTCGCCATCGCCACATCCAGCCGGTCCAACCTCAACGCGTCGCCGATCAGCGCCAGCTTCACCGCCGTATCCTCCGGACTCAGCTGCGCGAGCCTTTGCCGCGCCAACAGCACTTCCGGCGCGCCGATCTGCGCCAGCACATTCGTCGCTTCCCGCCACGTCGCCGGATCGTTCGGCCCCATCTCAAACACCCGCCGCAACGCCAGCGCCGCATTCCGGTAATCATTGTGGGCCGCAAAATCCTTCGCCTGCTCCAAGGCCTGCGTCCGTTGCCACTTCTGCCACACCGGCCGGCCATAAACCCACCCCGCCCACCCGAGCGCTCCCGCCAGCACCAGCCCCCCCGCAACTTTGCACAGGTCTCGCTGATGCTCACTCAGTTCATTCCAGAAGTTTAACAGGCGTTCTCGCATTGAGTTTGAAGTTGGAAGCTCTCGACGAACGGAATCCGAATCACAACCAATCCGCTCCCGCGTCGGCACAAGTCCGAAGTGCTACCGGCGCTCAAACAACCGCGGCGCCCAGTCGCGCACCCACGCCCGCGCCTCCTCCCCCTCCGACTCCGGCGTCACCAACGCCAGATACGCCGCATCCCCGCGGCGTCGTCCTTCACGCACCCGTTCGAGCCGCCAGCGCGGCATATTCGACACATCCGAACGCATCTCCCGCGGCCGCCCCAGCCATGCGTCCCAATGACAATAAAAAACATGCCAGCTCCGCCCGCGCGCGTCCACCCGGCCCACCTCGAAGGTCATCCGCGCCCCATCGATCTCCATCGTCAAGGGTTCCTGCCGTTTCGGATCTCCCAGCCCCGCTGCCGGCAAACAAATCGACGGATCGTGCACTTCCGCACTCAACGCCGTCGCACTGTCCCCGTCCCACGTCACCAGCAACGCATACGATCGATCCCGCGCGCCTCCTTCCTCCCGCATCAACCCCGCCGTCATGCTCGGCCGCAGCAACTCCTTCGCCCTGTCCGGAAACTCATAAACCTCCCAGTCGCCCGCCGGTTGAACCAAGCGCCATTTCGTGCGCGTCTGCGCCTCCGCCTCGTGCCACCCATACCACGCCAGCGGCGTGAGCGCCGCGATCGTTCCCGCCACCGCCGCGATCCACCACGCATTCGTCCCCGCCGCCACTCCGTCACCCTCGCTCGCGCGGGTCGTCTTCGGCATCTTCGCTTTTCTCCCGCCCCACAGCCACGCAAGCACCGCCACCGCCAACAGCGTCCCAACCATCTCCAAACTTCCCGCGCGATCATGCCAGCGCGCACTCGCCGCCGGCGAATCCACCGCCGCCACCCACGTCAACGCCACCGTGCGAACCAAATTCCCCGCCACCGCCACCAGCAACGCGGTCGCCGCCAAACCGCACCGACGCGGCCAGCTGAGCACGAACAACTCGCCGAAAAACCACCCTGCCATCCACACCGCCTGCAACGATCTCAACCCGCTGCACGCTTCGTCGATTCCCACATACCCCGTCGCCACTTCGATCACGCTGCCACTCACCACCGCCGGATGCCCCAGCATCGACACCACGTTCGCCGCCAGCTGCGCATTCATAGCCACCAATCCCGCAACCAGCCGCGTCGTCACCGCCGCCGGCCACGTCAACGCCGTCGCCACAAACAGCACCGGAAACAGGAAATGCACCGCGCGCCGCCGCCCGCCGTCCAGCGCGAGCAAAGCCAGCGTCACCGCCGCCACCACGCCAAACGTCACCCACTGCGCCAGCGGCCAAAGCCCATTCGCCTCGAGGATCGTCAGCAACAACGGCAACGCCGCCAGCCCCGCCATCAACACCCCCCACGCCACCACCCGCCCACCCGCGCCCAATGTCTCCCTCGCCGGCGCCCATCGAGCCCGTTCGCCCGCCAGATACCACACCAGCAGCGGCACCGCCCAGCCATACGACTGCTCCACGCTCGCCGACCACGCCGGCGTCAACCGCCACAAAAATGGCAGCCAAAGCAACGCCATCGCCACCAGCCACCCGCGCCGACGCAACCCCGGCTCACGCCGTTCCGCTGCTTCCACTGGACTCGTCGCCATCGTCGTCATCGCGCGCCCCCACGCGACCGGCTGTCCGAATCCGCGTCAATCCTCGCGTTCCACCCCCGCCCCACCCGGATCGCCTTTTACCGCCGACTATCGCACGAGCGAAATCCCCGCCCGCACGCTTTCCGCCTCCTGATCGTAGGAAAGCAGGCTCTCGCCGAAACCGTTGAAGTATTGAATAATCAAATACGTCTCGAAATTCAACAGCCGCGTCCGGATCGGCAGATTCAAGTCGAGCTGCACCGTCGGATGCTGAAAGTCGCTTCCCGCCCACAGCGTCGCCATCAACGACGGCCCGTCGTTCCGCCCCAGCACGAGGCTCAGCTTTCCAAACCCCCGATACTCCTCGATGTCCGGATTGTCCTCCAGCGTGCCGACGTAACCGAATACTTCCGGCATCACCAGCAGATGCCAGCTTTCGAGATCTCCGAACGCAAACACCGGGCGCGCATACAGCATGTTCAAGCTCCGCGACACCGGCCCGTCGCGTCCGTTCGACTCATGCTTGAACGCCGCTTGCACGCCCAGCCACGTAAACCATCGATCGCTGTCCTCCGGACGCGGCGTGAGCGCCTCATACATGAGCTCCGGCATGTAGCTCGTGTCGTAAAACGGGCTCGACTCTCCTTCGATATTCCAAAGCGAACGCTGCGTATAACCCACATGCAGCGTCCTCATCAGCCGCTGCGGCGCCACGTCGCGGAAATCCAGCAGCTTGTATTTGAAACTCACCTGAAATTTCGCCGCCGGCGCATCCGGACCATAGACAAAATAAATCGGCTCATGCGGCGCCAATCGGTCCGCAAAGGTCCGCTGAATCGCAGCCGCCGCGGGCGCCCGTCCAAGATTCGTCGGCGGACGCCGCGTCGCCGGTTCATCCGCCGCCTTCTCTTGTCGCGCAACATGCCCCGTCTCTTCCGGTCGCGTTGAGCCTTCCGCCACACGCTCCCTCGCCTCGCGCGGGGGCGCTATCTCCATCGCCGTTCGTCCTCCCCGCATCACCAGAACCGCCATCCCGGTTCCCTCCACCGGCAGCCGCAGTTCATATTCCTCCAACGCAAACGCTCCCGGCTCCACCCGACTCGCCCCCCCCGCACCTTGCCGCTGCGCCCGCACGCTCGTCTCCACGCCGCCGGTCGCAGCCACGCGCACGTCGATCCTTTC
>JAFAAS010000043.1 GCA_023426435.1 Verrucomicrobiota bacterium | reverse complement strand
CAAATCCCTCAACGCCCTCGACAAACTCTTCTCCCGCTAGAACCCGTCCTCCGCCCCGACGCGCATTCCACGCGGCCCCGAATCTTCCCGGACTTTTCCCCGCGTTTCCCGGCTTTCCGGTTGCAGCTCACTCGCATCGCCTCACTGTTCCCGTTAACCCCGCCTACCCCCCATGAACAGCACTCCGATCTCAGCACTGCTGGAGCGCAAGGGCTCCGTTGTTCACGCCGTCCCGTCCACCCTCACGATCGCACAAGCGGTGGATGAAATGAACCGCCACCGGATCGGCTCGATCGTCATCCTCGAAAATCAACGCGCCGTCGGAATCTTCACCGAACGCGATGTCCTTCGCCGCGTCGTCGGCCAAAACATCGACCCCCGCGTGAAACGCGTCGCCGACGTGATGACCTCCAACCTCATCACCATCGCACCCGACACCACGATCGAAGAGACCATGATCCTCTTCGCCGACAAACGCTGCCGGCACCTTCCCGTCCTCTCCAACGATCGCCTCGTCGGCCTCATCTCCATCGGCGACATCTCGCGCTGGATGGCCGACTCCCACCGCGCCGAGGCCGAGCACCTCAAGAACTACATCGCCGGCGGCCTCTCCGCCTAGCGCCCGACAGGTGGAGCCCGACGTCCCGTCGGGCTTTCTTCCTTTGATAGGGCGAGGCCTCCGGCCGAGCCACCCTTGCGTTACCGAGCAGCCGCCAACGCCCGCGAGCCAACGGTTTGACGCCCTGCCTCGCGCTCCTACCTTCGCCCCCGCCATGAAACTCCTTTCCGCGTTCGTCACCGTTTTCGCCCTGCTTCTCGCCCCCGCCCTCTCCGCCAAGCTCGTCACCAAACCCGTCTCCTACGAACACAACGGCACCCAACTCGAAGGCTTCCTCGCCTACGACGACGCCAAAACCGCCCAGGCCAAACTCCCCGGCATCCTCGTCATCCCCGAATGGTGGGGCCTCAACGACTACGTCAAAGGCCGCGCCCGCCAGCTCGCCGAACTCGGCTACGTCGCTTTCGTCGCCGACATGTATGGCGCCGGCATCGTCACCACCGACCCGAAAAAAGCCGGCGAACTCGCCGGCCAGTTCTACGGCAAACCGCTCTTCGCCGAACGCTCCCGCGCCGGCCTCGACCAGCTCCTCGCCCAGCCTTTCGTCGACACGTCGCGCGTCGCCTCGATCGGCTACTGCTTCGGCGGCGCCGCCTCCCAAGCTCTCGCCTACTCCGGCGCCCCGCTCGCCGGCATCGTCAGCTTCCACGGCTCGCTCCTCGCCGCCTCCCCGGAAGCCGCCGCGAAAAACAAAGCCAAATTCCTCGTCCTCCACGGCGCCGTCGATCCGTTCATCTCGAAAGCCGAGCTCGACGCCTTCCTCGAGAGCATGAACACCGGCAAGTTCGACTATCAGTTCATCGCCTACGCCGACGCCGTTCACGCCTTCACCAATCCCGGCGCCGACGCAATCGCCGCCAACGGCCTCAACGGCGTCGGCTACAACGCCGCTGCCGACCGCCGCTCGTGGGAGCACATGAAGACGTTCTTCGCCGAAATCTTCCGAAAATAAACCTCACCCTTCGACTCTCCCTCCCCCAAGGGCGCCGCTCCATCGGCGCCCTTTTTCTTTCCCATTCTCAACACCTCCCCCCGCCCATCCCTCACGCCCGCACCCGGTCCAACCGATATCGCCCGCCCGCGCGTATCAGTTTCATGGGGACACCAAACGTCTCCGACATCCGCCGCGAATTCAGCACGTCGCGAATCTCCCCCGCTGCCACCACCCCGCCTTCCCGCAGCATCAACGCATGCGTGAATCCATCGACGATCTCCTCCACATGATGCGTCACCAGCACCAGGACCGGCTCACTCTTCTTCACCAATCCACGCATCATCTCCAAAAACTCGTCCCGCGCCACCGGATCCAGCCCCGCGCACGGCTCATCCAAAATCAACAACTCCGGCCGGCCCATCAACGCCCGCGCAATCAACACCCGCTGCCTTTCCCCTTGCGAAAGATACAGCCACTCCCGCTCCGCGATCCGCTCCGCGCCAACCACGCGCAACCACTTTCTCGCCGCCGCCCGATCCGCGCGCGTCACCCGCGCCCATAAATCCAGCTGCGCAAACTTCCCGCTCATCACCGTCTCGATCGCTTTCTCCGCCGGCGGAATCGCCGCGCCAAACGCACTCGTTACCACGCCGACTTTCTCCCGCAACGTCCTCCAATCGCTCGCCCCATATCGCTGCCCCAACGCCGAAAACTCGCCCGCCGTCGGCGAAATGAATCCCGTCAGCGCTTTCAACAGCGTCGTCTTCCCCGACCCGTTCGCGCCCAAAATCACCCAGTGCTCCCCGCGTTCCACGCGCCAGTCGACTCCGCGCAAAATCGCCGCCCGCCCTCGCTCCACTCGCAACCCACGAATCTCCAACACCGTTTCCACTTCACGCATCGCGCCATCTCGCCGCCTCACCGGCACCCCCGCAAGGACGGACTCGGGTTGCAGGATTCCCATTTTCCCCGCGTCGCATCTTGCAGGATGCACCGTTTCTTCGTGCGCCAAACCGTCCCGTCTTCACCCGACGCGCCTGATGCTCAAACGCTTCCGCAAATTCGACGTCGCTCGGCATGACTGTTGCGCCAGCTGAATCACATCTGACCGCAAAACCCCACACGAAAGGCACGACATGAATCTCACCCGCCTCGCTCTCACCACCTCTCTCGCCACCGCCGCTTCCAGCTTCGCCGCATTCGCTCAAGTCGCCGCCGATCCTTCACCCCCGCCCGCCCACCCCGGCGTCAACGGCCTCACCGGCTCCAACGCCGCCGC
>JAFAAS010000101.1 GCA_023426435.1 Verrucomicrobiota bacterium | reverse complement strand
GTGACACTCTGCGGGGGGGGCCGTGAGTTGGGAGAGCGGGGAGTTGAGGAGGGTGGCGACGGCGGTGCGGTCGGCGGCGGGGAGCGTGGGGAACCAGTGTTCCTTGAGGGGGTGGCCTTCGTCGCGGGCGAAACGGTAGAGGCTTTTGAACCAGACGAAATCGGGACGCGAGGTGCTGGCGAAGGCGGCGAAGGCTTGGCGGAGGAGGGAGGCGATGGCGGGGCGGGATTCTTCGGGGATGGGATTGCGAGCGACGAGCGAGGCGAGCGCGGACGCGTGGCGGAGGGTTTCGTAGCTGCGACCGAGGGTGGCGTGGCGGGTGAGAAGGCGGGCTTCCTTCACGAACCAAGTTTGGCCTTGGTTCGAAGATTCGAGGGAGAGCGCGGCTTCGTCGAAGAGGTCGAGGGCGACGGAGGTGGCGGAGGTTTTCTTGGTGACGCGTTGGAGAAGGAGCAGGGCGCCCTCGGACCCGGAGAAGGCGGTGAGCGTCTGGAACGAATCGGACGGCGGACGCTTTTGGAGGATGAAGGCGTCGGTCTGGAGCGGGAGCGCGGGCAAGGGAGATTTTCGATTTTGGAATTTCGAATTTCGATTTGTGGAGCGCCTGATTACTGGACGTCGGCGGTTTTTACCATGGGCCAGGGAGGGACCACGGCGCCGCCGGAGATGATCATTTTCATGCCGTCGCCGACGGACATATCGAGTTCGCGGACGTGTTCCTTCGGAACCATCACGAGGAAGCCGCTGGTGGGATTTGGCGTAGTGGGGATGAAAACCGTCCAGGCCTCGACGCCGGTGAGCGTCTGTGGCTCGCCCTGTTGTTTGTTGGTGAGAAAAGCGAGCGACCACAGGCCTTCGCGCGGGAACTGGATAAGGACGACCTTGCTGAAGAGGTTGCGGTTTTGGGAGCTGAAGGTGGTGAAGATCTGTTTGACGGAGCTGTAGAGTCCGCCGATGCCGGGGATGCGTTGGATCGCGCGTTCGGCGATCCGGAGGAAGACTTTGCCGAAAACGTAGTTGGAGAGAAATCCGAGGGCGGTGACGAGGAGGACGACGATGAGCGTCGCGACGAAATCCCAGAGGAACGGGATGTTCTGCAAAGCCTCGGGGAGGTGTGCGAGGTAGATGGGCCGGAAGGTGCCACCGACGGCGTCGATGACCCATTTGAACGCGAGGACCGTGATGATCAGCGGAGCGAGGAGGAGCGCGCCGGAGATGAAGGCGTTGCGAAAAGTGACGAGCCGCGAAGCGGGTGCGGGCCGGGTGACGTCGGTGGACATGAGCGCGGGCACGCTAGCTCACGGCCTGATGAAGGCACGGAAAAAGGGGACGCCGCTAAAAGGAACCGGAAGGATGGACGGGAGGGAGGTCGACAATCACAGGCGGCGTCAAAGCCTCGGTGGGGGCGGCGGAGCCGGCTGAGGGCGAAGGCGGAACGGGCGGAGGGAGCGCAATCAGCAGGGATTCGTCGGGCACATCGTAGATTTCCAGAAGAACATCGCCGGACGCTCCGTCAGCGCTGGAAACATGGAACGAGTAGATGCCGCTCGCCAGGGTGAGCACGATCGCGGCGTCGGCGGCATTCGGAAGCAATGGGAACGCGCCCACCCGAGCGGCAACGAAATCGGGACGGTGCTGGCCCGGCCAAACCGGAATGGCGCCGTCGGGAAGATCGTTGCGGATCTCGGTTCCATGGTGGTCGAAAACCTTCAAGCGAGGAGCGGGAAGCGGTTGGGTAACGCCCTGCGTGCTGAGGCTGGGGCCCACCGCTCGCACGAGGAAGGTCTTGCCTTCGGACAGACCCGACGGGGATCTCGCGACGACAAAACCGCCGATCAGGATGGGGGAAGAAGGCGAAATTGTGGCGCGGGTGGAAAGAGCGAGGAGAGACTGGCGGACGGGAGAGGCTACGCGCACAAGGATCGAATTAGTCATCAACGTGCCCTGCGCATGGACGATCTGGGCGAAGTAGCGGCCGGAGTCGGATTCCGCGGCGCGAGAGAACGAAAGCGTTTTCGAAGTGGACGGGAGTCGTTCGTAGTTCTTGAACCACTCGATCGAAACGATGGCGGATTCGTCGTATCCGGTTTTCAAATGCAGCTCGGAGCCGGGAGCGACGTTGACGAAGGTCGGTGGTATAGGTGTTTGGGGGTTGGGAAGGAAACCGTGGCCGAGCGTGACGATGGTGGTGTCGTGGCGGGGCACGCCCGAGGTGGCCGAGGTTTGCGCGAGAAGGCTGGAAGCGAGCGAAGCGACGAAGAGCGCCGCGAGAGGAAGAAGCGGGGAGGCTTTCATGGGCGGGTTCCCGGGTTAGCGCAGGGAGAAAGTTGGCACGCAATCGCCAATCGTGCGCAGGAGCGTCATGGCGCGTTTTTCGGCGCGGCGCATTTCGCGCTTTTTGGCGGGATGGAGATCGTCGTAGCCGGCGAGGTGGAGCCAGCCGTGGACGAGGTAGAGGGTGAGCTCGGCGGAGAAAGCGGAGAGAAGTTTTTGAGGGAGCGGACGGGTGGAGGAAGCGTGTTGCGGAGAAATCTGGCGGAGGGCGGCGTCGGCGGAGACGCAGATTTCGCCGGCGAAACCGGAGGCCGCATCGCCTTCGAACGTGATGACGTCGGTGATCGACGGATCGTCGAGGAAGTCGGCGTGAAGTTGCGCGAGGGCGGCGTCGGTGAGGAAGACGACGGAGAGTTCGCCGGCGGGGCAACCGCCGCGGAAATGGGCGGCGTGGGCGTCGAGAACGGCGATCGCTTGTTTGATGGCGCGGCGGTCGAGACGGAGCTGCGGGTGGCGGTTGGCGATGGAGATGGAGCGAGCGGGCATGGGGACAAAGCGCAGCCGAGTAGTGATGGCGCGAACGGAAAGCCCGACGAGGACGTCGGGCTCCACCTAGGCTTTGGCTTGGGCCGGAGTGGCGGTGTCGGTGGGCGGATAGGCGACGCGCCCGTGGAGCATGTTGAGCAGCGTGAATTGGAAGCTGTTTTTGATCCGCGTAATTTCGATGAACGTGAGCGGGGCTTCGTCGAGCTGGCCGTCTTCGATGCGATCGTGGACGATGCGATCGATCAATTCGCTCAGCTGTTCGGGCGTGGTCTGGCGGAGGGAGCGCGAAGACGCTTCGACGCAATCGGCGAGCGAGATGATGGCGGCTTCCTTGGTTTGGGGGCGCGGGCCGTCGTAGCGGAACGGCGCTTCGTCGAGACTGGCGGGAGC
>JAFAAS010000098.1 GCA_023426435.1 Verrucomicrobiota bacterium | reverse complement strand
TCTCGGCGGCCATACGGTGCCCTCCTCACCTCGACGGGCTTCATTCAGCCCGCCTTCGGTTCGTCGTTCACCGTCTGGTTCGCCGATCTCTCCTCGCTCCTCCGCCTCCAACTGCACGAGTCCGGCTTAGGCGCGGCGGCGGCGGCGGAGTGCGGTGAACGCGACGACGGCGAGGCCGGTGATCATCAGCGCCCAGGTGGAAGGCTCGGGGACGGGCGTGAAGTTGAGGAGGAGGGTGTTGTTCTCGAGGCTGAGCGAGAACGTGCCGCCGGCGGTGTCGTTGAGGAAAGTGGACGAATCGGCGAAGAGGTTGAATTTGGCGGGGTCGAAGTGGGTGATGCTGGTGGCGGTGAGGATGGCCCAGCTGGCGGGCGCGTAGGGATTGAAATTGGCGGCATAACCGGCGCCGCCGAACTCACCGATGGTGTGGAGCGTGATGTTGAAGGTGTCGGTTTCGGAGGCGAGGGCGGCGATGTCGACTGTGCCGGCGACATGAATCAGATCCCAGCCGGTGCCGGCGGATCCCGTGGCGTCGGCGAGTTCCCAGTGGTAGGTGCCGCCGCTGTTCAACACGAGGGCGGCGGTGGATTCGAACTGGAGGGTGAGTTTGCCGACGGAGTGGCCGGGAGTGAGGGCGATGTGGTCGGTGACGATAAGGCTCGAGTCGAAGGAAATCGTGCCGCTGCCCGCGATGGATCCGGCGGTGAAAACGATGGGGCGGGTCGAGGTGGAGGCGAGGGTGACGCCGGAGCCGGTGGAGAGGGTGCCGCCGTTGACGTTGATGGTGCCGGAGGTGCTGAGGGCGTTGGCGTGATTGGCGACGACGGTGACGCCGGCCTTGATGGTGGTGCCGCCGGTATAGGTGCTGGCGCCGTAGAGGTAGATGCTGGACTGGGTTTCGGGAGCGGTGTCGTAGGTGACCGAGGCGCCGGTGCCGTGGATGCTGCCGTAGAAGATAGTCGAGGAACTCGATTCGCTGATGGCACTGGTCGAGAACGCGGCTGCGTCGACGTCGAAGGATTCAGCGAGGTTGACGGTGAGAGCGGAGTTGTTGGCGAGTTGGATCTGGTTGCCCGCGTAGAAGCTGGAGATTGGACCGATCTCGGGGGCGTCGCCGAGGAATTGAGCGATGCCGAGTGCGGTCCAGAAGCTGAGACCGCCGGTGCCGGCGGAATGATTGCCGGCGAAGACGAGGGTGCCTTTTTCGATCCCGACCTGGCCGGAGAGCTCGGAGTTGTCGCCCGCGAGAGTGACGGTGGAGGAACCCGTTTTGACGAGGGATCCTTGGCCGGAGATTTGGCCGGAGAGGGTGAACGCGTTTTCGCCGTCGAGAGTGAGCTCGTGATAGAAATCTCCGGTATCGATGGCGTTTGTGACGTCGGCGTTGGCGGCGGATGGGTTGACGGAAAGACGCGAGTCCTCCGAGGCGACGCGGAGTGTGCCGGTGCCCAAGGCAGAGGCGTGGCCGAGCACCAGGTGGGAAGAGAGCAGATCCGTGCCACCGGTGTAGGAGTTGGCGCTGTTGAGCGTGACCGTGGCGTTGCCGGAGATTTGGGAGAAAGGTGTGCCGATGACGACGTTGGTGACCTGGGAGCTGGTGATGGCGGAGTCGACCTCGAGGTTGCCGGTGGAAACGCCGGTGAGGCGGAGCGTTTGGTCGAACGGTGTGAGTGAACCGGCGAGTTTCACGCGGGTGCTGGTGCCGATGTAGGTGCTCGCGTTGAAATTCGATGAAGCGAACGAGATGGGATCGGTGATCGTTCGGGCCGAGGCGGTGTTTTTCGAGTCGAAGCCGACGATGGCATTGGAGCCGACGGCAGTCCACCGGGCCATGAAAGTAGCGGGAGTCAGGCTGGTGACATTTTCGGTGTAGCCGATGTAGCCGTAGTCCGACGCGTAGAGCGATCCGGTGGATGGGAGGGCGTCGGCACCGTCGAAGCGAACGAAGGAGGCATAAGCGCTGAGCCCGGAAGCGCTGGTGTTGTCGCCTTGGAGAACGAGCGTGAGGGGAGCGAAGGGAGCGAAAAGTGAAGAGCTGACGTCGATGCTGCGGCTGCTACCGAGATTGCTAGTTACGGTGAGCGTGCCGCCGCCTCCGCCGAAAGCATACGGGCCGCTTTGGGTGCTGGGGGTGATGATTCCGCTAATCGTAGCGGCGGTCGCGGTGCCGAGTCGGGCGGAGGAGTGGAAGCCGGACAGATCGATCGCTTCGGAAACGACGATCGGATTCTGGAGATCGAGGGAATCGAATCCGAGCGAGCCGGCGATGGCGGGTTTGTCGAAGCGGTTGAGGAAACTGGATTGGATGTTGGTGCCGACGGTGGTGCCGACGTAGCCGTCGCTCATCGCGGTTATGAGGCCGTGCTCAGGGACTGCGGAGGTGAAGATGACGGCGCCCGAATAAACCTGAGTGCCGCCGGTGTAGGTGTTTTCGCCGGAAAGTTGGAGAGGGGAATCGGTGTCGTTTTGAAGGGCCAAGGCATGTGCGCCGGAGATATTGCCGGTAATCTGAGCGGCATCGCCGTAGAACGAGAGGGTGGAAGGACCTTCGAGGGTGAGGGGGCCGGCGAAGGTGAACGTGCCTTCGTAGGTGGAGGCATTGAGGTAGCCTTGAAGCGCGATGGGGTTGGACAGGGTGAGATCGCCGAAACCGGTGATCGAAGTGGAGGATTCGGAGAAGTTTTCGATCCGGATGTCGCCGGTGCCGAGAGCGGTGGAAGATCCCAGATAAACGGAGCCGGAGAGGACGGTTCCGCCCGCGTAGGTGTTGTTGCCGTGGAGTTCGACCGAGCCGACGATGCGGAGGCTTCCGGAGCCAGTGACGTTGCCGTAGAGAGCGAGGCGATTGTAGTCGGGGTAGGCGTAGTCGCCGTGGCCTTGGTAATTGATGGAGCCGAGTTGGAGAGGCGCGTTTAGGACGATGTTGTTGTGGAGGGCAACTTGGTAGTCGGAGGCGGCGAGAATGGCGGGTGAGTTGCCGCTTTCCACGGTGAGGGTGCCGGTGCCAATCGGGCCCTCGAGCAAGGTGGAGGTATCGTGATCGAAGGAGCTGGAGTTTGCGACGGAGAGGGTGCCGCTGCGCAGGGTGGTGCCACCGGAGTAGGTTTGGGCGGCGAGCATTTCGATTTTGCCGTCGCCAAATTCGGGCGCGGCGTTGCCGGCGGTGATGCCGATCTCGACGGAGCTGACGTTGGAGGCGAAAGGAGCGGCGATGGCGAGGAGACCGTCGTCAACGGCGGTGAGTTTCAGGACGCCGTTGTTCGGAGCGTGAAGGGTGCCGGCGAGGATGACGTCGCTGGCGGTGCCGAGATAGATGGAGTCGAAGGTGCGGAGATCGATTTCCTGAGAGACGAGGCGCGGATCGTAGTCGTCGCTGCCGGCGCCGTAGGCGAGGACGGCGTTGAAGGCGTCGTGGGAATCGAGTCCGAGGATGGAGAGGGCGTTGTGACCGCCGGGGGCGAGGTGGGAGAGGAAGGCGTTGAAATCTGCGAAAGCGGCTTCGGTGGCGCCGATGTAGGCGGGGGAGGCGGAGCCGAAGGCGAATTTTCCGGAAGCGCCGCCGGGAAGGGCGCCCGCGGAGTCGAGGACGGCGATCGAGTTTTCGACGGCGAGATGAGCGGCGACTCCATCGAGGGTGTAGGTGCCGGTGGTCGTGTTATTACCCCGGAAGACGACGTATTGCGGCGAGGCGCCGGCGGGGGTGGAGACGAGAACGGAGGCAGGTTTGCCGTCGACGTCCGTGAGATTGCTGGAAACGACCAGATGGCCGGAGCCGCCGCCAAAGGGGTAGAGCGATTTGGTGCCGAGGTCGACGGGCGTAATCTCGCCGGAGAGGATGGCGTCGAAATGTGAGCCGATGCGGAAGGCCGCGTGCGTGAAGGCGGAGAAATTCAGTGCGTCCTCGAAGTTGTGGATGAGTTCGGCGTCGGGGTGAGTATCGAAGCCGAAGGTGCCAGCGAACGAGGAGGGATCGGCGACGCGGCTGAGGAGTGCGGCGGGGGAAGGCGGGGGAAGATTCAGGCGTTGCGGGGCGATAGCGGCGCCGATGTAGCCGTTGTTGGTGGCGGAGAGGTTGACGCTTTCCGGGACTGCGAAGAAGAGCAGGGCGGCGCGGTTGGCGGTGACGGTTTTGATGTTGTCGGAGAAGACGTCGTCGAAAGCGGCGCCACCGAAGTGGCCGGGCGTGCTGGTGAAGGTGAGATGGGTGTCGGGCGAGCCGTCGATGATGCTGGTGAAGAGAATGGGTTCTTCGCCGGCGACCTTGATGGTGGTGTTGTCGTTGTCGGCGGTAATGGTGCCGGCGAGTTCAAAGGATTCGAAATCGCCGCTGTCGAAAGTGACGTTGTTGCCGAGAGCGATGTTGTTGTGGAGTTGGAGATTGTCGCTGGTGGAGCGGAGGGTGGTGTGGTCGGCGAGGGTGAGCTGGCCGAGGCCGACGGGGCTGACCCAGATGAATCCGCCCTCGTGATCGGAGCTGTTGGCGATTTCAACGGTGCCGGTCTGAACGTCGAGGCCGCCCGAGAAAAAGTTACTGCCTGTGAGCCGGAGGGTGCCGTCGCCGGACTTCGTGAGGGTGGAGGTGAAGGTTGTGACGTCATCGATCGTGCCGTGAACGGTGAGATGACCGCCGATGTCCCACGTCTGGTTGCCGGCCAGGGCAATGATGAGATTGGAGCCTGATTCGACGGTGGCGTTGCCGCTGGCCGGAATGGAGGCGCCGCCCTCGCCAATAGCGAGGTAACCGCCCACGTGGGAGTCGAAGCGGTAAGAATCGTAATTACCGGTAAACGTCAGCGAGTGGATCTGGACGAACGAAAGATCGATATCGATCACCCTCTGAGTGGAAGAGCCGAACTCGAGTTGGGCGTCGCCATTGGAGCTCGGGAGGCTGCCGCCCAGCCAGTTGGAGGCGTTGGAGAGCGACCCGTCGGCGGGATTGGGGGACCAAGTGAAGATGCTTTGGCCGTGGGCCCCGGTGACGGCGAAAAAAATGAGCGCGAAAAGGGGCAGCTGGAACCGCTGTTTCATCGCGCGGGAGGCTGGTTGTAAGTCTGCGGTGCGGCAAGGGGAAAGGCGGGCGGGCGCGGGTGGTCAGGTTCAAGGGGGCGCTCGGGACGAGAGCAGGATTATTCGCAGGCTCAGGATGATGGGGATGAGCGCGGTCAGGTTGACCGCGCTACGTGGGAGGCGGACGGCGGGGCAGGGAACCCCGCGCTACATGAGTCAGGCGAAGGATTGGCGGGAGTTGGTGGCGAGGTAGGCGGCGATTTCGGCGGCGAAGGTTTCGCCGAATTCGGCGCGCTTTTTTTCGCCGAGGCCGGGGATGCGGCTCATCGCGTCCAAGGAAGTTGGATACTCGCGGGCCATGGCGCGAAGGGTGTTGTCGCCGAAAACGATGTAGGCGGGGACGCGGCGCTCGTCGGCGAGTTGCTTGCGGAGTGTGCGGAGGCGTTCGAAGAGAATTTCGTCGCACGCGATGTCGCCCTCGCGGCGGACGACGCGTTTGGTTTTGGGCAGATCCATCGGCTTGGTGAGCGTGATGGGCGCGCGTTTCACGAGGACTTCGAGGCCTTCGCGCGTGAGTTGGAGCGTGGCGAATTCGCCCTCGGCGACGGCGACGTAGCCGAGACGCATGAGCTCGCGGCCGACGAAGGCCCATTGCGGGCGGGAGAGTTCGCGGCCGATGCCGTAGGTGGTGAGACGATCGTGGCCCCAGCGGCGGATCTTGTCGGTGTCGGCGCCGGTGAGGATTTCGATGATGTGATTCAGGCCGACGTGGAATTGGGAGTTTTGCGCGATGCGGTAGATGCAGGAGAGGAATTTCTGGGCGACGAGGGTGCCGTCGTAAGTTTCGCGCGGTTCGAGGCAGTTGTCGCAGGCGGCGCAGCCGCCGCCTGGCGGCTGGGGCGGTTCCGAGTTCGGAGTTCCGAGTTCCGGGTTGAAGCCGGTCCGGACGGGCTGGTCAGAGGCGGTGGGCGGGAACTGTTCGCCGAAGTAGGCGAGGAGTTCGGCGCGGCGGCAGCCGGCGCTTTCGGCGTAGTGGACGATTTGGCGGAGCTGGTTGCGGGCGACCTCGCGTTCGCGCTCGTTGGTGATCTCGTCGAGGAAGTGGGTTTGTTTCGCGATGTCGCCGGCGGAGAACAGGAGGAGGCAATCGCCGGGAAGGCCATCGCGGCCGGCGCGGCCGGTTTCCTGGTAGTAGCCCTCGATGTTTTTGGGGAGGTCGTGGTGGATGACCCAGCGGACGTTGGGCTTGTTGATGCCCATGCCGAAGGCGATCGTGGCGCAGATGATGCGGGTGTCGTCGCGGAGGAATTGTTCCTGGTTGCGCGCGCGTTCCTCGGCGGTGAGACCGGCGTGATAGGGGCGGGCGGAGAAACCGCGGCCGGCGAGGGAGTCGGCGACGCGTTCGGCGGTGGCGCGGGAGGCGCAGTAGATGATGCCGGACTCGTGTTCGCGCTTGCGGACGAAATCGATGATTTGTTTGAGCGGTTGGTCTTTGGGGACGACGCGGTAGGTGAGATTGGGGCGGTTGAAGCTGGCGACGAAGATGGCGGGATCGCGGAGCTTCAGGTGCGTGATGATGTCGGCGCGGACGCGCTCGGTGGCGGTCGCGGTGAGCGCCATGAGCGGGACGTCGGGGAGGGCGGCGCGGAGTTTCGCGAGCTGGCGGTATTCGGGGCGGAAGTCGTGGCCCCATTCGGAGACGCAGTGGGCTTCGTCGATGGCGAGGCAGGTGACGTTCCAGGCTTTGAGGTTTTCCTGCCAGCCCTCGAGCATGAGGCGTTCGGGGGCGACGTAGAGGAGTTTGAATTCGCCGCGATGGAGGCCGCGGAGACGCGCGCGGGATTCGTCGGCGTCGAGGGTGGAGTTGAGAAACGTGGCGGCGACGCCGGCGGCTTCGAGTTGGTCGACCTGGTCCTTCATCAACGCGATGAGCGGCGAGACGACGACGGTGAGGCCGGGGCGGGCGAGCGCGGGGAGTTGGAAGCAGAGGGATTTGCCGCCGCCGGTGGGGAGGAGGGCGAAGACATCCTGGCCGGCGAGGGAGGCGTCGATGATGTCGCGTTGGAGCGGGCGAAACGTGTCGTAGCCGAACGTGCGTTTGAGGAGTTGGGAGAGATTGGGCGAGGCGACGGGCATCGGAGCGGCGGCGATTGAGCGGGGCGGGGTCGCGGAAGACACGGAAAAAGTGTGGAGAAGCCGAACAGGTGAAAAAGCGAGCGAGTGAGATGTAATATAATGTATTACAAGTTGGATTGGGAGCGGGAGGATGAAGAGGCGGAGAGGGAGGAGTCGGGCCGGGGATTTTCGAGGGCCGCGGGCGGGAGG
>JAFAAS010000077.1 GCA_023426435.1 Verrucomicrobiota bacterium | reverse complement strand
CCTCGCCACCCACCTCCGCTCCTCCGCCTGGCCCCTCCTGCTCACAGCCGCCGCCACCCTTTTCGCCGCCACCGTCGTCCAACTTTACCGCCGCAAAACCTTCCCCTCGCCCTAGCCACGCCCACGCGTCACCGCCTCAGCCATTCGTGTCCCTTCGTGTCCATTCGTGGCTCACCCTCCTTCCGCATTAGACATCCCCGCCTCCACGCCCCTAACCTCGCACGCATCTCTCACCCGTGCAGGTCTCCTTCATCATCCCCGTCTTCAACCAGCTCGCCTACACGCAAGCCTGCCTCGCTTCGCTCAAAGCCACCCTGCCGCCGCATCTCACCTGCGAAATCATCCTGATCGACGACGGCTCGACCGACGCCACCCGCGACTTCCTCCGCGAGCTCCCTCCACCCCACGTCGTCCTCTTCAACGAGCGCAATCTCGGCTACGCCGCCTCCAACAACCGCGCCGCCCGCATCGCGCAGGGCAAATTCCTCGCTCTCCTCAACAACGATCTCGTTCTCGAGCCTCACTGGCTCGAACCCCTCCTCGCCGCCTTCGACCGCTTCCCTCGCGCCGGCATCGTCGGCAATGTCCAACTCGCCGCCGACACCGGCGAGGTCGATCACGCCGGCATGATCTTCCGCGACGGCGGCTACCCCATCCACCACCGCGAACCGCTCGACCAACTCCGCACCCGCGGCGACTTCGTCCAATTCCCGCTCGTCACCGCCGCCTGCTGCCTCGTCCGCCGCGACTGGTTTCTCCGCTCCGGCGGTTTCGACGAATCCTACAAAAACGGTTTCGAGGACAACGATCTCTGCCTCCGCGCGCGCGAAGACGGTTTCACCAACCTCCTCGCCACCCGCAGCGTCGTCCGCCACCACATCTCCCGTTCGCCCGGCCGCTCCACCTACGAATTCCGCAACGCCCAACGTTTCCTCTCCCGCTGGGGCGAACGCACCGCCGCCCTCGAACGCGAATGGCACCTCGCCGAGGCCCGCCGCCACGCCGCCGCCCGCGCTCGCACTTATTTCGCCCCTTTCCACCGCCGTATCGGTTTTGGCGCTACAAGCCTCCGCCGCCAGCACCGCGCCGCCCTCGCCGCCGAACACCGCGCCCGCTTCAACGCCACCCGCCCCGTCCGCATCGGCATCGACCTTCTCCGCATGTCCCCCGGCGGCGCCAACGGCGGCATCAAGCCATTCCTCTACACGCTCCTCGCGGAAGTCGCCCGCCAGCAGGGCCCCGCTTTCAACTTCGCCGTCTTCGCCCAACCTGAGCTCCGCCCCGAACTCACCGCCTTTCTCCGCCCGGGCGACTTCGTCCTCGAACCCACCTCCGACGATCGCCTCATCGCCTTCCGCCTCTCCGAAAAAAATCTCTGGCGCGAAACCTCCCATTTCCCCTCCGACGAAACCCTCCCGCGCCGCGCCCAACTCGACGCCCTCTACGCCCCTTTCGGCACGTCGCGTTTCATGCGCCCGGATCTTCCGTGCATCAGCTTCGTCGTCGACCTCCTCCACCGCGAGCTCCCCGCCGCCCTCCCGCCCGAAGAGGTCAACGCCCGCCACGACGCCTTTCTCCGCATCGCCCGCGACGCCTCATTCATCCAGTGCAACTCGCGCTACGTGATCGATCGCCTCACGCACCACTACGACGTCCACCCGTCGCGCTGCTTCCACATCTACAACGTCGTCCAGGATCGCCTCCCCGCTCCCTCACCCAACTCCACTCCACCACCCTCCGCCCCCGCCGGCCCGTTCTTCTTCTACCCCGCCAATTTCTGGCCGCACAAAAATCACGAGACGCTCCTCACCGCCTACCGCCTCTACACCCACGGCGCCGGCGGACGCGCCTGGCCGCTCGTTCTCACCGGGCAACCCGACGCCCGCCAAAAACTCCTCGAGGAAATGCGCGACGCCCTCGGGCTCCGCGAGCAGATCCACTTCCTCGGCCACGTCGACGACTCCGCCTTCACCGCGCTCTGGACCCGCGCCGGCGCCCTCGTCTTCCCTTCCCTCAACGAGGGCTTCGGCATCCCGCTCCTCGAAGCCATGCGCTTCGGCATTCCCATCCTCGCCGCCAACACCACCTCGCTGCCCGAGGTCGCCGGCGATGCCGCGCTCTTCGTCGACCCCCGCGATCCTCGCGCCCTCGCCGACGCCCTTCGCCGCATCGCCATCCGCGAAACCCTCCGCGAAGACCTGGTCTCCAAATCCCGCAATCGCCTCAACGCCTTCTCGCTCTCCCACGAAGCCGCCCGCCTCGCCCACCTCCTCTCCGCCGCCGCCCGCCACCAAGTCCCATGATAAATCGTAGCTACGAGCGTGAGCGAGTGGTCCCCTTTTGCGCCTCTTGCGCCTTTTTGCGGCCATCCCCAAATCCAACTCTCCGCGCCCCTTCGCGTCCTTCGCGGTTGAAAACGAAACACCCATGACCATCGGCCTCGACGTCGCCCAAACCTGCGCCGAACGCGCCGGCTGCGCCTGGCGAGGTCGCCGGCGATGCCGCCCTTTTCGTCGATACACGCGATCCTCGCGCCCTCGCCGACGCCCTTCGCCGCGTCGCCATCCGCGAAACCCTCCGCGAAGACCTCGTCTCCAAATCCCGCAATCGCCTCAACGCCTTCTCGCTCCCCCACGAAGCCGCCCGCCTCGCCCACCTCCTCTCCGCCGCCGCCCGCCACCAAGTCCCATGATGAATCGTAGCTACGAGCGTGAGCGAGTGGTCCCCTTTTGCGCCTCTTGCGCCTTTTTGCGGCCATCCCCAACTCCAACTCTTCGCGCCCCTTCGCGCCCTTCGCGGTTGAAACCAAAACACCCATGACCATCGGCCTCGACGTCGCCCAAACCTGCGCCGAACGCGCCGGCTGCGCCTGGCACGCCGACGCCCTCGCGCGCGCCCTCGTCGCCGCCGGCGCCCCGCTCGGCCATCGCTTCGAGCTGTATCATCATTTTGGAGACTGGATCAACTCCGACACTTCCCGCGGCACCGTCATCGACCACCCCGCCGTCACCGCTCCGCTTTTCAACACCTCCCCCGCCGCCGCCAAAAAATTCTGGCGCGACATCGAATCCGGCGAACCGCTCCCCGCCAAACCCGACGTCGTCCTCTCCTTCAGCTACCACGCCCCCCAACTCCACCACTCGAAACTCATCTACACCGTCCACGATCTCGCGTTCTGGACGCATCCCGACTTCGCCACCGACGACACCCGCCTGCTCTGCCAGCGCGAGCTCCTTCAATCCCTCTCCCGCGCCGCCGCCTTCCTCTTCGTCAGCGATTTCACCCGCCGCGAATTCGAACAACTCCTCCCCGGCTGGCTCGAACAAACCCATCGCCCGCACGCCCTCTCCGGCGGCGCCAGCCGTTTCCCTTTCGCCGACTCCGCCAGTCTCTACACGGCGGATACACCCTGGCTCATCGTCGGCTCCATCGAGCCGCGCAAAAACCACTCGGGCGCCCTCGACGCCTACGAGCTCTACCTCGAACGCTCCCTCCAACGTCGCCCGCTCCTCCTCGCCGGCGGCCGCGGCTGGAAATCCGACGCCGTCCACGCCCGCCTCGAACATCTCACCGCCCGCGGCGTCCCCGTCCGCTACCTCGGCTACGTCCCCGACGCCGACCTCGCCGAACTCTACCGCACTTCCTTCGCCCTTCTCGCCCCGAGTTGGCACGAGGGTTTCGGTCTCCCGCTCGTCGAAGCCATGTCCGCCGGCATTCCCGTCCTCGCGAGCGACCGCGGCAGCCTCCCCGAAATCGGCATCGAAGCCGCCCGCTACATTTCCCCCGACAACCCCGAAGGCCTCGCCGCCGCGATGCTCGCCCTCGAAGCCGATCCCGCCAACTACGCCCGCCGCGCCCAATCCGCCCTCATGCGCGCCCAATCCTTCACCTGGCCCGCCCTCGCCCACCGCATCCTCGCCTTCGTGCATTCCCTTTAGGTGGAGCCCGACGTCCCCGTCGGGCTGTTCGAGCCTCCCATTTTTCCCTGTCTTCCCCTTCTCCCATCACCCACCCTTCCTCCTCTTCGCGAGCCTTCGCGTCCCTTCGCGGTTCCTAATCCTTCCGTTTCACCTACCACTCTCTCGCCTCGCGTGAACATCCTCTTCGTCAACTACGGCGACTTCACCAGCAACAGCCTGAACCACATCGGCGCGTTCGCCAACCGCCTCTCGCTGCTCGGCCACGCGTGCGTCGTCGCCGTCCCCGAAAACCCCGACACGATCTCCGTCATCCCGTCGCCCCTCTTCACGCCCGCCACTTTCTCCCGCGCCCTCGAACCCGAGCCGATCTTTCCCAACCGCCGCCCCGCCGACCTCGTCCACGTCTGGACCCCACGCGAAAACGTCCGCGCTTTCACGCTCTCCTACCTTCGCCAAAACCCGTCCGCCGCCCTCGTCATCCATCTCGAGGACAACGAAATCTTCCTCATCGAGAGCTACGCGCGCGACACGCTCTCCAACCTCCGCGCGCTCTCCGACGAACAACTCGCCACGCGTCTCTCTCCGCGCCTTTCGCATCCCGTCCGCTTCCGCAATTTTCTGAAACTCGCCCACGGCGTCACGTTCATCACCGACAAGCTCCGCGACCTCATCCCCAGCGACAACAAGCTCACGCATCGCCTCCTCCCCGGCATCGACGCCGCGCTCTACCAGCCGCAAATCCCCGACCCCGCCCTCCGCGACGAAATCGGCGCCCGCCCCGACGAAAAGCTCATCGTCTTCACCGGCAGCACGACGTTCGCCAACCTCGCCGACGTCCGCACGCTCCTCCTCGCGATCCGCCTCATCAACGACCGCGGCACGCCGTGCCGCCTCGTCCGCACCGGCATCAACCCGCCCCACCTCGCCGCCCAACTCGCGCCCCTCGCCGGCGACCGCGTCATCGATCTCGGCTTCGTCGAAAAACAAAAACTCGCCGCGCTCCTCTCCCTCGCCGACGTCCTCGTCCAGCCCGGCGAGGCCGACGCCTTCAACGACTACCGTCTCCCGTCCAAAATCCCCGAGTTCCTCTGCGTCGGCCGCCCGTGCGTCCTCCCGCGCGCCAATCTCGCCCGCGACATGGAGGACGGCCGCCACGCCCTCCTTCTCGACACCGGCAGCCCCGACGAAATCGCCGACAAATGCCTTCGCATTTTCGCCGACGACGCCCTCGCCCAGCGTCTATCCGACGGCGCCCTCGAGTTCGCCCGCGCCCACTTCGATCTCAAAACCAACACCGACGCCCTCGCCGGATTCTACGAGCAGATCAAATCCTGGGCCACACCGCTCTTCACCGATCCGTCACTCCCGCCGTCCGAAGACGTTCTCCTCGCCGAGGGCGATCTCCGCGACCGCATGCGCGCGAAGGAACAAAGCCTCGAACTCGCCCGCGCCACCGCCGCCGAAAACAAACGTCTCACCGCCGCCGACGCCTTCAATCGCGCCAAACTCCAGGAGGAACGCCACGCCACCGAGGTCCTCCGCCGTCAGCTCGCCGACGCCTCCGAAGCCATCACGCGTCTCACGCGCCATCTCGACGAATCTCGCGCCGAACTCGCTGCGCGCACCGAAAAGGTGAAGCGCATGTCCGAGTCCTTCTCCTGGCAAATCACCAGCCCGCTCCGCTCGCTCCGCCGCACGTTCATCGACTCGCGCAAAAAAAACAAAAACCTCGCGACCGTATCCACTCCGCCACCACCGGTCGCTCCCGGCTTCGCCTACGTCATCGACGAGCCCAACGACTGGCACGACGTCGCTCCCTCCGGCGAACTCCGCGGCTGGGTCGTCGCCACCGAAAACCGCGCCATCAACGCCGTCCGTCTCCGCGCCGCCGGCAAAACCTTCGAAGCCATCCACGGCCTCCCGCGCCCCGACCTCGCCGCCAGCCAGCCGTCGCACCCCACCGCCGGCCACAGCGGCTTCACGCTCAACTACACGCTTCCGCCCGAATCGACCCACGTCCTCATCCTCGAAGCGCTCACCGACGATGGTCGCTGGCAGGTCTTTGCCACGCCCACCGCGCACGTCGCCCCCGATCTTCCCGCGCACCTTCGCCGCGACTACAACACCTGGGTTCGCCGCTTCGATACGCTCACGCTCGATCGCGCCGTCTCCATCCGCGCCCGCATCGAAGCGCTCACCGACGACCAGCGCCCGCTCATCTCCGTGTTGATGCCCGTCTTCAACACGCCCGAGCAGTGGCTCGTCAAAGCCATCGAATCCGTCCGCGCCCAGCTCTACCCGAATTGGGAACTCTGCCTCGCCGACGACGCCTCCACCGCGCCGCACGTCCGCCGCATCCTCGACGACTACGCCCGCCGCGATCCGCGCATCAAGGTCGCCTACCGCGATCAAAACGGACACATCTCCGCCGCCTCCAACTCCGCCCTCGCGCTCGCCACCGGCGAATTCACCGCGCTCCTCGATCACGACGACGAACTCCCTCCGCACGCCCTCGCCGAAAACATTTTCGCCCTCCTCGAAAAACCCGATCTCGAGTTCATCTACTCCGACGAAGACAAAATCGACGAACACGGCCGCCGCTTCGATCCCTACTTCAAACCCGACTGGAATCCCGACCTCTTCCTCGGCCAAAATTTCACCTGCCATCTTTCCGTTTTCCGCACCGCGCGTCTCCGCGCCATCGGCGGCTTCCGCGAAGGCTTCGAGGGCAGCCAGGATTGGGATCTCACGCTCCGCGCCATCGAGGGTCTCGACCCCGCGAAAATTCACCACATCCCGCGCATCCTCTACCACTGGCGCGCCATCCCCGGCTCCACCGCGCGCGTCATCGACGAAAAATCGAACTACCCGTTCATCGCCGCGAAAAAAGCCCTCACCGAACACCTCGCGCGCACCGGCGTCTCCGCCGAGCTCGTCTCCGTCGCCGGCTTCCACTGGCGCGTCAAACGCGCCCTCCCCACACCCGCGCCCAAGGTCTCGATCATCATCCCCACCAAAAACGCCGAGCCGCTCCTCCGCCTCTGCCTCACCTCGCTGATCGCGAAAACCACCTACCCCGATTTCGAAATCCTCGTCGTCAACAACCGCTCCGACGAACCCGCCGCGCTCGCCTACCTCGATCAACTCCGCGCCAGCCAGCCCACTTCCGGGGGGCACGGTGCCCCCACCGCGCAAAACGCCACGCCTGTTATCCGCGTCCTCGATTACGACGCGCCGTTCAACTACTCCGCGATCAACAACCACGCGATCCGCCACGCGCACGGCCGCATCCTCGCCTTCCTCAACAACGATCTCGAAGCGCTTCACCCGGACTGGCTCGACGAAATGGTCTCGCACGCCGCCCGCCCCGAAATCGGCTGCGTCGGCGCGATGCTCTACTACCCCGACGACACCGTTCAACACGGCGGCACGATCCTCGGCCTCACCGGCCCCGCCGGCAAAGACGGCGTCGCCGGCCACGCCTTCAAAGGCCTCAAACGCGGCGCCGAGGGCCAGCGCAACCGCCTTCGCCTCGTCCAAAATTACTCCGCCGTCACCGCCGCCTGCCTCGTCGTCCGCCGCGAAATCTTCGAACAGGTCAACGGCTTCGACGAACGCAACCTCCCCGTCGCCTTCAACGACGTCGATTTCTGCCTGCGCGTAATGAAATCCGGATACCGCAATCTCTGGACGCCTTTCGCCGAATTCTACCATCACGAATCCGCCAGCCGCGGACTCGAGGACACACCCGAAAAACTTCAACGTTTCCACCGCGAAGCCGCCTACATGCGCAAAACCTGGGCGAAGCTCCTCGACCGCGACCCCGCCTACAACCCCAACCTATCTCTTCAACACGAGGACTTCTCCCTCCGCTTCTAACCGTGATTTGTAGGGCGGGGTCTCCCGACCCCGCCTTCCGATTCACCACAGAGGCACCAAGACACTGAGCCCGATCGAATCACCGTGTCGTTCTCCTTCCCCGGTTTTCTCCGTGCCTCTGTGCCTCTGTGGTCCAAAACGACACCTCCCGCGCGATGACCGCCTCATCCGCCGTTCCCTCTTTTCGATTCCACGTCGACTCCCCTCAACCCGGCGCCGCCTTCTACCGCCAGCGCATCCCCATCGAAGGCTGGATCCACCTCGGTCCCGCGCAACCCACCTTCACCCGCGTCGTCGCTCGTTGCGCCAACCACGAAATCGGCGCCACCACTCACCTCTACCCACGTCCCGACGTCTCCTCCGCTCTTCATCTCCCGTCCCACACCGCGACCGGTTTCCGTTTTCTCGCCTGCTTCGAAACTCCACCCGAAACCCCCACCGTCCAAATCGAGCTCCACGCCGAGTTCACCCACTCCGCGCCTCTCCCACTCGCGACGTTCTCGATCCACCTTCACGCCAACGACCACACCGCCGCCCCCTACGGCAATCTCTGCAACCCCCGCGAAACCGGCCTCCTCCACCGCGAACACCTCTACTCCACCGGCCATCCCGCCGAGATCGCCAACCCCGAATGCGTCCAGCTGCTCGCTAACTATCTTTCTCCCACGTCCCACATTCTCGACGTCGGCTGCGGGATCGGCGCCTTTCAAGCTCCGCTCTCCGCGCTCGGACACACCTGGACCGGCTGCGAAACATCCGCCACTTGCCTCGCCGAACTCGCCCGCCGCGAACTCCCGCATCGTCCCATCCTCGCTCCTTCCTCTCCGCCCTCCGCATCCTACCGCCTGCCCGCCACCGACGCCGAGTTCGATGCCGTCATCGCCATCGAGGTTCTCGAGCACGTGCGCGACCCCGACCCCTTCCTCCGCGAAATCGCCCGCGTCGCTCGCCACCAAGCCTTCTTCTCCGTCCCCAATCTCGAAACGCTGCCCTTCCTCTCCCACCGCCTCGTCGCTCCCTGGCATCTCCTCGAAGGCGACCACGTGAACTTCTTCACTCGTTTCAACCTCCGCCCACTGCTGGCTCGCCATTTCCGCCACGTCGAAATCCTCGACTACGGCACGCAACCGCTCTCCGCCCCCGACGGCCCTCCGCTCCCCTACCACCTCTTCGCCCTCTGCGAGGTTTAAGTCTCCGAGGTTTGCCCAACGCTTCCGCGGTCCCGTCCTCATTCGCCCAACGTGTCCTCTCCTCGGTCCGCTCTCCGTGCCTCCGTGTCTCTGTGGTTCAAATCATATTTTCGTCCGGCGACATTCGTCTCCGCCTTCGCCCTCCTGATCTTCGCGAGCAAACTCGCGCTCATCCACACCGCCGGCACCGACGTCCCGCAAATGGACCAGTGGGACGCCGAAGCCCATCACACGCTCGTTCCCTGGCTCGAAAACCGCCTCACCGCCGCCGACCTGCTGTATCCACATAACGAGCACCGCCTCGTCACCACCAAGCTCTGGTCCCTCGCCTTCGTCGCCGCCAACGGCCAGTGGAGCGGCTTCGTCACCCTCGTCGCCAACGCCGTCGTCCACACCGCCTTCGCCGTCTGCTTCCTCCTGCTCTCGCGCCGCTGGCTCCAAGGCCCGCTCCTTCTCGCCTTCGCTTTCCTGCTGCTTCTCCTCCACGCCCTCCCCTTCGCCTGGGAAAACACCCTCGGCGCTTTCCAAATCCAATTCTACTTCCTCCTCCTTTTCTCCTTCGGCCATCTCGTTTTCACCCTCGGCTCCCCCGGCTTTTCCATCCGCTGGTTCATCGGACAACTCTCCGCCGTCCTCGCCCTCTTCAGCCTCGCGTCCGGAGTCGCTTCCTCCGTCGCACTCCTCTGCGCCCTCGCCGTCGAGTTTCTTCGCACGCGCCGTCTCACCGCCCAACAACTCTCCAGCGCCGCACTCGCGATCGCGTTTATCGTCCTCGGCTGGTCGCTCCGCACCGTCGTCCCCGGACACGCCCCTCTTCACGCTCAATCCGCCGCCGAATTCCTTCTCGCCACGCTCCAACTCTTCACCTGGCCCGCCCCGCTCTGGCTCCCGCTCATCCTCGTCCCCACCGCCCTCTTCGTCATTCGACTCCTCCGCGATTGCCACCAGCCGATCGATCTCCTCCTCGTCGCCCTGCTCGCGTGGACCGCCCTCCAACTCGCCGCTCTCGCCTACGCCCGCGGCACCCAAAGCGTCACGTCCTCGCGCTACCTCGACCTCCTCGTCGTCCACGTCGCCCTCGCTTTCATCTTCCTCACCCAGATCCCGCGCCTCCGCTTCCGCCGCGCCGTGCTCACCACGTGGTTCGCCGTCACCGCGCTCGCCCTCGCTCACCTCGCCCGCGACCAATGGCACGGCATCATCCTCCCGCGTCGCACCCAGTTCGCCTCTCAGGAGGAAAATCTCCGCCGCTATCTCTCCACCAACGACCCGCAACACCTCGCGGGCAAAACCTTCCCCGATCTGCCGTATCCAGATTCCAACGTCCTCCTCCAACGTCTCTCCTCCCCCGCTCTCCGCGCTCTTCTCCCTCCCTCCATCCGCCCTCCCATCGACCTTTCTCCGTCCATCACTTCCGCCCATGGAGGCGCGGTGCCCCCACCGCGCAACGTCCCCGCCTCCCTCCTCCCTTCGCCGTTCCCCATCGCCTTCAGCACGCATTCCTCTCCCAACGCCGTCCACTGGCGCAGCGATCCACAACCCGACTCCACCCTCCCCATCCTCCGCCTCCGTATCGCCGGCGACCTCGGCAAACCCGACGCCCAACTCCTCCTCTCCGCGCACACGCGCTCAACCGCCCTCGAACTCCACCCCGACTCGCCTCCCGGCGAACGCTGGAAAAACATCACCGTCTTCCGCCCGCGCGGCGTGTGGTGGCTCGAAGCCAGCGACGACGATCTTTCCGCCTGGTTCGCAATCTCCCACCCGGTCGAACTCGGCCGGCTCACCTGGCTCGCCGAAAAAATCCTGAAACACCACCTCGCCTTCGCGCTCGCCGGCTTCGCCTTCCTCGTGATTGGTTCCGCGCTTCACTTTCGACTTCGCTTCACCGCGACCGCCCGCCCCTGACGCGCTTCATGGAATCTCCCGCCGCTGCCGACACCTCTCTCGAGCTGACCATCGTCATGCCGTGCCTCAACGAGGCCGAGACCCTCGCCGGCTGCGTCGAAGAAGCTCTCCGCGCTCTCCGCGAACAAAATATCTCCGGCGAAGTCATCGTCGCCGACAACGGCTCCACCGACGGCTCCCAACAAATCGCCACCCGCCTCGGCGCCCGCGTCATCCCTGTATCCGAAAAAGGTTACGGCCGGGCCCTTCAGGGCGGCATCGCCGCCGCCCGCGGTCGCTACATCCTCATGGGCGACTCCGACGGCTCCTACGATTTCACCCACGCCGGCTGCTTCGTCGCCAAACTCCGCGCCGGCTACGATCTCGTCATGGGCAACCGCTTCCTCGGCGGCATCCAGCCCGGCGCCATGCCGTGGAAAAACCGCTACCTGGGCAACCCGCTCCTCTCCGGCATCGGTCGTCTTTTCTTCCGCTGTCCCATCCGCGACTTCCACTGCGGGCTCCGCGCGTTCTCCCGCGACGCCTACAATCGCCTCGAACTCCGCACCGCCGGCATGGAATTCGCCTCCGAGATGGTCATCAAGGCCACGCTCTTCGGCCTGCGTATCACCGAAATCCCTACAACGCTCCGCCCCGACGGACGCAGCCGCCCGCCGCACCTTCGCCCGTGGCGCGACGGCTGGCGCCACCTGCGCTTCATGCTCCTCTTCTCGCCCCGCTGGCTCTTCCTCCAGCCCGGCCTCGCGCTTTTCTTCGGCGGCCTCCTCATCGCCGCACTCCTCGTCCGCGGCCCGTTGCGCATCGGCGCCATCACGTTCGACGTCCACACGCTCATCTTCGCCGCCATGGCCGTCCTGATCGGCTTCCAAGCCGTCACGTTCGCCGTCTTCACCAAAATCTTCGCCATCAACTCCGGCCTGCTCCCCGCCGATCCCCGACTCGAACGCCCGCTCCGCTGGCTCAATCTCGAACGCGGCCTCGCCTTCGGCGCCGTCCTCGCTCTCTCCGGTCTTGCGCTCTCCCTTCACGCCGTCGACGTCTGGAGCGGCCACGCTTTTGGCAATCTCGCCCCGGGCGAACTCCTGCGTCTCGTCATTCCCGGTAGCGTGTTTCTCACGCTCGGCTGTCAAATAATCCTGATGAGCTTCCTCCTCAGTATTCTCGACCTGCCGCTGCGGCGATGAACCCGTCCGTCCCGCTTCTCCTCTTCGCCTGGCTCGTCGTCCTCGCGATTCTGCTCGCGCCCGTTCTCGCCACCACGCTCTGGCTCCGCTCCCGCACCGTCACCGACGAGCGCCTCCTCCTCACGATCCCGCTCTGCGTCACCGCCGCCCTCGGCTACGCGGCCTTTTACCTCACGTTTTTTCACCCAACCCTCGGCCGCCTCTTCGCCTTCGCCGTCGCCTCCGCGTGTTGGTTCGCCATCGTTTGGTTCGCGCGACGTCCTTGCATCCGTCCGCATCTCCGCTCCGCCGCCGCGCCTCTCCTCGTCGTCCTACTCGCCGGCGCGTTTTATCTCAGCCTGCTTTACACACCGATTCTCACGCAGGATTACGGCGACGCTTCCGCGATCCGTTTCGTTCACCAACTTCCCCCCGACCCCATCCTTCCCGCGCTCCTCGGCGAACGCCTTCTCGCCGGCGATCGCCCGCCTCCTTTCGCCGGCGACTGGCTCAGCAGCGACCGCCCCCCGCTCCAATGCGGCCTCTACCTCCTCGTTCTTCCGTGGGCCGAAATCATCAACCTGCCGCCGCGCCTCGCCTACCAATGCCTCGGCACCCTCGCGCAACTCGCCTGGCTCCCCGCCGTCTGGTTGCTCGCCCGCGCCCTCGGTCGCAATCGTCACACCGCTTTCGGCTGCATCCTTCTCGTCGGCGTCGGGGGCTTTGCCCTTCACCACACGATCTTCGTCTGGCCCAAACTCATCGCCGCCGCCTTCACCGTCTTCGCCGGTTTATTCGTTCTCGCACCGCGCGCCGATGCCACCCGACTCGACGGCATTCTCGCCGGCGCCTGCGCCGCCTGCGCCTGGCTCGCCCATGGCTCCACCGCATTTTCGCTGCTCGGCCTCGGCGCCGCCTGGCTGATCTTCCGCGCACCCAACCGGCGAAACATCCCCGCCCTCCTCGTCACTTTTGCCCTGCTCGCGCTGCCTTGGATTCTTTACCAGCGCTTCATCGATCCCCCCGGCAATCGCCTCCTGAAATGGCACCTCGGCGGCGTCATCGATATCGATGCCCGCGGCACGTGGGAAACGCTCCGCGACGCCTATCGCCCGCTCACCCTCGAACAATGGTGGGCCACGCGTCGCGCGAATTTCTTCATGACCATCGGCGGCAACTTTCGCGAAATCTTCGATCTCTCCGCCGCCACCTCAGCGCACCGCCGCGGCGAAGAGTTCTTTTTTCTCTTCCGCGCTTTCGGCGTTCTGCTGTTCGCCTGGCCGCTCTGGCTGCTGACACGTTTCCTTCCCCACCGTCTTCGCCGCCCCACGCCACCGTTCCTGCTCCGCGGACTCATCTGGAGCGCACTCACGTTCGCAGTGTGGATCGCGCTCATGTTCATCCGCTCGTCCACTTTGATCCATCAAGGCGCCTACGCTCTTCCGCTCGTGCTCTTCACGATCTCGGTCATCCTCGCTCTCGACTTGCCCGCCTTCCTCCGCTTCCCGCTGCTCGGCTGGCACATCGCCTACTTCGCCACCACCTGGCTCGCCTACCACGGCCCCGCTCCCATCAACATCAGCATGATCGCCGCGACCGCCATGACCCTCATCGCGCTCGCCGCGCTCTACCTCTACGTCCGCCGCAACGAAGCTCTCACCCCCGCCCAAACTTCAACTTCACCAGCCCAAACGCCGTCATCTTCAACAACAGCCAGCCGTGCCTGAACCGCGAGATGTTCGTCTCGCCATACGTGCGATCTTTGTAACGCACCGGCACGTCACGTATCCGAAGTTTCAATAACGCCGCCCCGAACAGCAGGTTGAAATCCCCAAACGGATCGAAATCCCCCAGCTCTTCGATCCGCTTCAAAATCCGCTGATAATCCTTTCGCAACAGCATCTTCGTCCCGCACAAACTGTCCTTGATCGGCTGACCCAGCACAAACGACAGCGCCAGCGCGAAGAACTTGTTTCCGATCAAATTCAGAAACCGCATCGCCTGCTTCTCCATCGGATACACCAGCCGGCTGCCATTCGCGAACTCCGCCGTCCCGCTCGCGATCGCCGCAAAAAACTTCGGCAAATCCTCCGGCGGCGCCGTCAAATCCGCATCCTGGATCACCAGCACGTCGCCCGTCGCCACCGCGAACCCCGTCCGCACCGCGTCCCACTTCCCCCGGCCCGGCTGCTGCATTGCCCGCACTTTCAACGGCCCGCGATACTCCGCCACCTCCCGCTGAATCGTCGCCCACGTATCATCTTTGCTGTTACCTTCCACGAAGATCACTTCCGTCCCCGCGCCCATCACCGGAATCCGCTCCAGCGCCGCCCGAATATTCCCCGCTTCGTTTCGCGCCGGCACAACCACCGACACCGTCAAGCTCGACGCCCCCAACTCCACCCGCGGCCGCGCCACCAGATACAAGGTCGATCCCAAATGCCGCAGCAGCGGCAGCCGCACTAAAAATCGATTGAAGAACCCGCTCACCAGCGGCACGCGCACCGGCGAGATCTGCTCCGTGCTGCGATGCACCACTTCCCACCCCGACAACTCCAGCAGGTTCATCAAATCCCCCGTCGACAGCCAGTTGCTCGGCGGCTGACGCGTCACCGCGCCAAACCACTGCGCCACCGCCAACATCGGCGTCCACACCACATTCACCGACGTGATGCACAACCGCGTCCGCGGCTCCGCCACCCCGCGCAACCGCTCCAAACCCGCCTGCACATCCCGCAAATATCCGACCAAAAAATCCAACACCACATAATCGAACGCCTCCCCACCGCTCACTTCGCCCGCCTCTTCCAACCGATACTCGCACGCCCCCGCCGGATCCGCCGCCCGCGCCTGCGCCAGCATCTTTTCGCTGAAATCCACACCCACCCCGCGCCCGGGCCGCAACGCCCGCAAGAGCTCTCCCCGCCCACACC